>NZ_JBSFUT010000036.1:0-90258 GCF_053591935.1 Streptomyces sp. NPDC002851 | reverse complement strand
CCCGGTTACATTCCGAACCCGGAAGCTAAGCCTTACAGCGCCGATGGTACTGCAGGGGGGACCCTGTGGGAGAGTAGGACGCCGCCGAACTAATTGTGGGGAAAGCCCCGTGCCGATGGCACGGGGCTTTCTGCATTTCTGGATCATTTCACGCCAGCCCACCAAACCGCCTTTCAGGCGGGCAGTTCGCTGTGGGGCCAGCGGGATTGGGCCTGGGCTCGGGAGCGGAGCAGGGCCAGAGTGGGGAGGCCCCGGTCCGCTCCGGTGGTCAGTAGCTCCGGGAGCTGGGGGAGCGGAGCCACCGCGGCGACGTCGTCCAGGACGAGCGTCATTGGTGGGTCGAGTCGGCCGGAGGATGACCGTTCGGCCATGCGCCGGCCGCGCTCGACCACGCTGGAGACGAGGGCCGTCAGGAGAGGCATCGCGCCGGGCTTCGCCTTGGGGTCCTCGATGGGTTCACCCACCACGTACAGCGTGCCCCCTTCGCTGATGAAGGAATCCAGCGTCAGGGTGTCTGTCCGGTTGGGGGTGCATGCCTCGCGGATGTGGACCGAGAAGAGGGAGGAGAGGGCTCGGGCCGTCAACTCCTGGGCCACGTCTCGGCGTTCGGGGTGTGCCGTGAGTTCTGCTTCCAGTTCGCCTGCGGCTCCTGCGGCTGCCTTCGTGTTGGTACGGAGGATGCGTACCGCCTCCTGGACCTGGTTGCCCTGGGCCCAGCGGTGGACGTGTTTGACGCCGCGGCCGTCCACGGCGGCGGCGTGCAGATAGCAGCGGAGGAGCGTCTCGGCGGTGTTGGCTGTGGCCGCGTCCAGCTTCGCGGTGGGGCGTACCGGAGCGAGGAGGGCCGCCGCCGTTGCCGCGGCTGTGCTCTTCTCCTCGCAACCGGAGGTGGGGCTCCAGTGCATGCGGGCGGGGGTGTCGCAGCGGTGTGTGGGGTCGTAGAGGAGTACGGGGCCGAGCTTGGCTCTTGCGTCCTTGGTGTCCGTCCACAGGGTGGGGTCGGAGGTGAGGATGAGGGCGGCGGATTCGGCGTCGAGGATGGCGGCGGTGGCTGGGGCTCTGCGGGAGGTGGCGTCGCCGAGGAAGAGGGGGGTACGGGGGGCTGGGACCGTCACGGGTGGGGTTACCGTCCGCTCAGGTTCCGTCGGTTCGGTTGCCGTGGCCTGAGCCGGGGTGCCCTCGGCTTCCGCGTGCTCGGCAACGGGGTCCCGTAGGTCGTCCTTTGGCGCACTCGGCGACGTGGGCTGTGCCCACCCGTTCCGCCCTGCGGAACGACGGCCCACAGCGGGAGCGGGATCGACAGGATCGACAGGTGCGACAGCCGCATCAGCATCGGCACCCGCAGCCTTCTCACGCCGCGCCCTGCGCACCCTCCGCACAGCCCGCCACCGAGCTGCCGTCCCAAGGACAAAGATCGTCAGAACCAGCAGGACCATCAACTGGCCGATGAACAAGCCCCAGAAGAGGCCGTACCCGGAGAGCTGTTCCGCCGGTGTGGCTGTCCACGCTCCCGGCAGGTCGTGCGGTTCTGCGATCAAGTGGCGCATGGCCAGGGGGGTGTTCTGGATGGTTACCGCGTCCGGCCAGGCGCCCTTCGCGAACAGGCCCGCCAGGCCCGTTGCCGTCCAGACCAGGAGGGTCAGGCCGAGCAGGAACACCAGAATGCCGACCAGCAGGCCGTCCGGGATGCCGCCCCCGGAGCCCCCTGCGCCCCCGGAGCCCCCTGCGCCTCCGCCACCCTGGCGGCCCTCGCCATCCCGCCGCTCAGGGTGCCCGTTCCCGTACCCGCGCCCATCCTCGTATCGCCGCATCTCACGCCACCGTTTGCCGCATCTCACGCCACCGTAGACTCCGCAGACCCGCCGCCCCGGCCGTTCAACTCATCCATCCGGGCGGCCCGTTCCTCCGCCTCCTTCTCCGCCGCGAGCATCAGGTCGTCCTCCGCGTGTTCGCCCGGGGCCGAGGACTCCGTCATGGCGCGGTCGGTGTAGACCAGGGGGCGTTCCATCTCTGTGATCAGGTGTTTGACCACCTGGACATTGCCGTTGACGTCCCACACCGCGATGCCGGGGGTGAGGCTCGGGATGATCTCGACCGCCCAGCGGGGCAGGCCGAGGACCTGGCCCGTCGCTCGGGCTTCGTCGGCCTTCTGGGCGTAGATCGTCCGTGTCGACGCCATCTTCAGGATCGCCGCCGCCTCTCGCGCCGCCGCGCCGTCGACCACGTCGCTCAGGTGGTGGACCACCGCCACAAAAGAAAGGCCCAGCCTTCGCCCGAACTTCAACAGCCGTTGGAAAAGCTGCGCAACAAAAGGAGAGTTGATGATGTGCCAGGCCTCTTCCACCAGGAAGATGCGCTTCTTGCGGTCCGGGCGGATCCAGGTGTGTTCCAGCCAGACGCCCACGATGGCCATCAGGATCGGCATCGCGATCGAGTTGCGGTCGATGTGGGAGAGGTCGAAGACGATCAGCGGGGCGTCCAGGTCGATGCCGACCGTTGTCGGGCCGTCGAACATGCCCCGCAGGTCGCCGTCGACCAGGCGGTCCAGGACCAGCGCCACATCCAGGCCCCAGGCCCGTACGTCCTCTATGGCGACGTTCATCGCTTCCGCGGACTCCGGCTCGGGGTGGCGGAGTTGCTCGACGATGTCGGTCAGGACCGGCTGGCGCTCGACGATCGTTTCGTTGACGTACGCGTGGGCCACCTTCAGCGCGAAGCCGGAGCGCTCGTCGAGGCCGTGGCCCATGGCCACCTCGATGATGGTGCGGAGCAGCGCCAACTGGCCCGTGGTCGTGATCGCGGGGTCCAGGGGGTTCAGGCGGATGCCCGTGTCCAGCGCGACCGTCGGGTCCAGGCGGATGGGCGTTATACCCAGCTCCTGGGCGATCAGGTTCCATTCGCCGACGCCGTCCTCGCCCTGTGCGTCGAGCACGACCACCTGGCGGTCGCGGAAGCGCAACTGCCGCAGCACGTACGTCTTTTCCAGGGCCGACTTGCCGTTGCCGGACTCGCCAAGGACCAGCCAGTGGGGGGCCGGGAGCTGCTGCCCGTACAGCTGGAACGGGTCGTAGACGTAGCCCTTGCCGCTGTACACCTCGCGGCCGATGATCACGCCGGAGTCGCCGAGGCCGGGGGCGGCGGTGGGCAGGTAGACGGCCTGGGCCTGGCCCGTGGACGTACGCACGGGCAGGCGGGTCGTCTCCACCTTTCCGAACAGGAAGGAGGTGAAGGCGTCGGTGAGCATGGACAGCGGGTCTCGCATGGGCCTGGCGCCTCTACCTTCTTCTCCCGTTGGCGTCTTAGCGTCGGATGCCGGTCGCGAACGGCAGGGTGTTCACGAACGCCCGGTGGTGCTCGCGGTCGCACCACTCCAGCTTCAGATACGACTTTCCGGCCGAGGCCCGGATCGTCCGCTTGTCGCGGGCCAGGCCCTCCGGGGAGCGGGACGACACCGTGATGTAGCCGACCAGGTTCACCCCGGCCGCGCCGCTCGCCAGGTCCTCGCCGCGCTGGTCGAGGCGGGAGTGGGCGGCGGCGTCGCGCGGGTCGACGGTGCGGTTGAGCTTGGCCTGGCGGCTGGCCTCCGCCTCGTCGTTGGTCTTCTCGGTGAGCATCCGCTCGATGGCGACCTCCGTCGGCTCCAGGTCCATCGTCACCGCGACCGTGCGGATCACGTCCGGGGTATGGACCAGGAGCGGCGCGAGGAAGTTGACGCCCACCGGGGTCATCGGCCACTCCTTCACCCAGGCCGTGGCGTGGCACCAGGGCGCGCGGGTCGCGGACTCGCGGGTCTTGGCCTGGAGGTACGTCGGCTCCATGGCGTCCAGCTCGGCGGGCCAGGCGTTCCGCTTCGTCATCGCCTGGATGTGGTCGATGGGGTGGTCCGGGTCGTACATGGAGTGCACGAGGGAGGCGAGCCGACCTTGGCCGAGCGGCTGGCGGACCCGGATGTCGGCCTCCTGAAGCCGCGAACAGATATCGGTCAATTCCCTGGCCATGACAACGGCGAGGCCCGCGTCCTTGTCCACCTTGCGGCCGGACTGCGGACGGATGGCGCGCGCCATCGCGTCGGCCTCGGCGGCGAGTTCGCGCGTGTAGTGCATGCAGGCCACCAGGTACGCGCGGTGCTGCTCGCTGCTCGTCGACACCATGGACTGGAGCTGGTCGTACGACTCCCGCAGCCAGCCCGGCGCCCGGTCGTCACCGCGTACGGCCACGTCCTTGGCGTGTGCGTCCGGGTCGGCGGGGAGCGTACGGGCGAGCATCTGGAGCCGGGTCACGAAGCCGTCGCCGTTGGCCACGTGCTTGAGCAGTGTGCCGAAGCGGTCGACGAGGGCTTCCTGGTCCTCGCTGTCCCGCAGCCCGACGCCCGGGCCCTCGATCTCGATCGCGGCGGTGACGGTACGGCGGTCGGCGTGCAGCAGTACGGCGATCTCGTCCGGGCCGAACGGCGCCGCGAGCCAGGTGATCCGCCCGATCCCCGGCGGCGGCCCGATCTCCACCTCCCGGCCGTCGAAGCGGACTCCGGCCTCGGGGGCGGCGGAGCGGTAGACGGCGCCCTGGCGCAGGTGGCGCCGGTAGCTGCGGTTGATCTCGTACCAGCGGTAGAAGGTACGGCCCTTGAACGGTAGGTACACCGCGGCGAGCGCGAGCATGGGGAAGCCCATGAGCAGCACGATCCGCAGGGACAGGACGGGGACGAGGAGCCCGCACATCATGCCGAGGAAGCCGCCCGCGATGATCAGCGCGATCTCGCCGGTCTCGCGATTCTTGCCGACGATCGCGTTCGGCCGGGCGCGGCCGATCAGATATGTGCGGCGGGGCGTGACCGGATGGGACACATGGGACTGGGTCGTCAACGCCCTTCACCTCCCGTGCGGTTGCTCTTGCCTGTGCCTGCGGTGCCTGATGTGCCGGTGCTGCGCGAGGTCCGTGCGCTGTGGGCGGCGCTGGCCGCGCTGCTGCCGCTGCTGCGGGGTGCGGGTGCGGTGGAGGGGACAGTTCCGCCGCCGTTCGAGGAGGGCGAGGCACCCCGGTTGCTGTGTGCGGCGACGCCACCGGAGGCGGGGTTCGCGGGCCGCCCGCCGCTGTTGCTCTGCGCGCCGTTGTCGTCGCCGCCGTGCCCGCGGCCGCTGTGCGTCTTGATGCCCTGCGAGACGAGCGCCGCCGGGGAGCTGATGACCGCCGCGGCCTTGCCCTCGGCGCTCTGCATGATGCGGTTGTTCCGTCCGGCGGCGATCTCGTCCCCGAACCCGGGCACGAAGCGGTAGATCATCGCCGAGGCGAAGATGGCGAGCAGGATGATGGCGAGGCCGGACACGACGGCCGAGAAGGCGTCCGGCCCGTCCTCGGCGGAGAGCGCCCCGGCGAGCCCGAGCACAATGACGATCACCGGCTTGACCAGAATCACCGCGATCATGATCCCGGCCCAGCGCCGCACGTGCGACCAGAGGTTCTTGTCCACGAGCCCCGCGTAGACGACGGTCCCGAGCAGCGCGCCCACGTACAGCAGCGCGGCCCGGATGACCAGCTCGAGCCAGAGCACTCCGGCCGCGAGGATGGACACGAGCGAGACGACGATCAGCATGATCGGCCCGCCGCCGATGTCCTCGCCCTTCTTCAGGGCCTCGGCGAAGGTGCCGAAGAACGTGTCCGTCTGATTGCCCGTCGCTTTGGCGAGTACGTCGGTGACCCCGTCGGTCGCGGAGACGATGGTGTAGAGGATCAGCGGCGTGAAGGCGGAGGCGAGGACCGTCAGCCACAGGAACCCGACGGCCTCGCTGAGCGCGGTGGTGAGCGGCACGCCGCGTACCGCCCGCTTGGCGACGGCGAGCAGCCAGAGCAGCAGGGTCAGGATGGTCGAGGCGGCGAAGACGACGGCGTACTGCTTCAGAAACGTGTCGTTCGTGAAGTCGACCTCGGCGGTCTCCTTCACGGCGGCGCTCAGCTTGTCGACGGTCCAGGCGGCGGCGTTGGCACAGCCCTTGGCGAGGGAGGTGAGGGGGTCGAGGGTGCCTAGGGCGTCTTCGGCGGGGTTGTTGGGGGTGGCTCCGCCGCTTCCGGCTTCTTTTCCTTTTTCGCAGTACTCCTTGGCGGGGCCGACGATGAGGTCACAGTTCTTGTCGGGCTCCGGTGCCGCGTACGCGCGGGAGGCGAGCAGCACGGCGGCCGTCTGGACGGCGGCCACTGTGGCGGCGAGCGGGAGGGCACGGCGTCGGGTGTTAGCGGGCATACGTGAACCCTCCGTACTGCTCAACGGCCTTGGCGATGTCGTCGGCGGTGGAGGCACGGTTGTCGCCGTTGACCGGGGCCGGTCCCTCCTTCTGTGAGAAGCTCTCGACCTTCCAGTCGCCGTCGGTCCACCGCATCTTCAGCGTCATCGTGAACCAGTCGCTCGTGACGGGGTTGGTCGAGTCCTCGCCCGCCATGCCGAAGACGCCGGTGCACCAGACCTCGACGGTCGCGGAGTTGTTGTCCGCGTACGAGGTGACCTTGGAGCCGATCGGGGCGGTGCGCGAGACGTACGTCTTGCCTCTCGGGGCATTCCCGGACTCGTCCAGGCCGACCTTCTCCAGGAACGCTCTGTCGTACGCCTTGTCGAGCTTGGCCTGCAGCCCGGACACCTTGTCGGTGACGAAGACGGACTGCACGATGTCGGGCCGCAGCGCGGGCTTCAGGATGTCCGCGGACACCAGCGCCACCGCATAGTTCGCCGCCGCGCTCTCCGCCCCCTGCCGGTCGTGCGCGAAGCCCGAGGAGACCGGGTTCTTGCCGGTGGGGGCCGTCGGGGCGGCCGCGCCCGGGCCGCCCGCGCGGGTTTCCTTTCCTGCTGAGCCCCCGTCACCACCCCGGTTCGCGAACGCGATCGCCGCGATCAGCAGGACGATCACGCCGACGACGGTGACGAGGCTGCGCGAGGACGACCGCGCGGGTCTGCGCGGGCTGCCGTACACCCCGCCGTCGCCGCCCGGAAGCCGCGTGCGGGTCTGGCCCGCGCCGCCCACGTCCGTGCCCTCGTCGCCGAGACTCATGCCGCGTACGCCCCCTTGAGCAGTTGCCGAATCGCGTAGTGGTTGTACGACGGTAGCTCTGCTGGTCTCCGCGTACGCGCGGTGTGGTGAGTGGGCATCAGGGGACTACACGGCCATCCCGTACACGATGGTGAAGAGCGTGCCGAGCGAGCCGATGATGAAGACGCCGGTCAGCCCGGCGATGATCAGGCCCTTGCCCTGCTCGGCACTGAAGGTGTCGCGCAGGGCCGTCGCGCCGATGCGCTGCTTGGCCGCGCCCCAGATCGCGATACCGAGGCAGAGCAGGATGGCGATCGCCATCACGACCTCGATCATCACGCGCGCCTCGCTGCCCAGGCTCCCGAAGGGCCCCCAGTCCGGGGCGATCCCGCCGATGATGGTGGTGATGTCGCCCTTTTCGGCCGCCAGAAGCATCTGTAACTCACCGCCCCTATTGGGTAGTTCTGTGCCCCTGCGGTTGTGCAGAGGTCACTGCCCATTCTCGCCGAGATTTCCGCCGGAGTATGTCCACTCAGCGTCATTCGTTGGCGGGTTTCGTACGCATGTATGCAGAGGTACGTATGTTCACTCTGTGTATCACGAGGAGTGACGCCGGGCAACGAAGGCTGACGCTCAGTCAGCAGCGAAGTGATCGAATTCCCCGGCGCGTGCGCCGAGGGTGAAGGCGTGCCACTTGTCCTCTGTGGTGGTGACGGTGCCGTCGAGTACGACCTGGCCGGTCGGGGCGTGTGTGATGTCTATGCCGGGGGAGTCCCCGGTCCCCTTGAGGTGGGCCAGGAGGGTGGCGAAGGTTGCGGGGTCGGTGGTGAGGACGGCGCCGGTGGGGTCGCTGCTCTCGGTTAGCAGGACGGTTCCATTCGTCGTTGCGTCGACGTGTACGCAGGCATCGCCCTCTTGGCAGTACGTGGACTTCTGCGGGCCCTTGGCTACGTGAATGCAGGACTCTCCCTGGCCGCAGTAGGAGGACTTCTGCCAGGCGCGCGTTGACATCGCGGACTCCTTCACAGGTCTCTGGTCAGCTGGTGGATGAGGTCTCGGGACTTGGAGGGGCTCAGAGCCACGCTGGTCATGCGGCTCAGGAGGATGCGGTACGCGTCCAGCTGAGCTTCGGCGTCGACGAGTGCCGGTCCGTGTGACTGGTCCAGGAAGACCGTGTCCAGTTGGGGCACTGGGCCGTGCACGTAATAGATCGTCTGGCCGGAGCCGGGGTAGGCGCCGATCGCGAATGGGATCACCTGGACTGCGATGTGCTCGCGCTGGCTCTGCTCGATCAGGTGCTCAAGCTGCCGCTTGGCTACCGAGGGGCCTCCTACGGGGACGCGCAGGGCGGCTTCGTGGATGATCGCGAGGAACGGTGGAGGGTCCTCCCGGTCCAGCACCGCTTGGCGTTGGAGTCGGTGGCTTACGCGGTGCTCGATCTCGGTGCGGGTGAACTCGGGGACCACCTGACGGAAGATCTCGCGTGCGTGGTCGGTGATCTGCAGTAGCCCGGGGATGTGGGCGGTGTTTGCGGATCGGAGCTGAGTGGCATCGTGCTCCAGCTCGGCGATGTCGAGAAGCGGGGTCGGCAGGATCTCGCGGAACGTTCCCCACCAGCCGCCCTTGTGCTCCGATGTCAGCCCGATCAGCCCGTCGACGTACGCCGTGTCAGAACAGCGGTAGATGCGCGCCATGGCCCGCAGCCGCTCGGGGCTGACGCCGAATCGGCTGGCCTCGATGTTGCTGAGCTGGGCCTGGCTGACGCCGAGTTGACGGGCGCCCTCGGTGACGGACATCCCCGCGCGCTCGCGCAGCCTGCGCAGCTCCGTCCCCAGCCTGAGTCGGCGGACAGAGGTGGCGGTCTTGGGGGCCATCGCTCAACTCCTTGTCACCCACACGAGGTAAAACCTCATGCGATTCCCGTAACGGGAAATACTTTATGTCGCTCGCCGCTGCCTTGGAGGTATCGCAGCCAACTCCCCCAAAAGATCGGAGACTTACCGTGACAACGGTATCCGCCCCTTGGGCCTACGCCCTCCAACTCCCCCACGACCCCCGGGCCCCCGGTGTCGCCCGTACGACCCTCCGGGCCGTGCTCGACACCCACGGTATGGCGGAGCTGACGGACACCGCGGAGCTTCTGGCCGGTGAGATGGTGACGAACGCGCACCTGCACTTGCTCGGGACGTACACGCTCCGCACGCGGGCGATGGCGCCCGGACGTGTCCGGGTCAGCGTGTGGGACACGAATCCCGAGATTCCCGCTCCCTTTCGTGAGCAGCGTGTGCCCGTCGCCGTGCCGGATACCGACGAGGGCGGGCGCGGGCTCTTCCTGGTCGGGATGTGTGCGGACCGGTGGGGGGCGTACACGCTCGGTGACGGGATGGGGGGCGGGCCCGGGAAGCTGCTCTGGGCCGAATGTGGTGGGGCGGGCTGGGGGTAGCGGGGCGGGCGGGTGAGAGAGACCCTGGGGGGAGTAGGGGATCCCCCCTGGGAGGTGATCCGGTATGACCACGCTCGCCGGATGGCATGTGGAGATGGAGTTCGAAGAACAAGGTCACCGCACCAGTGCGGCCGCTCTGCTCAGGCTCCCGGACGGTACCGAGATGAGAGCAAAGGGCTATGCGATGCGGCACCCCTCCGACCCGGAGCAGTTGCGGGTGGGTGAGGAGATTTCCGGGGCGCGGGCCTTGATGGACCTGTCGTCCCAGCTGTTGAGCAAGGCACATGGAGAGATCGACGAGGTCACGGGGCGCCCCTCGCGCCCGCTGACTCACTGAGGCTGAGGGAGCAGCCACGGCGGCGGTCCATTGCGGCCGCCGCCTCGCCTCGTCGGCACTCGGCGGCGAGGCCCGGGGCGGTCGCTGCACAGTAGTGGCATGCCGAGTACATACACGATCACCGAAGCCCGCACGCGCCTCGGTGAGCTCGTCCGTCGCGCTGCTCAGCACGAGCACATCACGCTCATCGACCGGGGCAGCCCCGCAGCCGTACTGATCTCTCCCGTGGAGCTGCAAGATCTTGAAGATGCCCTGGCCGTCGCGCGGCTGGAGCGCGACCGGGCTCTCGGGACCGCCGCCGCTCCTGTCGCGCACGTGGACGCGCGCCGGGCGCTCCGCGAAGCCGCTGGGAGGGACGGCGAGTGGCCCTGCACATCGAGCACGTAGGGCACACGGGCTGACGGGCAGGCCGCGGTGAGCTGGCGGTATCGCGACGCCGTGCTCGGTGTCCCGGGCGGGGCCGGTCCGGCAGGGGGTCGCGCGACTAGCAGGGGCCCGGCGCTCGTACGCGATAACGCGCCGCATAGCAACGCCAGTTCACCCGGATCCCTCATTGGCGGGAAAGCAGTGGGTAAGGGTTCAGCGTTCGCGGGCCCGGGCCGACAACTCTGACATGACGATGACCAGCGGTAGTACTGAATCCCTGCTCGGCCCCGACGAGATTGCCGCCCTGCGCGACGCCCTCGAACGGCACGGATACACCCGGGACGGAATCGTCGCCCGGGTCGGGCGCGTGGCGGCGCAGGCGCTCAATCACTACGAGCCCGGACCGGTGCTCCGGGTCCTAGGAGAGGACGATCCGCTCGCGGTCCTGATCCAGCTCTTCCTTTGTGGGTACCCCGTTCCGCTCGCGGTGGTGGAGCGGGAGGTCGTGCCCCTACTGGAGAACGCCGGGGACGGGTTCGTCCGCTCCTGGGCGCATCTCGCGCCGTACGAGAGATGGTGGGTCGTCTCGGACTTCCCGACGTTTCTGCGCGGCGATCCCGCGGACCGGCGGCCCGACCATGTGCTGCCGGTGGGCCCGGCGGACGTGGCGCTGCAGCGGGCCACGCTCACGCACCCCGTGGGCTCCGCGCTCGACCTCGGGACCGGGTGCGGGGTGCTCGCGCTGCCGCTCACGGAGCGGGCCGAGCACGTGACCGTCACCGATCTGTCGCCGCGCGCCGCCCGGTTCGCCGCGACCACGGCCGCGCTCAATGAGTGCGAGTGGGACGTACGGCTCGGTGATCTGGCGCAGCCCGTGGCCGGGCGGCGGTTCGATCTTGTTGTGAGTAATCCGCCGTACGCCGTGGGGCCCGGAACCGTGCACTGCCTGTACCGCGACTCGGGACGGCCCGGCGACGCCGTGTGCGCCGAACTCGCCGGTTCCGCGGCCGACTTGCTGACCGAGGGCGGACATCTCCAGTTCCGTGCGAACTGGGCGCATGTCGCCGGTGAGGACTGGCAGGAACGGGTCGCCTCCTGGCTGCCGCCCGGGGCCGGGCTCGACGCGTGGGTGGTCGAGCAGGAGCGGACCGAGGTACGGGCGTACGTCGAGCACTGGCTCGACCAGTCCGGGGGCGAGGAGTGCGCCGGGCAACGCGAGACCTGGCTCCGCTGGTTCGAGGACCAGAAGATCGAGGCGGTCGGCGGTGGGACGGTGTCCGTACGCCGGACCGGCACCGAGGACTCCGTCGTACGGGTCGAGCAACTGGGCGTCAACGCGGGTGCCTTGGGGGCCGGGCACGTCGCCGACTGGTTCGCGCGGCAGGAGTGGCTGCGCGGGCGGGACCTGCTCGGGGAGCGGTTCGCGGTCGGGGAGGGGGTCGTGCTGTGGCAGCGGGCCACGCATCGGGCCGGGCAGGGGGACGCCGCCGGGTGGGGCCTTCAGCGGCAGCTGCTCGAAGTGCCGGGCGGCGGCCTGAACTGGCGTGACGAGGTCTCGCCGCTGGCGGTGGCGCTGGTGGGCGGGGCGGGGCGCGGGTTCCGGCTCAGGGAGCAGATCGCGCGTCTTTCGGGGCCCGCGGCGGAGTCCGGGACGTCCCGAGGGGCGCAGGGGTCCGGCAGCTCCGGGGCGCCGCCCACGCGGCTGACGGAGGCGGCGCTGCGGGAGGTGCGCAGGCTCGTGGAGCGGGGTGTTCTGGTGCCCTGGGACGAAGCCCCCTAGGTCCTTAGACTTGGTGCCGCTTGCCCGGAGCGGTCGGCGGACGCGCGGCGCGTCGGCGGAGCGGCAGTTCGAGCGCGGAGTGCCAAGAAACGTCAGGGAACCAGGGGTGGTTGACGGTGCGTAAGGCCGTGGTGGTGGGGTCCTCCGCCGTTGCCGGGCTCGCCGCTTTTCTCGGGCTGCTCGTGGTCGGTACGTACGTGGTCGCCGGGAACCTCGCCGGTGGCGTCGGCAAGGGCACCGTCGGCCTGGCCAAGGGGGCTGTTCCCAGCGCGTACCAACCGCTCGTACAGAAGTGGGGGAACCTCTGCCCCGCCATCAACCCCGCGCTGCTCGCCGCGCAGTTGTACCAGGAGAGCGGCTGGAACCCTAAGGCGCAGAGCGCCGCGGCGGCGCAGGGCATCGCGCAGTTCATCCCCGGGACCTGGGCCACGCACGGGGTCGACGGCGACCAGGACGGGGACCGGGATGTGTGGGACCCGGCCGACGCGATTCCCTCCGCCGCGTCGTACGACTGCAAACTGGCCGGCTACGTGAAGGACGCCCCGGGCGACGCGACCTCGAACATGCTCGCCGCGTACAACGCGGGCGCCTACGCCGTCATCAAGTACGGCGGCGTCCCCCCGTACCGCGAGACGCAGAACTACGTAAAGACGATCACCGACCTGTCGAAGAGCTTCGCCAAGCCGGTAGGGCGCGTGGACCCCTCCCGTCAGGCCGCCGGGGCCATTCACTTCGCGCAGGAGCATCTCGGGGAGCCCTACCTCTGGGGCGGGGACGGGACGCCTGAGGACGGTGGCCGGTTCGACTGTTCGGGGCTGACCAAGGCCGCGTACAAATCGGTCGGGGTCACGTTGCCGCGGGTCGCCAATGATCAGTACAACGCCGGGCCGCATCCCACACGGGCTGAACTCCTCCCCGGGGACCTGGTGTTCTTCTCGGACGACCTCACCAATTCCCGGGCCATCCGGCACGTGGGGATCTACGTCGGCGGCGGATACATGATCGACGCTCCGCGCACCGGGGCCGTGATCCGGTTCACGCCGATCGACACCCCGGACTACTTCGGGGCGACCCGGGTCACCGAGGACGGGGCGAAGGCGCTCGCCATGGGGTGATCGGTGGCCGGTGGCCGGTGGCCGATGATTGGTGGCCGGTGATCGGTCGCCGGTTTCCGTGGCGTGAAGCCATGGGGTGAGCTGGGGCGATGAATCTCTCTTCGATAACGTCTGGGTGATCTTTCGGTCGAGTACGGAACCCGGTCCCGGTCGCTGGACGTTCCCTTGTCCGTACAGCCGTACGCCGATGGGATTCCGTCGTACGGAACCGATCCTTCGCACCGCGACAAGCACCATGACAAGGGGCCGCGCATCATGGCTGGACCAGAGACCTCCGGGGCGACCTCCGGGTCGGGTCCTGACGTCGGGCTGCTCTACGACATCAACGGCCTCGCCAAGTCCGCCCCGCCCTGGGTCGACCGCGTCGTGGGCTTCGTCGGTGAGTACGGGCTGCTGCTCGGCATGGTCCTGCTCGGCCTCTGGTGCTGGTACGCCGTGCGGCGCCGGGACGACGCCGAGGCGTCCTTCGCCGCGCTCGTGTGGGCGCCGCTCGCGGCCGGGATCGCGGTGCTCGTGAACATTCCGATCCGGGGGTTCGTGGAGCGGCCGCGGCCGTTCAAGGACCACCAGGGGCTCGAGGTCCTGGTCGACGGCAAGACGGACTTCTCGTTCGTCAGCGACCACGCCACGCTCGCCATGGCCCTGGGCGTCGGACTCTTCGTCGCACACCGGAAGTTCGGGCTCATCGGGATCGGGCTCGCGCTCGTCGAGGGCTTCTGCCGGGTCTACATGGGCGTGCACTACCCGACGGACGTCGTGGGCGGGTTCGCGCTCGGCACGGCGGTCGCGCTGCTCCTCGCGCCGGTCGCCATGTGGCTGCTCACGCCGGTCGTCACGGCGGTCGCGGGGACGCGGCGCCTTGGCTGGCTGGTCCGGGCTCGGGGGGTGCAGCGGGACGGCCTGGGCGGCCCCGATGGTGAGGGCCTGGGTGCGGATGCGGGTGCGGATGCCGGTTCCGGGGCCGGGGTGCCCGCGCCTCGTTCTGAGGCTTCCGATGACGGCTCGCCCGCCGCCAAGGACCTCGCCGCGTAGGTCAGCCTCCGGTCAGGGCGGCCACCCACGCCGTCACCGCCGTGCGCGTCGCGTGCTCCAAGTACGGGAAGCAGTACAGGAGTACGGCGCCAAGAACGCAGAGCACCGAACCGCCGAACATCACCCTGACCGCCGTACGGCCTTCCCTTCGCGGACTTCGTGGGCTGCGCGTACTGCGTGGACTGCACGTACTGCGCGTACTGGGCGCGCTGCGCGGACTTTGGTGATGCCGCCGGGGGCGGGGGCTCAGTCCTCTCCGTCCGAAGCGTCGTCCTCGGGGCGGCGCCTGCGCAGCATCACGACGCCGATGACGGCCGCGCCCGCGGCGACCGCCGCGGAACCGAGGGCCAGCGGGCCCGCCTCGGAGTGCTCGGCGGCGACGCTCCGCGTCGTGGTGGTGGCTTCGGCCGATGGATGCTGTTCGGCCGCGGCGGCTGGCTGTGCGGCGCCGAGGCCCAGGACGAGGGCCGCGGCGGCTGCGGAGCCGAGCGGAGCTATTCGTGGCTGGTGCGATCCGGTCATGGTGCCCTGCCCTGTCGGGGTTGGGGTCGGATGGACCCTTTCAGGGCAACGCGAGTCCTTGGGCGGGGCCAGCGGGGGGCTGCGTGGCTGGGCCGTACGGGGGGAGTGGAGGGGGCCGTACGGGGGATGGCGCCTGCGGCGGGCTTTCTTCCCCAGCCCTGCCCCTTCCCGAAACCGGGGGCTCTGCCCCCGGACCCCCGGTCCTCAAACGCCGGACGGGCTGGACAGTCAGAGCGCCTGTGGGAAGTCGAACATCCGGTCCGGGTCGTACTGCTTCTTCAGCTTCGCGAGCCGCCCGGCCGCCGAACCGTAGTACGCCGTACGCCAGTTGCTCAGCGACGGGTCCGGGTAGTTCTGGTACGCCGCCCCGGAGGCGTACCGCCGCATCGCCCCGTGGGTGTCTTTCAGCCAGCCTTGCGCCGCCTTGCCGGACGTGCCCGCCTTCCACGCGCCGATGTACTGCGCGAGCACCCGGCTGCGCCGGTGCACGAAGGCCGTAGCCGTCGGGTCGACCCGGTTGATCGCCCCGCCGAGCGAGGTGAGCGCGACCGAGCCCGGGCCGCCCTTGACCTGCTCGACCTGGGAGAGCAGCGTCCGGATCCCGGCCTCCGACAGGTTCCGGTCGTAGAAGTCGGAGGTGGCCGCGTACGTCTCCCGCTGGAGCACGCCCGCCGCGTCCCGCCCCGGCGTGGTGCCGGGCAGATGGCACTGGTCGTCGTCCTCGAAGCCGGAGCAGCCCGCGTAGATCTCCATGGCCTCCGCGTACGAGCGGCGCTTCAGCGAGACGTTGCTCGCCGGGCCGGGTCCGCCGGGGCCGTCGGCCAGGCGGTCGACCGCGTTCTGCAGCTCGGTGTAGCCGCCGAGCGAGAACGCCGCGATGTTGATGGTCGGGCCGCCGCCGGGGGCCGCGGCCAGGTGCAGCGCCGACCAGATCTCGTCGTCCTGGTCCGGGCCCCACTTCTGCCAGGCCGCGAGCACCTTGGCCGCCTTGCTCCACGGCCACGTCATGAACGCCGTGACGGCCTGCGGCGCCGGGTGGGTACGGAAGCGCAGCTCGGTGACGACGCCGAAGTTGCCGTTGCCCGCGCCGCGCAGCGCCCAGAACAGATTGGCGTTCTCGCTCTTGGAACAGGTGAGTTGGCGCCCGTCGGCCGTGATCAGGGTCGCCTGCGTGAGGCTGTCGCAGGTCAGGCCGTATGCCCGGGAGGTGACGCCGTGGCCGCCGCCGAGTGTGAGCCCGGAGACGCCGACGGACGGGCAGGAACCGGCCGGAATGGTCGTGCCCTTCGCGGCGAGCGACCGGTAGACGTCGATGAGCTTCGCGCCCGCGCCGATCGTGGCCGCCGAGCCGGAGGCCCGCACCGTGGCGAGCTTCGACACGTCGATGATCAGGCGGCCGTCGCCGGAGGACCAACCCGCGTAGGAATGGCCGCCGTTGCGGATGGAGACCGGCGTCTTGTGCTTGCGCGCGAACTCCAGGGCCGTGCGGACGTCCTCGGCGTGCGCCACGTACGCGACGCCCGCGGGCTTCAACGTGTCGTAACGCGTGTTGTAGAGCTGGCGCGCCGAGGCCCAGTCGGCATCGCCCGGGCGGACGAGCTCGCCGTCGAGCCCCTTGCCGAGCGCGCTCCAGGCGCGGCCCGACGGGGCGCGGGTCGGCCCACCGCCCGCGCTCTGCGCGGCGGTCGAGCTGCTCGACGTATGCGCGGTGTGCGCGGTGTCCGTCGGAGTGCCGCTTCCGCCCCCTTTGCTGCATGCGGTCAGGCCCGCGCCGAGGGCGAGCGCGGCCCCCGCGGTGAGCGCCTGCCGACGGGCCACACCTCCTGCGGTGGCCTGGTGATTCTGTGTCTCTGTCCTGCGGTTCATGTCGCCTCCCGGGGGACGAGACGGCAGGGGTGGTGGCCGGGTTCCACCCGTGACGCATTGACGCACCGTCGCGACGTGGCTATTACGCGACGCCGCCCGGACTGGCCGGACTGCCCGGACCGCCCGGACTGCCCGGACCGCCCGGACCGCCCGGCACTCCGCCACGATCCCGCCATCGTGGCTCAGGCGCCATGCCCCAGCGACTTCATTCCCGGCTCAGGCCGCCGCCCTGTGCTCCTCGGCGTCCGTGCGGGCCTTCGAGCGGGCGCGGCGGGCCGGGCCGCGCCAGCCGCAACTACAGCGGGCCGCGCAGAAACGGCCCTGCTCGACCGTGGTGGTGCGGTGCTCGGTGGCTTCCGAGGGGTCTTCGTACGGAGACACGCGGGCCACGGTAACGGCCACGGGTGAACTGCCGCCCGGCGCCAGCTCCGCGTCGGCTCCGTGCGGGCTCCGTGACGGGCGTACGGACCGGTCGTTAAGTGGAGCGGAAAGGGGCCGCAGGACCGGCCAGTGTTGGGGGTAAGCGGAACGATGGTGGTGCGGCAGCACGCGCAGACGCGCGGACGCGGGCACGGGCGCGGGCGCGGACCCGAGCGAGGAAGCGGAGCACTCGCCTCCGCGGTGACGGCCGGGGCCGTGGCCTCGCTGATGTTCGCCACGGCCGGGTGCGCCGGGGGTGGCGCCGCGGCGAGCGACCAGCCCGGCGCGGTGGACCCGGCGGAAGCGACGAACGCGGTGCGCCGTGCGGCCCTGGTGCTGACGGACGAGGGCAGCGCCGTGGCGCGTACGTCCATGGAGACGGCGACCGGCGGCACCCGGGTCACCATCCGCGGCGAGGGCGCGTACGACTTCCGGAAGCGGACCGGCCGGCTCACCGTGCTGCTTCCGCAGGACCCGGCCGGAGTCGACAAGCACAGGCCCATCACCGAACTCTTCGCGCCGGGCGCCCTGTACATGAAGAACCGCGGCGCGGGCGTCCCGGCGGACAAATGGGTACGAATCGATACGGCCGCGCTGTCCGACGGCAACCTCGTCACCGGCGGCGCCACCGATCCGATGGCCGCGGCCGAACTCCTGCGCGGGGCGCGCGAGGTGACGTACGTGGGCGAGAAGAAGCTCGTCGACGGCACGCGCGTACGGCACTACCGCGGCACGGCGGACCTCGGGCGGGCGGCGGAGCTCGCCGCCGCGGAGAACCAGAAGGTGTTCGAGGCGGCGGCGAAAGGGTTCGCCAAGGCCACGGTGCCGTTCGACGCGTACCTCGACGATGAGGGGCGACTGCGCAAGATTCGCCACCGGTTCAGCGTCGCCAACCAGGATGCGGGTCGTAGCGCGGAGGCGATGGCCGTGGTGTCGACGACGGTTCTGTACCGGTTCGGGGCGCCGGTTCGGGCCCAACTGCCCAAGGATGAGGACATTTTCGCGGGGCAGATCGCCGAGCGGTAGGACGTGCGGCGAGCCGCCCGGACCGATGGGATCAGGCCGATTTCACGCCAGGCCCGGCACCGCAAATAGCCCGTCCGTGCCATGCGCGGTGCGTAGGGCGCTCCCTACTCTAGGAATTCGGTGACGGCCGGGAAGAGGTGATGTACGTGGCTGCGATGCCCAGCAAGGCGGCGGTCCACGACCACGTTGCCCTCGCCGAGATCGAGTTGTGCGGCGAACTGATCATCGCGGCGTCGGCGGCGGAGGGGCGGCTGAGCGTCGCCCGGATCGATGAGGTGCTGCGGGTGCATGAATCAGCCCGTCCGGCGTTCGAGGACGAGTGCGTTTAGCGCGACGAAGGGGGGTCTGGGGGCGCAGCCCCCAGGAAGATCACGTACGCAGCAGCCGCGCGATCGCCTTGGTCGCTTCCTCCACCTTCGCGTCGATCTCCTCGCCGCCCTTGACGGCCGCGTCCGCCACGCAGTGCCGCAGGTGCTCTTCGAGGAGCTGGAGGGCGAAGGACTGGAGGGCCTTCGTGGAGGCCGAGACCTGGGTGAGTATGTCGATGCAGTAGACGTCCTCGTCGACCATCCGCTGCAGGCCGCGGATCTGGCCCTCGATCCGGCGCAGGCGCTTGAGGTGCTCGTCCTTCTGCTTGTGGTAGCCGTGCACGCCGCGGTCGTGGTCGGTGACCGTGCTGTCGGCGGGCGTCGCTTCCGTGGAGGGCGCCGCGGTGGCCGCCGCGCCGGCTTCGGTGGTCGTCATCGCGTCCTCCAGGAGTCTCGTGCTGTTCGTCGGCCGGTGACGTAGGTGTGTGACGTACGTCGTGCTTGTCGGTCCGTGCTTATCCGTACTTACCCGGTGGTGGGTTCTGTCGAGCCTGGTCGGCGGCGCCTTGCGACGCAAGGGCTTCGATACCCCGGGTAGGTATAGCGTACCCGATATTTCCTACCCCGGGACGGACCCCGTGCCAAGGACGCTCCCTGATGGGCGACACTGGAGGACGGCCCGTTAGCCGTGGCCGGATGATGCGCCTAGCATCAGCCTGACCGAAACCAGAGCACCCCGAGGACCCCACGTGCGCTTTCGTCTGACCCCGAGGGAGACGAGCTTTTACGACATGTTCTCCGCCTCCGCGGACAACATCGTCACGGGCTCCAAGCTCCTCATGGAACTGCTCGGGGCGGACGCTTCCGCCCGGGCCGAGATCGCAGAGCGGATGCGGGCCGCGGAGCACGCGGGGGACGACGCTACACACGCGATCTTCCACCAGCTGAACTCCTCGTTCATTACGCCCTTCGACCGCGAGGACATCTACAAACTCGCCTCGTCCCTCGACGACATCATGGACTTCATGGAGGAGGCCGTCGACCTGGTCGTCCTGTACCAGATCGAGGAGCTCCCCAAGGGCGTCGAGCAGCAGATCGAGGTGATCGCGCGGGCGGCCGAGCTGACCGCCGAGGCGATGCCGCACCTGCGGACGATGGAGAACCTCACGGAGTACTGGATCGAGGTCAACCGGCTCGAGAACCAGGCCGACCAGATCCACCGGAAGCTGCTCGCGCACCTCTTCAACGGCAAATACGACGCGATCGAGGTGCTGAAGCTGAAGCAGATCGTGGACGTTCTTGAGGAGGCGGCCGACGCGTTCGAGCACGTCGCCAACACCGTGGAGACCATCGCGGTCAAGGAGTCCTGAACCTCGTGGACACCTTTGCCCTTGTCGTGACCGTCGGGGTCGCGCTCTTCTTCACGTACACCAATGGCTTCCACGATTCGGCGAACGCCATCGCCACCTCGGTGTCGACGCGAGCCCTGACCCCGCGGGCCGCGCTCGCGATGGCCGCGGTGATGAACCTGGCCGGTGCCTTCCTGGGCAGCGGTGTCGCCAAGACCGTCAGTGAGGGCCTGATCGAGACGCCCGCGGGCTCGAAGGGGATGGGGATTCTCTTCGCCGCCCTGGTCGGGGCGATCGTCTGGAACCTGATCACCTGGTACTACGGGCTGCCGTCGTCCTCGTCGCACGCGCTGTTCGGCGGGCTCGTGGGGGCGGCGCTTGCCGGTGGGATCGGCGTGCTCTGGTCCGGGGTGATCGAGAAGATCGTCATCCCCATGTTCGTGTCGCCGGTCGTCGGGCTGCTCGTCGGGTACCTGGTGATGTGCGCGATCATGTGGATGTTCCGCAAGTCCAACCCGCACAAGGCCAAGCGCGGCTTCCGGATCGCGCAGACGGTGTCGGCGGCGGGGATGGCGCTCGGTCACGGTCTTCAGGACGCGCAGAAGACGATGGGCATCGTGGTGATGGCGCTCGTCATCGCCGACGTCGAGAACCCCGGGGATCCGATTCCGGTCTGGGTGAAGATCGCGTGTGCGGTGATGCTGTCGCTCGGTACGTACGCCGGTGGGTGGCGGATCATGCGGACCCTCGGGCGGAAGATCATCGAGCTGGACCCGCCGCAGGGGTTCGCGGCGGAGACGACGGGTGCCGGGATCATGTTCACTACGGCGTTCATGTTCCACGCGCCGATCTCCACGACGCACGTGATTACGTCGGCGATCATGGGTGTGGGCGCGACGAAGCGGGTCAACGCGGTGCGTTGGGGCGTCGCGAAGAACATCATCCTGGGGTGGTTCATCACGATGCCGGCGGCTGCGCTTGTCGCTGCGCTGAGCTTCTGGGTTGTGAACCTGGCGTTCCTGTAGGCGGGTAACTGGGGGCTCCGCCCCCAGACCCCCGCCATACAAATGGGCCCGCACCCCTCCCGGGGTGCGGGCCCTTGCCGTGCGGTGGCACCGCCATGCAGCACCGCACAGCAGTCACGGGGGACGTCCGGTCAGCCGAAGCGGCCGGAGATGTAGTCCTCGGTGGCCTGGACGGACGGGTTGGAGAAGATGCGTTCCGTCTCGTCGATCTCGATGAGCTTGCCGGGCTGGCCCACCGCCGCCAGGTTGAAGAACGCCGTGCGGTCCGAGACACGGGCCGCCTGCTGCATGTTGTGCGTCACGATGACGATCGTGAAGCGTTCCTTCAGGTCGCCGATCAGGTCCTCGATCGCCAGCGTGGAGATCGGGTCCAGGGCCGAGCAGGGCTCGTCCATCAGCAGGACCTGCGGCTCCACCGCGATCGCCCGTGCGATGCAGAGGCGCTGCTGCTGACCACCCGACAGGCCCGAGCCGGGCTTGTTCAGACGGTCCTTGACCTCGTTCCAGAGGTTCGCGCCCTTCAGGGACTTCTCGACCACGTCCTGGAGCTCGGACTTCTTCTTCGCCATGCCGTTGAGGCGCAGGCCCGCCGCCACGTTGTCGAAGATCGACATCGTCGGGAACGGGTTCGGGCGCTGGAAGACCATGCCGATGGTGCGGCGTACGTTCACGGGGTCGATGCCCGAGGCGTACAGGTCGTCGCCGTCCAGGAGCACCTTGCCCTCGACGCGGCCACCGGGGGTGACCTCGTGCATGCGGTTCAGGGTGCGCAGGAACGTCGACTTGCCGCAGCCGGACGGGCCGATGAAGGCCGTCACCGAGCGGGGCTCGACCGTCATGGAGATGTCGTCGATTGCCTTGTGGCTGCCGTAGTAGGCGGTGAGACCGCTGACGTCGATTCGCTTGGCCATTGCTGTCACTTCACTTTCTGGTGCCGCGCAGTCAGCGGCCGGTCTTCGGGGCCTTCCAGCGGGCTATGCCGCGGGCCACGATGTTGAGGATCATGATGAAGGCGATGAGGGTGAGGGCCGCCGCCCAGGCCCGGTCGTAGGAGGCCGTGCTGCCCGCCGCGTACTGCTGGTAGATGTACAGCGGCAGGGAGCCCTGGGCCCCGTCGAACGGGTTGCTGTTGATGAAGGGGTTCACCCAGACCAGGAGCAGGACCGGGGCGGTCTCACCGGCGATACGGGCCACGGCCAGCATGACGCCGGTCGTGATGCCGCCGATCGCCGTCGGCAGGACCACCTTGAGGATGGTCCGCCACTTCGGCACGCCCAGGGCGAGGGACGCCTCGCGCAGCTCGTTCGGGACGAGCTTGAGCATCTCCTCGGTGGAGCGGACGACCACCGGCATCATCAGGATCGAGAGCGCCATGGCGCCCGCCCAGCCGGAGAAGTCGAAGCCCAGGATCAGGATCCAGAAGCTGAGGACGAACAGACCCGCGACGATCGACGGGATACCCGTCATGACGTCGACGAAGAAGGTGACGACCTTCGCGAGCCAGCCGCGGCCGTACTCGACGAGGTAGATCGCCGTCAGGATGCCGATCGGCACCGCGATCAGGGAGGCCAGGCCCACCTGCTGCAGGGTGCCGATGATGGCGTGGTTGATGCCGCCGCCCACTTCCTGGTCGGCGACGACGCCCATCGAGTGGGTCAGGAAGAAGACATCGAGGACCTTGATGCCCCGCTCCACGGTCTCCCAGAGCAGGGAGGCCAGCGGGACGACCGCGAGCAGGAAGGTCACCCAGATCATCGAGGTGGCGAAGTGGTCCTTCGCCTGCCGCTTGCCCTCGACCTTGGCGGCCATGGCGTACGAGACGACCACGAACAGGAGGGCCGCGATCAGGCCCCACTGCACCCGGCTCTGAAGACCGGCGCCGATCCCGATGCCGACGCCCGCCGCGGCGGAGCCGAGCGCGATGACGAACGGTGCCCAGCGGGGCAGGCGGGCCGCGCGAAGGCCGGAGCCGGTGCCCGGGCCCTGCGTGGGCGGTTGAATGGTGGCGGTGCTCATGCGTTGGCCCCCGAGTACTCCTTGCGGCGCGCGATGATCATGCGGGCCGCGCCGTTGACCAGCAGGGTGATGACGAAGAGGACCAGACCGGAGGCGATCAGGGCGTCCCGGCCGTACTCAGTGGCCTCGTTGAACTTGCTGGCGATGTTCTGGGCGAAGGTGCCGCCGCCCGGGTCGAGCACCGAGGGCTGGATGAGGAAGCTGGGGGAGAGCACGGTGGCGACGGCGATGGTCTCGCCGAGCGCGCGGCCCAGGCCCAGCATCGAGGCGCTGATGACGCCGGAGCGGCCGAAGGGGAGCACCGACATCCGGATGACTTCCCAGCGGGTCGCGCCGAGGGCCAGGGCGGCCTCCTCGTGCATCTTCGGGACCTGGAGGAAGACCTCGCGGCTGACGTTGGTGACGATCGGCAGGATCATGATCGCCAGGAGGATGCCGACGGTCATCAGGGAGCGCGGGGCGCCGCCCGCGTACTCGAAGACGCCGGTCCAGCCGAAGTAGTCGTCGAGCCAGCTGTAGAGGCCGCCGAGGTTGGGCGCGAGCACGAGGGCGCCCCAGAGGCCGTACACGATGGAGGGCACCGCGGCGAGCAGGTCGATGACGTACGCGATCGGCGCGGCCAGCTTGCGCGGGGCGTAGTGCGAGATGAACAGCGCGATGCCGACGGCGATCGGAACCGCGATCGCCAGGGCGATGATCGAGCTCACGATCGTGCCGAAGGCCAGGACGGCGATGCCGAACTTCGGCGGGATCGCGGTGGCGTCCCACTCGAACGTGGTGAGGAAGTTGCCCGTGTTGTCCTGGAGCGCGAGGACCGCGCGGTACGTCAGGAACGCCGCGATGGCCGCCATGATGGCGAGCAGGGCGATGCCGGAGCCGCGCGAAAGACCGAGGAAGATCTTGTCGCCGGGGCGGGTGGCGCCCGTGCTGCCCTTGAGGGCGGCGGGTTCGGGGGCGGACGGGGGCGGGGTTTCTGTTGGTGCTTTTTGCGTAGATATGTCCATGGGGTTCTCCGGTCTGCGGAGCAGATCTCCTCGGTGGAGGAGAGGCGCTCCGTGGCGGCGGTGCACCGGACGGTGCGGCCGGACCGCCCCAGGAGGGCGAGACCGGCCGCACTCGGGGAGGTCAGCTCAGGTTCGCGACGGTCTCGCGGACCTTCGTGATGATCTCGTTCGGGATCGGGGCGTAGTCGTTCTCCTTGAGGACGTTCTGGCCGTCCTCGCTGGAGATGTAGGAGAGGAAGGACTTGGTGGCGGCCAGGGTGTCGGCCTTGTTGCCCTTCTCGCAGACGATTTCGTACGTCACCAGGGTGATCGGGTACGCGCCCTCGGCGGTCGGCTTGTAGTTGAGGTCCAGGGCGAGGTCCTTGCCCTTGCCGGTGACCTTGGCCTCGGCGATCGCCTTGGAGGCGTTGTCGACGGTGGCCTTGACCGGCTCCTTGGCGTCGGTCTTCAGGTCGACGGTCTTGGTGCCCTCGGCGTAGGAGAGCTCGTAGTACGAGATGGCGCCCGGGGTCTGCTTGACCTGGGCCGCGACACCGGAGGAGCCGTTCGCGGACTGGCCGCCCTTGGCCTCCCAGGTCTTGCCCGGCTCGTACTTCCAGGCCTCGGGGGCGGCGCCCTTGAGGTACTTGGTGAAGTTGTCCGTGGTGCCGGACTCGTCGGAGCGGTGGAACGCCTGGATCTTGGTGGACGGGAGCTTGGCGTCCGGGTTCAGCTTCTTGATCGCCTCGTCGTCCCAGGTCTTGATCTTGCCGTCGAAGATCTGGGCCAGGGTCTTGGCGTCCAGGACCAGGTTGTCCACGCCGGGGACGTTGTAGCCGACGGCGATCGGGCCGCCGACCATCGGCAGGTCGATGGCCTGGCTGTTCTTGCAGACCTTCTTCGACTTCTCGATCTCCTCCGGCTCCAGGGCGGAGTCCGAACCGGCGAAGGCGGTCTGGCCCTGGAGGAACGCGGTGATACCGGCGCCGGAGCCGGTGGCGTTGTACTGCACCTGCACGCCCTGGCAGGCCTGGACGTACTGCTTGACCCAGGCGTCGATGGCGTTCTTCTGGGCGGACGAGCCGGAGGCGGCCAGCTGGCCCTTGGCGTCGTCACACTTGATGTTGGCGGCGTTGGTCTCCTTGCCGCCCGTACCGCCGGTGTTTCCGGTGTCGTCCGAGCCGCACGCCGTGAGGGCCAGGGCGCCGGAGACGGCCAGAGCGCCGAGGGAGAGGGCCCGCCGGTTCTTGCGCTGAAGCTTCACTTTCGGGAGTTCCTTCCAGGAGCCGCCGGCCGGGGTGGCGGCGTGCGAAGTCTTGGTTGGGCGTGACGCGGCGGTTGGGGAGGCGCCACGCATCGCGTAAGGCCGAAATTAGGGAGGGCAGGTGAAGTGGCCGAAGGTCGAGAGTGAACGGCGGGTGAACCTCGGGCGGCGGTGTGGTTAGGTCACGGCGAGGTTACTTTGCGTTCTCCGCGCCAATGGTGCAGGACCATGCCTATCCGGACGTATGCTGACAGCTTTTCGGCCAGGTCGTGGTGATCCTGAGAAAGCACCACCCATGAGAAGGCCGCACGCATGTCAGGGCGCTCTTCCGAACGCCGCTCAGGACACCTCACCGGCTGACCGCAGTGCCTCGAGCGCGGCGGGAATCAGCTCCCGGTCGCGCTCGTGCGTCAGCCACTCGAGAGCGGTTGCCGGGGGCAGCCAGACGAGTCGGCTGATCTCCGTGCTCGGCAGGAAGGCGCCGCCCGTGGCCTCCGCCACCCAGTAGAAGACCACCTTCGGCCGGCTCTGGGCGTCGACGTAGTGCGTGTTCGGCAGCGCGGGCCCGAGGACGCAGGTCATGCCCGTCTCCTCCAGGACCTCGCGCAGGGCCGCGTCGCGCGGCTCCTCACCGGGCTTGAGCTTGCCCTTGGGCAGGGACCAGTCCTCCCACTTCGGCCGGTGGACCAGGGCGAGCTCGATGTCACCGGACGGGGAGCGGCGCCACAGGACGCAGCCCGCCGCCCACACCGTTGCCTCCGCCTCGGGCCCGGTCATGGTGCCGTGACCGGTTCCGTGGCGGCGGCCCGCAGCCAGACCCGGTGGAAGGCGAAGCGCGCCGCCTCCACGTCGTGCCGCTGGTCGGCGTGGAGCACCCCGAGGGCGTACGCCGTGGCCGGGGCGATGCGGGGGGTACGGGCCGCGGAGGCCGCGGCCGCCGCCGCCTCGGCCGCGTCCCGGTGCCGGTCGAGCGCCTGGGCCGCGCCGATCAGGCGTACGTCGGGGGCGCCGTCGGACACGACCTCCTGGGCGTAGCGGTGCAGCCGCACAAGCAGCCGCACCTGGTGCCAGGGGCCGTCCTGTGCCTCCGGCGCGGTGTCGGCGGCGAGGCCGTGGAGCAGGGCCTCGGCGTTGTACGGGTGTCCGGCGCGGAGCAGCGGCAGGGTGCCGACGGCCTCGTTGAGGCGGGCCTCCACGTCGGCGGCGAACGGGGCGAGGCTGTGGCCCGCGGCGGATTTGCGGAGGGGGACGTCGCTGGCCAGGACGGCGACCTGGTCTGCGACGGCGTGGAAGCGGGAGGAGCCGAGGGCTTGGAGCGCTGTGGAGTGGGCGCGGGTGCGGGCGAGGGTCAACTGGCGTTCGAGTAGCGCGCCTGCCTTTGCGGCGCCGACCGTCAGGCCGCTGCGGTCCGTGGCCGGTGCGGGGGGTGGGACGGCTGGGCCCGCGCCGCGGGGTTCCGCGTGCCCACCCTCCCTCACTCTCGACTGCGCTCGAGCAGGAGGTGCCCCCTTCGCCCCAGCGGAACGACTGCCCACAGCGGAACGGGGTGGCGGCGACAGCCGGTGCAGTGCCGAAAGGAGCCGTTCGAGCCGGGCGCCGTAAGCGTGCTCGCGCGCCAACGTGCCCGAGAGCCAGGCCAGTTCGCCCCGCAGTTCGTCCGACCACGCCGCGTCGAGGAGGGGTCGGAAGGTGTGCAGGGTGCCGCTGATGCGGCGGGCCGCGGCGCGCAGGGCCAGGGCCGGTTCCGTGGCCTCCTCCGCGCCGCTCTCGCGGTGCTGTCGCAGCGCGCGCAGGAACTCCGTGGCCTGCTCCCGCAGATAGCGCGCGAGGAACTCCCCCGTGGACGCGTCAGCTACAGGTGTCGCGGCTGCCACGGGTGCCGCGGCAACGGGGTCGTTACGGTCAGGGTGTCGCTGAGCCACGCCGGCGCCTCCGGGCGTCTATGAGCATCTCCTGTACGTTCCGCAGCGGCTGACCCTCGGGGTCGATGGCTTGTCTGGTCCAGTCCCCGTCCGGTCCGAGGTGCCAGGAGGCGGTGGTGTCCGCCATCCCGGTCTCCATCAGCCGGTTGAGCGCCGCGCGGTGGGCCGGGTCGGTGACCCGGACCAGGGCCTCGATCCGTCGGTCGAGGTTGCGGTGCATCATGTCCGCGCTGCCGATCCAGACCTCGGGCTCCCCGCCGTTGCCGAAGGCGAATATGCGGGAGTGCTCCAGGAAGCGGCCCAGGACCGAGCGGACGCGGATGTTCTCCGAGAGTCCTGCGACCCCCGGACGGATCGCGCAGATCCCGCGGACCCAGATGTCGACGGGTACCCCCGCCATCGATGCGCGGTAGAGCGCGTCGATGACCGCCTCGTCGACCATCGAGTTGACCTTGATCCGGATGTACGCGGGTCGGCCCGCGCGGTGCTGCTTGATCTCGTTGTTGATCCGCGTGATCAGGCCGTCCCGCAGCGACCTGGGCGCCACCAGGAGGCGGCGGTAGGTCTCGCGGCGGGAGTAGCCCGACAGGCGGTTGAAGAGGTCGGAGAGGTCCGCGCCGACCTGCGGGTCCGCGGTGAGCAGGCCCAGGTCCTCGTAGAGCCGGGCGGTCTTGGGGTGGTAGTTCCCGGTGCCCACGTGCGCGTAGCGGCGCAGCGTCTCGCCCTCCTGGCGGACCACGAGGGACAGCTTGCAGTGGGTCTTCAGGCCGACGAGCCCGTACACCACATGGCAGCCGGACTCCTCCAGCTTGCGGGCCCACTTGATGTTGGCCTGCTCGTCGAAGCGGGCCTTGAGCTCCACCAGGACGAGCACCTGCTTGCCGGACTCCGCGGCGTCTATCAGGGCGTCCACGATCGGCGAGTCACCCGAGGTCCGGTACAGCGTCTGCTTGATCGCCAGGACGTCCGGGTCGGCCGCGGCCTGCTCCAGGAAGGCCTGTACGGAGGTGGAGAAGCTGTCGTACGGGTGGTGCAGGAGCACGTCCCGCTCGCGCAGGGCCGCGAAGATGTCCGGCGCGGACGCCGACTCGACCTCGGCCAGGTCACGGTGCGTGCCCGCGACGAACTTCGGGTACTTCAGCTCCGGCCGGTCCAGACCCGCGATGCCGAAGAGGCCGGTGAGGTCGAGCGGGCCCGGCAGCGGGTAGACCTCGGCCTCGGAGATCTTCAGCTCGCGGATCAGCAGGTCGAGGACGTACTCGTCGATGGACTCCTCGACCTCGAGGCGCACCGGCGGCCCGAAGCGGCGCCGCATGAGCTCCTTCTCCAGGGCCTGGAGCAGGTTCTCGGCGTCGTCCTCCTCGACCTCGAGGTCCTCGTTGCGGGTCACCCGGAACATGTGGTGCGCGAGCACCTCCATGCCGGGGAACAGCTCCTCCAGGTGGGCCGGGGCCGCGATCACGTCCTCGATGGGGACGTACCGCCCGGGGGACGCCTCGAGGAACCGGTTGAGCAGCGGCGGCACCTTGACCCGGGCGAAGTGCTGGTGCCCGCTGAGCGGGTTCCGGACCACCACGGCCAGATTCAGGGACAGGCCGGAGATGTACGGGAACGGGTGCGCCGGGTCGACGGCCAGCGGCGTCAGGATCGGGAAGATCCGCTGCCGGAACAGCGTGAAGAGCCTGGCCTGCTCCTTCTCGGAGAGCTCGGCCCAGCGGACGATGCTGATGCCCTCGTCGGCGAGGGCCGGGGCCACGTCGTCCTGGCAGCAGGCGGCGTGCCGGGCCTGGAGTTCCCGGGTCCGGTTCCAGATCAGCTCGAGGACCTCGCGGGGCTGGAGGCCGGAGGCGGAGCGGGTGGCGACGCCGGTGGCGATGCGGCGCTTGAGGCCCGCGACCCGGACCATGAAGAACTCGTCCAGGTTCGAGGCGAAGATCGCCAGGAAGTTGGCGCGCTCCAGGAGCGGGGTGTGCGGGTCCTCGGCGAGCTCGAGCACCCGCTCGTTGAACGCGAGCCAGCTGCGCTCCCGGTCCAGGAAGCGGCCCTGCGGGAGCTCCGGGGCCCCGCCGTGCTCCTCGTAGACATCCAGGTCCGCGTCGATGTCCGGCTCCAGGTCGGAGACCGCGGCGGCCACGGTGTGCGGGCGGTGCGCGGCGATCGATCCGACGGAGGGCTGGGGGTGAAGCGGAGCCTTCGCACTTGGCTCCGGGGGGTTCGG
The DNA here is from genome assembly GCF_053591935.1 of Streptomyces sp. NPDC002851. Lineage (NCBI taxonomy): Bacteria > Bacillati > Actinomycetota > Actinomycetes > Kitasatosporales > Streptomycetaceae > Streptomyces > Streptomyces sp. NPDC002851. Next base: position 61,256 of record NZ_JBSFUT010000036.1, on the reverse strand, counting down.
GGGGCGTCCCCCTGAAGAACGCTGCATAAGCCCATTGTTCCGCGTCGTGGCGGAACCGGGCGCGCCGACGAGTCGCTGGTCGGGGAGGCTTCTCCCGTTCCGTTGACGCGCGGGCTCGTCGGGCTTCATTCCGTGAGCCTCGCAAGGTCAGCTGAATCACTGGTTACGGGGACATGACCTGTGGGTCATCGGAGGGCGACTCGATGAGGCCCGTCCGGCGATTGAGGACGACGCCTGTCCAGGGGTGCCGGGGGGTGCCGGGGTCTGGGGGCGGAACCCCAGACCCCGGCACCCCCCGGCCCTCCGAGGATCACGTCTCGGTGCGGTACATCAGGTCCGTCTCATGTGTGACGAAGCCGAGCCGCTCGTAGACGGAGACCGCCGCCTTGTTGTCGGCGTCGACGTAGAGCATCGCCGTCGGAAGGCCGGACGCGGCCAGGTGCCGCAGGCCGATCGTGGTGAGGGACTTGCCGAGGCCGCCGCCCTGGGCCTCGGCACGGACCCCGAGGACGTACACCTCGCCGAGCCTCTCCCGCGCGTGCACCTTCGTCCAGTGGAAGCCGAGCAGGCGGCCCTCGGCCGACTCGGCGAGGAAAAACCCGGCCGGGTCGAACCACGGCTCGGCCTTCCGGTCGTCCAGGTCACGCTGCGTGAGCGCGCCCTGCTCGGGGTGGTGTGCGAACGCGTCGGCGTTGGCGGCGAGCCAGGCCGCGTCGTCCTCGCCCGGCACGAAGGTACGGACGGTCACGCCCTCGGGCAGCACCGGGTCCGGCAGTTCGTCCGCGAGGCCCGCCAACGGCCGCCGCATCTGCCGCAGTTCGCGGAAGAGCGTGAGCCCGAGGACCTGTGCCAGGTGCCGGGCCGCGGAGTGGCCGCCGTGCGCCCAGACCCGCAGCCGCTTGCCGGAGGCGGCGAGCAGCGCGCTGCCCAGGGCCCGGCCGTGGCCGTGGCCGCGGCTCCCGGGGTGCACGACCAGCTCGCCCACGGGGGCCTCCACCGGGTCGGTGTCCTCCAGTTGGGCATAGCCGAGCAGCAGGCCGTCGACGTAGAGGAGCAGGTGGCGGACCCCTTCCCGCCGTCCTCCCCGCAGCTGCAGCCTGCCCTGTTCGGACACGGCCTGCTGGCCGTCGGTGCGGGCGGCCTCGGCGATCAGGGCGAGCACCGCTTCGGACTGCTCGGAGGTGAGCGCGTCGAGGGTCAGGATCGAGCGCTGGGGCACGGGGGCTGCGTCTGTCATGTCTTTGAGCCTACGACTCCGCGTGGGGTTCCCGGGGTTGGGTGACGGTCAACGGCAACCAGCTCGTAACCCGCGACCCCCTATTGCGCTACGCGCGTTGACTCTAGGCTGCGCGGGGTCCGGAGCAACCGGAGTGACGAGGAGCAAGAGGGGAGCTTGGGGGAGTGATGTCAGTCAGACCACAACGGCGCCTGTCCGGCGGCCGGTTGATAGCGGGCGCGGTGGCGATAGCCGCGGCCGCGGCCGTCACGGCGGTGGCGATACCCGCGGGTGCCGAGGGCACGGCGGCGGGCGGGGAGAGCGGGACCGGGACCGGGAGCGGGCGTACGGTCGACGTACAGCTCCTGTCCTTCAATGACTTCCACGGGAACCTGGAGCCGCCGGCCGGGTCGTCGGGGCAGGTCGTGGAGCGGCATGAGGACGGTACGGAGGAGAAGGTCGACGCGGGCGGCGTGGAGTATCTGGCGACCACGCTGCGCAAGGCCCGCAAGGGCCACGAGTACAGCGTGACGGCCGCGGCCGGTGATCTGATCGGCGGCAGCCCGCTGCTCTCCGGCCTCTTCCACGACGAGCCGACCGTCGAGGCCCTGAACAAGCTGAAGCTCGACGTCTCGGGCGTCGGCAACCACGAGTTCGACGAGGGCCGCAAGGAACTGGAGCGGATCCAGAAGGGCGGCTGCCACCCGGAGGACGGCTGCTACGAGGACGGCAAGGTCTTCCAGGGCGCCGACTTCCCGTATCTCGCCGCGAATGTGACGGACGAGAAGACGGGCAAGCCGATCCTGAAGCCGTACACGGTCTGGGAGAAGAACGGCGTCAAGATCGGCTTCATCGGGCTGACCCTGGAGGGCACCCCGAACATCGTCTCGGCCGAGGGCATCAAGGGCCTGAAGTTCCACGACGAGGTCGAGACGATCAACAAGTACGCCGATGAACTCGACAAGCAGGGCGTCAAGTCGATCGTCACGCTCCTGCACGAGGGCGGCGAGCCCGCCTCGCAGGCGTACAACTACGACTGCGACAGCCCCGGCCCCGGCGACGGCATCTCGGGCCCGGTCACGGACATCGCCAAGAACACCTCGCCGAAGGTCGACGCGATCGTCACCGGCCACACCCACCAGGCGTATGCCTGCACACTTCCGGACCCGGACGGCAACCCGCGCATGGTGACCTCGGCGTCGTCGTACGGGAAGCTCTATACGGATACGACGCTGACGTACGACCGCAAGACGAAGGACGTCGTGCGCACGGGCGTGAAGGCGGTGGCGTCGGAGAATCACGTCGTACGGCGTGACGTGCCGAAGGCCGCCGACATGACGTCCCTGATCGAGCGCTGGAACAAGCTGGCCAAGCCCATCGCGAGCAAGCCCGTGGGCCATATCTCCGCCGACATCCCGGGCCGTGGCGCGGGCACGCTGGAGCAGCCGCTCGGCGACCTGATCGCGGACGCGCAGCTCGCCCACGCCAAGTCCCTGGACGACAAGGCCGTGTTGGCCCTGATGAACCCCGGCGGCATCCGCTCCGATCTGGTCCACAAGGCGAGCGGCGACGAGGGCGACGGTGTGGTGACGTACGGCGAGGCCTTTACGGTGCAGCCGTTCGGGAACACCGTGAACCTGGTCGACCTGACCGGTGAGCAGCTGCTCACCGCGCTGAAGCAGCAGGTCAGCGGCGCGAACGAGGCGTCCCCGAAGATCCTCCAGGTCTCGGACGGCGTCACGTACACGCTGGACATGACCAAGTCCGGCGCGGACCGGGTGGTCGCCGACTCGGTGCAACTGAACGGTGAGCCGCTCGACCCGGCGAAGACGTACCGGGTGGCGGTCAACTCCTTCCTCGCGGGTGGCGGGGACGGCTTCACGGAGCTGGGCAAGGGCGCGAACCCGCTGGTCGGCGGGGATGACCTGGAGGCGTTCAACGCTTACCTGGCGGCGAACTCATCGGCGGAGAAGCCGCTGGACCCGCCGAAGGCGGACCGGATCACGGTGCAGAAGTGATCAGCGGGTGGCCACGTCCCGGCGCGGCTGGGGACGTGGCCACCCGTTTCGTTGCTGCCCTGATCACCAAGGGGTCAGGTCACATGGCCGGGGTGGGCCCGGCAGGGTCCTGGAAGACCAGTGTCCTGCCGATGTGGGCGAGCCGGGCACTGTAGGAATCGAGGAGGAATACCGACGGCGTGGAAATGGTGACGTACACGCAGTAGCTGTCCGGCGCGGGCACGATGAGCTGCAGCGACGCCATGGCGAGCGGGGTACGTCCCATCCCCTCCGCCAGGGGCGGTACGTGCAGCGTTCGCAGGGACGTCGACATGACGGCGGGGCCGCAAGGAAGCTTGGCGGCAAGCAGCATGTCCTGCTTCCCCTTGACGCCCTTGCCCAGGGGAAAGTCGAGCGGCTCCAGGTCATCCGGGTTCTCGCCGGAGAAGAACTTCTTCTCCGTGGTCCGGTAGATTCCCTCGGCCGTCGGCAGCCGCTGAGCGGCGACGTGATCGCTGGGGCGCACGGTGACCGCGAGCAGGCCCATGGAGAGCCGTTCGTCTCCGTCCACCTCCTCCGTGCCGATGCACATGGCGGTGAGTGTGACGTTCTCGCTGTCGTGCAGGTCCGGCAGGTTGTCGCGCAGCCCTTGCCCGGCGGCGTCCAACTCCTCTTCCGTGCAGTCGGGCATGAGCTTCGCCATGGCCGCGCGCCAGCCGTCCGACTCGGTGGGCTCGGGGATCCGTACGAATTCTTCGGGCACTTGGTGGTGAAAGGCGTACGGGACGCCCCCCGAAGAGCCGTCTCGCAGGTCGCCACTCATGTCCCGCTCCGCGCCGCTCACGCGGCCATCCCGACCTTGGACGGGTCCAGGTGGTTGGTAAAGGATTCACCGGAGGACGCCAGTGTGGCGCTGCTGTCGAATCCTGGTGTTTCCCCCGGCGCTATCACTGTCGTGTCCTCCTCGTCGACCTTGCCGAAGTAGTCCAGGAACGGCCCGACGACCGGATAGTCGTTGACCTCGTGCTTGTTGTTGGTCCAGCGACCGCTGTTCCAGTCCCCGCTGTGGCTGTTCGAGCCGATGGCCAATGCTCCGCCGAGGACGCCCATGGACTTGTCGATCGCGACGCCGGCGGCCACGAAACTCCAGCCCTTGCCGGCCATGGCGAACCCGCGTGCGGAGTTGGCGACACCGCTGGGCAGTTGGGCCAATGCCTTCAGGTTGCCCGGTCCGACCTTGCCGAGAGTGGCCAAGACGCCGGAGGACATCCGCAGCGACCGGCCGGACTGCACCAGTAGGCGGCCGGACTTGGCGAGTGAGGACCCGAGCAGGCCGATGCCGCCGGCGAGCGCACCACCGGCGTCCCATGCGAGGGTCTCCCAGCTCACGTCGGCACCGCCCCACTTGGCGAGTCCGTGCATGACGAGTGCGCCCACGGCCAGAGCGACGGCGATGCCTCCGATGCCGGAGATGAACAGCGCCGCGAAGCCCACGATCATGGCCAGGTCGGCGAGGACGTCACCGATCATCTTCCAGAAGTTGGGGTCGGAGAGCGTCTCCCAGACCTCGCCGAAGAAGTCGCCGACGCTGTCGACGAACTCGTCGAACCACCCGGGCTCGGGCGGCGCGTCATCGGCGGCCGTCGCGATCTGCCGGGCCGTATCCCCCGCGGCTGTGCTGTGTTCGGAGCTCAGCGCTTTTGCCCGGCCGCGCACCGCCTCCAGCTCGTTGTTCGCCGAGTCCAGGGCATTCTTCTTGCTCTTGCTGTCCTTGGCGTGCTCGTCCTTCTCCTTGTCGGACATGCCCTCCGTCGACGTGGCGAGGCCGTCGACGGCGCTCTGCGCACCGGCGACCTTCCCCGCGGCCTCGGCCGCCTCCTGCTCCAGCTTCCGGGCGCGGGTCTTGAAGCCGTCCAGTTGCGACTCCCACTGGACCAGCGCACGGCGCGCGGCGCTCAGCGAAGTCACCGCCTTCTTGAGGTACGGCGGAATGGGCTCGACGCCCTTGGTGAACTTGTCAGCGGCCTTGCCCACCCAGAGTCCGTCGGAGGTGCCGATCTTCGTCAGCTCTGAGTGGCTTGCGTCGCTGTCGTCGACGACTGTCCCCACGGCGCGCAGCAGCGTGCGGATCGTCTCAAGGTCTCCGGGCGCAGGGTCGAATCCCAGGTTTGGGTACGCATCGCTGGCCAAGATCTTCCTCCCCCGGTTGGCATTGCTGATCGGCGACGCATTGTCCTCACGGACTGATCTCGTGGGCGTGGCCGACCGTCGCGTAAGCTAACAGCCCATCGGCGAGCGTGACATGGTAATTCATCAGTTCATTGCAGAACCGGAGGGAGGTGGCGCGCGGTGGACGTGCGTCGCATGCTGAACGGGCTGATGCAAGCGGCACGGCGGGGGGAGAGCGAATACCACGTACGGCCGTACCTCATCTCACGTAAGCAGTTCGCCGCGTTTGCGTACGTCGCCGACCAGCTCGGCTACCGCTTCATGGGGCACAGCCCAGGGACCGGGGCCACGAACAACCCGTACTTCATGTTCCGGCGTACCGCGGACTCGCCTGCGAAGGCCGCCGCCACGATGGAGCGGTATCCCGCACTGCTGCAGGGCGGCCCGCTTCCCGGGATGCGGCCCGGCGGCGAACTCCGGCCGCTGCCCTCGGTCCAGGCCGAAGTCGACGTGTTCTATTCGCAGATGGTGCTCGACGGTTGCCGCAGATACAACCGCCGCGTCCTGCCCAACATCCTGCTCCTGCTCGTCGTGGCGTTGATCGTCCTCGGTATCGCCGGCTTCCCGCCGCAGGGAACACTGATCGCCGGGGGGATCTGGCTCGCGTTCTTCGCCCTGTATCTGATCGGGCTCATGGTCAGCCGCCGCAGAGCGGCGAAACACTCCGCCCGGCTCGCCCAGGCCAGCGGTCGAACGTTCCCGTCGTAGACCCCTTGAATTCTGAAGAAAGGCTGTGTCCTTGCCATGTCCTTCCTGAAGTTCGCTTTTGACGAGGTCAACGAGATGGCGCGGACGTTGGAGACCAGCGGCGGCCGGATGAAGAACGCCTCGAAGGGAATGTCGCAGACGGACTCGAATGAGATCGGACACGAAGCCCTGCGCTCTGCCTGCAACGATTTCGCCGACTCCTGGGACTACGGCTTCGGGCAGCTGTCCAAGATGACCAAGGACGTGTCGAAGTTCAGCAAGAAGGCGGCGGAGGAATTCGAGAAGCTGGATCGTCAGCTGTACGAACAGCTGACGAAGGCCGGCAAGAAGGACGGCTGAGCTGCATCCGTGTCCAGGGCGGCCTCGGGTGACTCAAATGTGGTCACTGTGTGACCGAGATGTGGCCGAGTTATACCGCATAACCGCCCTTACCGGGCGTCGGGAGTTGCGGCAGGGGGCGTGGTACGTGGTCGGATGAGCCGATGCGTACCACCCCCCATGGCATAACCACGCATCCGCCCGTCCCCGCCCGCAATCCGTACGACGAACTCGGCGCCCTCGCGGACAACCCGCTGGACGAGTTTTTGTACGAGGACGACGCGGGTGATGAGAGTCAGGACGACTGGCAGCCGCCCAACCACCGGGGCGGCAGCCGACGTCGCCGCACCCGCTTCGCGGGCCTGCCGCTCGCCGGGAAGATCCTGGTCCTGCTGCTCGCCCTGACGGCCTTCCTCTGCCTCGGCGACCGCTGGGCGCTGCTCTACACCGAGCACGAGGCCGCGGCCAAGCTCAAGGACGCGATGAAGCTGAGCGCCGCGCCCGAGGTGGAGATCGAGGGCTTTCCGTTCCTGACCCAGGTCCTGGACGACCGGCTCGACACGGTGCACGTGACGGTGCCGGACGTGGCCGCGGACCGGGTCTCGCTCGCCAAGGTCTCGACGACGGCTTCGGACGTACGGATAAACGGCGGGCTCCTCGACTTCAAGGGCGCCGAGATCGGCGAGATGAACGGCGAGGTGCTGCTCTCCTTCGACGACCTGAACCGCGAACTGGGCGCCTCCCAGGTCAGGTTCACCGGCCACGGCGGCGACCAGGTCCTTGCCCGCGGCACGCTGCCGGTCGCCGGGCACGAGCTGAAGGTGGCCGCAGAGGCCCGCATCCAGCGCAGCGGCGACCGCGGCATCTCGACCCGGATCGGCGGGATGCGCCTGGACATCGGTGACCTGGCGACCTACCGCCCGGGCACGGGCCCCGGCGAGGGCCTGCACCTGAGCGGCAAGTCCGCGCGCGAGATCCGCAAGGAGACGGACAAGGTCAAGGCCCTGTTCGCGGTCCCGGCCGTGGTGGAGCGCATCGGAGTCCCGAAGTCGGTGGTGCAGGAGGCGCTGCGCAACGAGCACAAACTGGCCGAACTGACCGGCTCCCCGCGCTTTGTGCGTGACCTGATGAAGCTCAACCTCATCGACGTGGCCATGGGCCACCCGTGGTTGCTGAAGAAGCTCGGCCTCGACCCGGCGCTGCTCGACTCCCTGGCATCCCTGACCCGCCCGCGCCTCGCCGACCAGCTCTCCCTCGGCTTCGAACTGCCGCGACTGCCGGGCGCGGAGAACGTACGGCTGCGGGACGTGACGGTGGAGGAGGACGGGATCAGGGTGCGGCTTGTGGGGTACGGGGTGGCGTTCGCGAAGGACAAGTGACGTGGGCTCTACTTCTGTAGAGCCGCAAGGCCCTTCTGCAGGTCCGAGGGGTCCATCACCGGCTGGATCTCGATCTTCGCGCCGAAGTTCTCGAACAGCGGCTCCGCGATGGTGGGCAGCTGTGAGCTGTCCTGCATGTCGAAGACGAAAGTGCAGGACCTCCCGCCCTCGCTGGGGCAGAAATAGGCTGCCTCGGGCTTGAGCCGTTCCATCATCGTTTCCATGATCTTCGGCATGGTGCCGTTCTTGATTGACTCATTCGCCATCTGGGTGTCCAGCTGGGCTCTCAACATGACCCTCATTGCCCTTGCTCCTTCCGCGCCCCGCGACCGGCGTGGTCCCGACACGCTCGCTTGGATTCGGTGACCTCCCGCTGAGCCTCGCTTTGAGGAATCCAGGCGGCAACATCTCGGCCGCCATCCGTGCTCCCGAAGGAAACGGCCCAGGCCGCCCCCCGGCCTCCCCTTTGTCACATACGTATCTGTCGCCCCGCTCGCTGCTGTGCTTCGCTCCTCGCCATGACCACGACCAAGACCACGACCACGACCAAGGCCATGGCCAAGAGCATGAGCATGAACCGACGGGGCTTTCTGAAGGGCGCGGTGGCCGTTTCGGCGGTGGGGGCGCTGGGGTGGACGGGGACGGTGGGCACGGCGACCGCCCGTGCGGTGGGCGCGGCGAACTGGATGGCGGGCCTCGGTGACGGGGTGGCGCTGCCAAGCCTCACCATCCCCGGCACGCATGACTCCGGGGCGCGCCACGGCGGCCTCTGGGCGGAGTGCCAGACGAGCACGATCCCCGAGCAACTGACCTCCGGCATCCGCTTCCTGGACATCCGCTGCCGCGCCTTCGAGGGCTCGTTCACGATCCACCACGGCGCGTTCTACCAGCACCTCAACTTCGACGACGTCCTGACCGCCTGCCGCGACTTCCTCGCCGCGCAGCCCTCCGAGACGGTGCTCATGCGGGTCAAGCAGGAGTACTCGGAGGTGTCGGACGCGGAGTTCGGCGCGCTGTTCACGGACTACCTGGACGGCCGCGGCTGGCGGTCGTTGTTCCGGATCCAGGACGGCGGGGCAGCGGGCCTGCCCGCGCTCGGCGAGGCCCGGGGCAAGGTGGTCCTGCTCGCCGACAACGGGGGTCTGCCGGGCGGGCTGCGCTGGGGCGACCCGGCGGTCTTCGACATCCAGGACGCCTACATGGCGGAGCCGTTCGCCAAGTACCCGCTGATAGAGGACCAGTTCAGGCAGGCGGCAGCGGAACCGGGCAGGCAGTACGTGAACTTCGTGAGTACGGCGGCCGCGCTGCCGCCCCGCTGGAACGCGGGGACCGCCTCAACCCGCAGGTGCACGAGCTGATCGACAGCGCAGAGGCAGGCGCCTGGCGCGGCCTCGGCATCGTCCCGATGGACTTCCCGGAGGGCCGGTCGGGCCTGGTGGACTCACTGATCCGGCACAACGGCCCCGTGTCCTGAGGCAACGGCTGATCCACGATCGGCTCCGTGACCTTGCGCCGGGACAGCAAGCGGCCCTCCGGAGCCGCGCTGGTGTTCCCCGCAGCCGCGTGGTCGGTCTTCGTGAGGGACGTCAGGGCCACGTCCTGATCCTGCGGGCGGCGCGGCGCTACGGTGGAGGCATGACCAGCCTGCCCGACTGGATGCGGCCCCCCCGACCCGAGGGGTGGTTCGCGGATGACCTGGATCGCCTTCCGGAGGCGCCGCGCCACACCGAGCTGATCGACGGAGCCCTTGTTTTCATGATGTCGCCGCAGCGGTCCTGGCACAGCCGCGTTGTCGACAACCTGACCTTCGCCTTGAGGCAGGTCGCCCCGGAAGGGTTCGAGGCCGAGCGCGAGATGACCGTCCGTCTCGACGACCGCAATCGCCCCGAGCCCGACCTGCTGGTCACGACCGCTCCATACGACCCGGACCGCACCTGGTTCGCCCCGGCCGACGTCGCGCTGGTCGTCGAGGTCGTCTCGCCCGAGTCCGCCCACCGCGACCGTACGGTCAAGCTCCGCAAGTACGCGGAAGCGGGTATCCCCCACTACTGGTGTGTCGAGGACGAGCATGCGGCACCGGTGGTCCATGTCTACGAGCTCGACGCTCCCACCGGGACCTACGTGCCGGTGGGCATCTTCCGCGGCTCGCTCAAGCGGCCGGTCCCCTTCGACATCAGCCTCGACCTCGACGGGCTCGTGCCGGGCAGGCCCTAGGTCACTGGGCCCCCGGGGCCTCCGGTGGCGGCGTGGGTGCCCCCGGCAGTCGTACCGTCGCCACGGTGCCGCCCCCCTCCGCGGCCTGTAGCACGACCTCCCCACCGCACTGCTGCACCGTACGGGCCACGATCGACAGGCCCAGGCCCGAGCCGGGCAGGGAGCGGGCCGACTCGGAGCGCCAGAAGCGGTCGAAGACGTGCGGGAGTTCGGCGTCGGGGATGCCCGGACCGTGGTCCCGGACCGTCAGCTCGCCTCGGTGCAGCCGGACCGCGATGGCGCCCCCGGGCGGGCTGAACTTCACGGCGTTGTCCAGGATGTTGACGATGGCGCGTTCCAGGGCCGGGGGTTCGGCCCGTACGTACCAGGGCGCGAGGTCGGCGTCGATGCGCAGCTCAGGGCCGCGTAGGCGGGCGCGGTCCAGGGCGATGCGGGTGATCTCGTGCAGCGCCACCACCTGCACCTTGGGCGAGGACTGCCCGGTGTCCGGGCGGGACAGCTCCTGCAAGTCGCCGATCAGGGCGGCCAGTTCCGCCATCTGGGCCTTCACCGAGGCGAGGAGTTCCTTGCGGTCCTCGGGCGGGATCGCGCGGCCGGTCTCCTCGCTCCGGGCGAGCAGTTCGATGTTCGTGCGGAGGGATGTGAGCGGCGTACGCAGCTCGTGGCCCGCGTCCGCGATCAGCTGCGCCTGGCGTTCCTGGGAGTTGGCCAGGGCCGCCGTCATCGCGTTGAAGGAGCGGGAGAGGCGGGCGATCTCGTCGTCCCCGTCGGCCGGGATGCGGACCGTCAAGTCCTCCGTGCGGGCTACGTGTTCGACCGCGCCGGTCAGCTCGTCGACCGGGCGCAGGCCGGTGCGGGCGACCCAGAGTCCGGCGGCTCCGGCGCCGAGGACGCCGACTCCGGCGACGACGGTCAGGATCAGCGTGAGGTTGTTAAGGGTGGCGTTGACCTCGGTCAGGGGGCGGGCCACGGAGACGGCGCCCTTGTAGTTCTCCAGGGGGTAGGTGAAGACCCGGTACTCGGTTCCGTCCGCCGCCTTCGCGTTGTGCAGGCTCAGGTGCGTACGGCCCTGGGCCACCGTGGTGTCGCTGCCCGCGACGTCGACGGACCGGCCGATGATCGTGCAGGTGACGCCCTTGTCGTTGACGACCTGGATCGTGAGCCTGAAGGGGTTGGGGCCCGCGTCGTCGGGGGCCGGGGTGCCCTGGGCCCGGCAGCTTCCGCCGTCGACCTGGTTCAGCACCCAGGCTGCGGGCACCCGGTTTTCCTGCAACGAGTCGTCGAGCGATTTGTACAGCGCCTCGCGCACGATGAACCAGCTGGCCGCCGCCGCCGCGGCGACCGCCACCGCCACCGCCGTAGCCACAAGCAGCGCAAGCCGCGACCGCAGCGGCAGCGCCCGGAACCGCCGCAGGACACCGTTGGTCACTCCGCACCGCCGGAGCGCAGCACATACCCCACCCCGCGCACCGTGTGCACCAGGCGCGGCTCGCCGCCCGCCTCGGTCTTGCGGCGCAGGTACATGACGTACACGTCGAGGGAGTTGGAGGAAGGCTCGAAGTCGAAGCCCCAGACGGCCTTGAGGATCTGCTCGCGCGTGAGCACCTGCCGCGGGTGGGCGAGGAACATCTCCAGGAGTGTGAACTCGGTGCGGGTCAGCTCCACCGTCCGCCCGCCGCGGACCACCTCGCGCGTCGCGAGGTTCATGCGCAGGTCGCCGAATTCCAGTACGTCGGCGTCCATGCCGTCCTCCGCGCCGAGCGCGGCCGCCGCGTACGAGCTGCGGCGCAGCAGCGCGCGGATGCGGGCGAAGAGTTCGTCCAGCTCGAACGGCTTGACCAGGTAGTCGTCGGCGCCCGCGTCGAGTCCGGTGACGCGGTCGCCGACGGTGTCCCGGGCCGTCAGCATCAGGATCGGGGTCGTCGCGCCGGTCGCGCGCAGGCGGCGGGCGGCGGTGAGGCCGTCCATGCGGGGCATCTGGATGTCGAGCACGATGAGGTCGGGCGCGGCAGCCGTGGCCGCCGTGGCCGCCGTGGCCGATGCGGCCGGTGCGGCCGGTGCGGCCTTCTCCAGGGCCTCGAAGCCGTCGGCGGCCACCTCCGTGTCGTACCCCTCGAACGCGAGGCTGCGCTGCAGCGCCTCGCGCACGGCGGGCTCGTCGTCGACGATCAGGATGCGCTGGCGCTGCTGCGGGTCGCCTTCGGCGGGGCTCATCGGTGGGCGGTTCCTTCTGGGGCTCGGGTCTGTCTCGTACGGGCTCGGGTCTGTCTCGTACGGATCTCGTGCGGGCTCGTACGGCTCTCGTACGGCTCTCGCTCTTCAGCCTCGCACGTCGCGTGCGCTAGCTCTGCGAGCCGTCGCGCAGCTGGTCCAGGTCCGCCTTGACCGTGTTGACCGGGATGGCGAAGCCGAGGCCGACGCTGCCGGAGTTGGAGCCGGAGCCGGTGCCGGAGCCGGAAGTCGGTGAGTACATGGCGGAGTTGATGCCGATGATCTCGCCGTTCATGTTGATCAGGGCGCCGCCGGAGTTGCCCGGGTTGAGCGAGGCGTCGGTCTGGAGCGCCTTGTACGTGGTCTTCGACGAGCCGGTGTCGCCGTTGAACTGCTCGCCGCCGAACTCGAACGGCCAGCTGCCCGGACCGCCGCCGCCCTGCCCCGGCACCTGCTGCTCCTGGCCCTGGCCGCCGTCCGTGGAGACCGTGACGTCGCGGTCCTTGGCCGAGATGATGCCGCTGGTGACGGTGCCGGTCAGGCCCTCGGGGGAGCCGATCGCGACGACCTGGTCGCCGACGCCCACCTTGTCGGAGTCGCCGAGCGTCGCCGCCTTCAGGCCGGAGGCGCCGCGGAGCTTTATCAGGGCGAGGTCCTTGGAGCTGTCGGTGCCGACGACGTCGGCGGTGTACACCTTGCCGGAGTTGGTGCGGACCTTGACCGTGTCGGCGCCGGAGACCACGTGGTTGTTGGTGATGATCTCGCCGTCGCCCGTGATGATCACGCCGGAGCCGGTGGACCGGCCGGAGCTCGTGCTCGCCTGTATCTCCACGATGCTGTCGCTGACGGCGTTGGCGACCCCGGAGACGGTGCCCTTGCTGCCCGCGGCCGCGTTGGTGCCGTTCACGCCGGTCGGGGCGGCGGCGGAAGAGGACCCGGTGCCGAACAGCTCCTGGGCGGCGAAGGCGGTAACGCCGCCGACGGCCGCGGCACCGATCGCCACGGCGGCGAGCAGGGCGACGGGGCGCTTGGCGCGGCGGTGCGGTGCAGGCGGCTGCGGGGCCTGCGGCTGCGGGGCCGGAGCGTGGGAGGGAGGCGGCGGGTACGCGTAGCTCTCAGTCATGGCTACGACTGTCGTCGGCGATCATGAGAACTGTCTGAGTACGCCCTGAGAAGCCCGGCAGAACCTTGTATGTCCGGTGTAAGGGCGGGCGGTGCTACCCCAGGGGTGCTACCCCAGGGGTGCTACCCAGAAGTGCTCCCCAGGGTGCTACCCAGAGTTGCTACCCCGGTGTCACCCAGCGGTGCTATCCCTCGCACCCGCAGGACCGCCGTACCACCAGCCGCGACGGGAACAACCGCAACCGCTCCCGCCGCGAGCCCGCCACCCGCAACGAGTCATCAAGCAGCAGATCCACCGCGGCACGCGCCATCGCGGGCCGGTCCGAGGCGACCGTCGTCAGGGGCGGGTCCGTCAGGGCCGCCTCCTTCACGTCGTCGAACCCGGCCACCGCCAGCTCTCCCGGCACGTCGATCCGCAGTTCGCGTGCCGCGCGCAGCAGGCCGATGGCCTGGTCGTCCGTGGCGCAGACGATCGCGCTCGGCCGGTCGGGGCGGGAGAGGAGTTCGAGGGAGACCTGGTACGCGTCGTAGCGGTTGTACGGGGCCTCGTAGAGGCGGCCCTCCGTCGAGAGGCCCGCTTCCTCCATGGCGCGGCGCCACCCAGCGACGTGGTCCGCGACCGGGTCGCCGACCGCCGGGGTCGACTCCGTGATGCCGAGGCACGCGACGTACGGATGGCCGTGCTCGAGCAGATGCCGGGTGGCGAGCTGCGCGCCGCCCACGTCGTCCGTGACGACCGCGACGTCCTCGATCGCCTCGGGGCGCCGGTGCAGGAGCACCACCCGTGCGTCCCAGGCGTCGATCTCGGCCGCGGCGGTCTCGCTCGGGCCCGAGCTGACCAGGATCAGCCCGGCCACCCGCATCCCGAGGAAGGCCCGCAGATAGTGCACCTCGCGCTCGTCGAGGTAGTCGGAGTTCCCGACCAGAACCATCTTTCCGCGCTCGGCGGCGGCCTGTTCGACCGCGTGCGCCATCTCCGCGAAGAACGGCTGGCGCGCGTCCGGCACGATCATGCCTATGAGGTCGGTGCGCCGCGACGCCATCGCCTGGGCCACCCGGTCGGGCCGGTACCCCAGTTCCTTGATGGCGGCGAGGACACGCTCGCGCGTGGCCGGGGCGACCGGCCGGGGTCCGTTGTTGATGACATAGCTGACGACCGCGGTCGAAGTTCCCGCGAGCCGCGCCACGTCATCCCTAGTCACCTTGGCCACGCGCGGAGTCTACGCGGGCAGAGTCACCGTTCGGCAGGGCGTACGACAGCTTCTTCCGGAACCTGCTCCGGTTCCGCGGACGGCTGCCGGACGGGCCGGGCCGCCAAGGGCGCCGAAGATGCCGACTCGTCGGCCGGACGGGGCCGCGCCGCCTTGGCCTTGGACTCGTCGGCGCCGCGCTCCACCTTCTCCGGGGCCACGAAGCGATAGCCGACATTCCGGACGGTGCCGATGAGCGACTCGTGCTCGGGCCCGAGCTTCGCCCGCAGCCGCCGTACGTGCACGTCGACCGTCCGCGTACCGCCGAAGTAGTCGTAACCCCAGACCTCCTGGAGGAGCTGCGCGCGCGTGAAGACCCGGCCGGGGTGCTGCGCCAGGTACTTCAGGAGCTCGAACTCCTTGAAGGTCAGGTCGAGGATCCGGCCCTTGAGCTTCGCGCTGTACGTCGCCTCGTCCACGGAGAGGTCGCCGTTGCGGATCTCCATGGGGGAGTCGTCGCCGGTGATCTGCTGCCGGCCCATCGCGAGCCGGAGCCGCGCCTCGACCTCGGCCGGACCGGCGGTGTCGAGCAGTACGTCGTCGATGCCCCAGTCGGCGGTGACGGCGGCCAGACCCCCCTCGGTCACGATGAGGACGAGCGGGCAGCCGGGCCCGGTGGAGCGGAGCAGCTGGCAGAGGCTGCGCACCTGGGGCAGGTCGCGGCGGCCGTCGATCAGGATGACGTCGGCCCCGGGGGTGTCCACGAGGGCCGGGCCCTCGGCGGGGGCGACCCGCACGTTGTGCAGGAGCAGGCCGAGGGCGGGAAGCACCTCCGTCGACGGCTGGAGAGCGTTGGTCAGGAGCAGCAGAGAGCTCATCGCGCCCCACCTGCCTGGGTCGGCGTGTTAGTCGAAAAGCCATGCACGTTGCGCTCGCCCATAACGTCTGGTTCCTCCTCGGTCCCTGCGAGGACGTTGCGGCACTGCTTAGTACTGGTTCGTACGGCGTCGTACGGATGCGTACTACTTCGTACAGTTTCGTACGAGTCGGCAGCCGGGGGTAGTGCGTGATGCGGGTCCCGCGCCCTGGGAACCGCGCGCCGCGGAGCCGGTTCGGAGAACCCGGCCCGAAAGCACGAAAGGACCCGGGGGCTGCGCTGCCCGGATCCTTCTGCCAGCACAATAACCCACATGACGACCGGACCGGCAGGGCGTGTGACGCGATCTACTTCAAAGGCGGACCGTCTCGCGGCCACGGCGCGCGGCCGGGACGGCACGCTGGGTGGGGTGGTGCGGGTCACGCTCCGGGCCGCCGACGGGGTCGCGATCGACGCCGAGTACCGGCCCGGGCCGGGTGGTCACGACGGCCCGGCCGTGGTGGTCGCGCACGGCTTCACGGGCGATCTGGAGCGGCCGCACGTGCGCCGGGCCGCGGGGGTGTTCGCGCAGTACGGGGCCGTGGTCACGTTCACCTTTAGGGGACACGGGAAGTCGGGCGGCAGGTCGACGGTGGGCGATCGCGAGGTGCTCGATCTGGTGGCCGCGGTGGCGTGGGCGCGCTCCTTCGGGCATGCGCGCGTGGTGACGGTCGGCTTCTCCATGGGCGGCTCGGTGGTGCTCCGGCACGCGGCGCTGCACCGGGCTCCTGACGCTCCGGTGAACGGCACGGGGCGCACGGAGGGCGTTCTGGAGGACGAGGGGCGCACGGCAGCGCACACGGACGCGGTCGTCGCGGTGAGCGCCCCCGCGCGCTGGCACTACCGCGGCACCGCACCCATGCGCCGCCTGCACTGGGTGGTCGGCCACCCCGTGGGCCGGGCCGTGGGGCGCCACGTCCTGCGCACCCGGATCCACCACCGGGAGTGGGACCCGGTGCCGCTCTCGCCGGTCGCGGCGGTGCCGTTGATCGCGCCGACCCCGCTCCTGATCGTGCACGGCGACCGCGACCCGTACTTCCCCGTCGACCACCCCCGGATGCTGGCCGCGGCGGCGGGCGACGGCGCGGAGCTGTGGCTGGAGCCGGGCATGGGGCACGCGGAGCACGCGGCGGACGACGGGCTCCTTGCCCGGATCGGGCGGTGGGGCACTGCGTCGCCTGGTTAGCCTTGACGAACCGTAACGAACTGCGGCGGTTCAGCCGCAAAGAAGGGCACGCAATGGCACAGGGCACCATCCGCTACTGGGCGGCGGCCAAGTCCGCGGCCGGCGTCGCCGAGGAGCCGTACGACGCGGCGACGCTCGCCGAGGCGCTCGCCGCCGCTCGCGGGCGACACCCCGGGGAACTCGACCGCGTCCTGCGGCGATGCTCGTTCCTGGTCGACGGTGACCCGGTGGGGACCCGGGAGCATGAGACCGTACGGCTTGCCGAGGGCGGCACGGTCGAGGTGCTCCCGCCGTTCGCAGGAGGGTGAGTCGTACGCGATGAGTCAGCAGCCGTACGAGCCGTACGACCCGTCGTACGCACAACACGACGCATACAAGCAGCAGGCCGCGCAGCCGTGGCCGGGCGGATACGAGGAGCCTCGCGGGCACACGCAGACGTTCCAGGGCCAGACCTGGGACACCCAGGTGCAGGACCCGGGGTACGCGACGGAGACCGTGTCCGTGCCCGCGGCGGCCCTGCCGCCGCAGGAACCGGGGCACGAGTACCAGGCGGCGCCGGTGGAGCATCTGGAGCACCCGCAACACCCGCAACACCCGCAACAGTTTGAGCGGACGGCGCAGCCGTACGCGCCCGAACGGTCGGCAGAGCCGGGAGCGCCGGAAGCGCCGAGCCGCCGCCTCACCCCCGCCCAGCGCGCCCGGGCCGAGGGCCGCTCGCCGGTCATCGAGCCGGGGATGCAGCCCGCGCTCCTGACCGGGGTGCTCGGGCTGCTGCTCGCCGCCTCGGCGGACGTGAGCGCGTACGCCCTGCTTGTACCGCTGCTCGTACTCCAGGGGCTCACCGCCGCCGGGTGGTTCCGGCTCAACGGGATGTGGCCCGCGCGGCAGGGCATCGCCCTGGCCTTCGCGGGCGGCGTGACCGCCGATGTCGCCGTGCTCGTCGCGGGCCGCGAGCACGCGCCCTCCGCGATCCTGGGCACCCTCGGCGTCTGGGTGCTGCTCACCCTCGTCCTGCAGCTGCGCAGCCATGCCAATGCCGACGAGCGGATGTACGGCCTGATGGCGACGGTCACCTCGGCCGCGCTCTCCGTGGTCGTGGCCGGATATCTCGCGGCGGACGCCACGGCCGTCACCATCGGCGCGGCGGCCGTCGCCGTGGCCGCGGTCGCCCGGGCGGTGCCGCTGCCCACGGTGCTGTCCGTCCTGGTGGCGCTGCTCGCCGCCGCGGGCGCGGGGATCGCCGTCGGCGGGATGACGGGCGCGGGCACGGGCGGTGCGCTGCTCGGGTTCGGCGCCGGGGTGTGCGCCCTGATCGGGCTCCGCGTGGCCAGTTACGACTACCCGTCGCGCTTTGTGCACATGACGGCCGGTATCGCGCTGCCGCTCGCGGCCGCGGCGCCCGCGGTCTACATCCTGGGCCGCGTCATCGCCTGAGGGTCCGCCCTCGGGTAATAGCCGGTAAAGGCCGGTAAAGTTCCAGTTCGCCCCCAGCCATCCTTCTTGTTACAGGTGTTCGACAGGTCCCCCTCCGGCCGCTGCCGTGGGGGACCTGTCGTTTAGGCTCGCGGCCAACGTCCGTTGAGGTGGGGGATACACCGAGTCATGCGCGCACTGCGAATCATCCTGATCATCGCCGTCATATTGGGCGGCCTCTTCGTCGCGGCCGACCGCCTCGCCGTGGGCTTCGCCGAGGACAAGGCGGCGGAGAAGCTGCGCGCCGCCGAGGGCCTCGACAAGGCCCCGGACGTCTCGATCAACGGCTTCCCGTTCCTGACCCAGGTCGCGTCCGGCGAGCTCGACGAGGTCGAGGTCGGCATTGACGACTACGAGGTGGAGAACGGCAGTAGCGCCGAAGACGCAGTGCGCATCGCCGAGCTCAACGCCCGTATGCGCGGCGTGGAGTTCACCTCCGACTTCAGCTCCGCGACCGCCGCCGAGGCCACCGGCTCGGCGCTGATCTCGTACGACGAGCTCCTCAAGGCCGCCAAGATCGAGCCGGTCGAGGTCGCCCCCGGCGTCACGGCCAAGGTGGTGGGCCTCTCCAACGGCGGCAACGGCAAGATCAAGGTGGCCGTCGAGGCGACCGTGCTCGGCCAGAAGCTGCCCCGGCCCGTCGAGGTGACCAGCTCGGCGAAGGTCGAGGACGGCAAGGTCGTGCAGGTGAACGCCGACTCGCTGCCGAAGCTCGGCGCGGTGCCGGTGGCCGAGGAGCGGATGCGCCGGATCACCGACTTCCAGCAGGTCATCGACCAGCTCCCGGCCGGCATCAAGCTGGACAAGGTGGAGGCCGCGAAGGACGGCGTCGCGATCACGGTGACGGGTTCGCAGGTCAAGCTGGTGGGCTGAGCGCGCCGAACTCCCTATCGGCCCGTCCCTCCCTGTCGGCCCGTCCCTCCCTGTCGGCCCGTCCGGCGCTTGAGGACGAGCGCTTCAGCGCGATGAAAGCGGGGGTCCGGGGGCCGCAGGCCCCCGAAGCCGCTGCAAGCTTTCGGGAAGGGGCGGGTAGGGGATCTCACGCCCCGGGGCACCACCCGCACCAGCCTCACCGTCCGCACTGCGAGACGCCCGAGTCCGAACCGCAGATGTGCCCGACGCCGCGGACCTCCAGGCCCATACAACGGCGGCCGAAACCCACCCCCCATCCCGACATACGGACGATCGCGTCTCAATATGCGACACGCCGGTGACACGGCCGCCCGACTCTCCCTACGATCGGTCGCATGAAGCGACAGGCGGACCTTACGAAGCGGCGGGCAGTAGACCTGTGCCGCGTCGCCGCCATGCTCTGTCGCCCCGTCTGAGCGGGAAGCTCAACTCCCGTATTCCCCAAGCCCTTCGAGCCTGCTCAGGGCTGCCCCGCGTGCCGTCATGCGCAGCCGTATCTCCGCGTGCCCCGCACCACTCAGCATCACTCAGCATCACTCAGCACCACCCCGCCGCAACTGCCCCGGAGGAGAAAACAAGATGAGCCGCAGCGACGTCCTGGTAGACGCCGACTGGGTCGAGGCCAACCTCGACAACCCGAAGGTCGTCATCGTCGAGGTCGACGAGGACACCTCCGCGTACGACAAGAACCACATCAAGAACGCCGTCCGGATCGACTGGAAGAAGGACCTCCAGGACCCGGTCCGCCGTGACTTCGTCGACCAGGAGGGCTTCGAGAAGCTGCTCTCCGAGCGCGGCATCGCCAACGACGACACGGTCGTCCTCTACGGCGGCAACAACAACTGGTTCGCCTCCTACGCCTACTGGTACTTCAAGCTCTACGGCCACGACTCCGTGAAGCTCCTCGACGGCGGCCGCAAGAAGTGGGAGCTCGACTCCCGCGACCTGGTCGACGGCTCCGAGGTTCCGCAGCGCCCGGCCACCGAGTACCAGGCCAAGCCGCAGAACACCGCGATCCGCGCCTTCCGTGACGACGTCGTCAAGGCCATCAACACCGAGAACCTGGTCGACGTGCGCTCCCCCGACGAGTTCAGCGGCAAGCTGCTCGCCCCGGCGCACCTGCCGCAGGAGCAGTCGCAGCGCCCCGGCCACGTGCCCAGCGCCCGCAACATCCCGTGGTCCAAGAACGCCAACGACGACGGCACCTTCAAGTCGGACGACGAGCTGAAGAAGCTCTACGCCGACGAGCAGGTGGACCTCGCCACGGACACCATCGCGTACTGCCGCATCGGTGAGCGCTCGGCCCTGACCTGGTTCGTCCTGCACGAGCTGCTCGGCGTCGAGAACGTCAAGAACTACGACGGCTCGTGGACCGAGTACGGCTCCCTGGTCGGCGTCCCGATCGAGCTCGGCTCCAACTGACCTCAACCCCAAGGAGATTGAACTATGTGCGGTGCACAGGTCGGTGGCCCCGACGCCTCGACGCGCAAGCCCGGTGAGACCACGATCGAGGGTCAGGTGACCAAGAACGGCGAGCCCGTCAGCGGCTACGTCCGGCTCCTGGACTCGACCGGCGAGTTCACGGCCGAGGTGCCCACGTCCGCGACCGGACAGTTCCGCTTCTACGCCGCCGAGGGGACGTGGACCGTGCGTGCCCTCGTCCCGGGCGGCCAGGCGGACCGTACCGTCGTCGCGCAGACCGGGGGCCTCGCCGAGGTCGCCATCGCCGTCTGACGGCGACTTTCACACGGCCGGAGGGCCGCACCCCTGGGGGTTGGACGCTTACCAGGACGCGGGTGCGGTCCTCCGGCTTGTTTCCGTGCCGGGAAGTGCGCCCTACGCTGGACTTATGTACGCACACCGGCGTCATGTGTACTTCGTGATGATGGGGACGTGCCTCACGCTGTTCGTCCTCGCGTGGGCCGTGGTGCGCCTCTGGTCGATCCCCGTCGCCGTCGGCATGTGCGTGGTCGCCATGGCCATCCCGCCGATCGCCGCGATCATCGCCAACCGGCGCGGCCCCGACGACCGCTGGTGGGACGACCCGTCCGGGGATCCGAAGTCCGACGAGTGGTGGGACGAGTTGGACGGCAAGAAGCGGTACTGAGCCTCAGTACGTAGTTTTCCGGACGCCTCAGTACACGAGCGCCTGGACGTCGTCCGCCATGATCTCGCTGACGAAGACCTGCGCCCCGGCGATCCGTACGCCGTCGATGACGTCCTTCTCCGCGATGTCGCGGCGGGCCGCGCACTGGGTGCAGAGGGTGATCTGCCCGGCCGCCTGGATGGACTCGATCAGATCCGGCAGCGGCGCCGCGTGCGGCAGATCGAATTCCGCGGCCCGGCCCGGCAGCGCGAACCACGCGGACTCGCCGGTCAGCCAGAGGGAGACGGGCACCCCGCTCGCCGCCGCCACGGCCGCCGCCGTGAACGCCTGCGAGCAGCGCTCGGGGGCGTCGTGCCCCGCGGTCACCTTGATCACGAGCTTCTTCGCCATGGCCGCACTGTACGCGCGCCAGGCCTTACGGAGAGCTACCCGGCCCACCGTACGAGCCGCGCGGCCCACCTCACAGCGAAGCGTCGCGGCGGGCGGTCTAAGCTGGTGTGCGGCTCAGGCCCTGGGCCGCTTCCACCCGCTGACCCCTCGCGAGGAGCACCCCGTGCTTGAGGCTTTCTTCTCCACCCTGCTGGTCCTGGTCTGCGTCGGCGTACTCGCGTTCGCCGGTCTGACCGTAAAGAAGCTGTACCAGGGTC
This sequence comes from Streptomyces sp. NPDC002851, assembly GCF_053591935.1. NCBI lineage: Bacteria > Bacillati > Actinomycetota > Actinomycetes > Kitasatosporales > Streptomycetaceae > Streptomyces > Streptomyces sp. NPDC002851. The sequence goes on along the minus strand of NZ_JBSFUT010000036.1, from coordinate 39,431 downwards.
AGCGCTGACCGCCGTACGCCTCCGCCTCCGAAACAGATCGCCTGAGTAGTCCATGATCGAGATCCCGTCCGACCTCCACCCGGACCTTGTGCCGCTCGCCTTCCTCCTCGGCAACTGGGCCGGTGCCGGCGTGCACGACTTCCCCGGCAGCGAGAAGTGCAACTTCGGCCAGGAGGTGTCCTTCAGCCACGACGGCCGGGACTTCCTGGAGTACCGCTCGCACAGCTGGGTGCTCGACGCCGAGGGCAACAAGGTCAAGCCGCTCGAGTCCGAGTCCGGCTTCTGGCGCATCTCCGCCGAAGGTGACAAAGGCCCCCGCAAGGTCGAGGTCGTGATGGTCCGCGACGACGGCGTCGTCGAGGTCTGGTACGGCGAGCTGGCCGACAAGAAGCCGCAGATCGACCTGGCCACGGACGCGGTCGCGCGCACCGCCGCCTCCGGCCCGTACAGCGGCGGCAAGCGGCTCTACGGCTATGTGAACAGCGACCTGATGTGGGTCGGCGAGAAGCAGACGCCCGAGGTGCCGCTGCGGCCGTACATGTCGGCGCAACTGAAGAAGGTCGTGACGCCGGAGGACGTCGAGTCCTGGGCCAAGGACCTCGGCGACCTGCCCGACGACGGCATCACCTTCTTCAAGTAGGACTTCAAGCTTCAAGTAGGACTTCAGGCAGGACACAATCCCGCACCACGGGGCCGCTCTAGACTGGCCCCGTGGTGAGCACCGACTGGAAGAGCGACCTCAGGCAGCGCGGCTACCGGCTGACGCCGCAGCGCCAGCTTGTCCTCGAAGCCGTCGACACCCTGGAGCACGCGACCCCGGACGACATCCTCGCCGAGGTCCGCAGGACCGCCTCCGGCGTGAACATCTCCACGGTCTACCGCACCCTGGAGCTCCTGGAGGAGCTCGGCCTGGTCAGCCACGCACACCTCGGGCACGGGGCACCGACGTACCACCTCGCCGACCGGCACCACCACATCCACCTGGTGTGCCGGGACTGCACCGAGGTCATCGAGGCCGACGTCGGGATCGCCGCGGCCTTCACCGCGAAGCTCCGCGACACCTTCGGCTTCGACACCGACATGAAGCACTTCGCGATCTTCGGCCGCTGCAAGAAGTGCACGCGGGCGGCGGAGGACGGCCCGGAGGAAGGCAAGACCACCGGCCAAGGCGTACGGGAATGAATCCGGCCGCCACCGGGTCGTAGTGTGAGTGGATATGAAGAGCCTTTTGCTGTCCCTGCCCGGCGCGGTCCCCGCCGAGGGCGCCGACGAAGGAGTCGCCGCGCACTACGGCGAACTCTTCCGTGAGCAGCGCGCCCTCGCCGACGGAACCGGTCTGGTCGACCTCTCGCACCGCGGCGTCGTCACGGTCACCGGTGACGACCGGCTGAGCTGGCTGCACCTGCTGCTCACCCAGCACGTCAGCGAGCTGCCCCCGGGGCAGGCCACCGAGGCCCTCATCCTCTCCGCGCACGGCCACATCGAGCACGCCCTCTATCTCGTCGACGACGGCGAGACCACCTGGGCGCATGTCGAGCCCGGCACCCAGGACGCGCTGATCGCGTACCTGGAGTCGATGAAGTTCTTCTACCGGGTCGACGTCGCCGACCGCACCGAGGAGTTCGCGGTCGTCCACCTGCCCGCCGGGTCCATCGCGCCCGTGCCCGAGAGCGTCGTCGTACGCGAGACGGCACACGGCCGTGACCTGTTCCTGCCGCGCCGCGACCTTGAGGCGTACGCCGAGCAGCACGGCCCCGCGATCGGTGTCCTCGCGTACGAAGCGCTACGGGTCGAGGCGCACCGGCCGCGGCTCGGCTTCGAGACCGACCACCGCACCATCCCGCACGAGCTGGGCTGGATCGGCACCGCGGTCCATCTGCAGAAGGGCTGCTACCGCGGCCAGGAGACCGTCGCCCGGGTGCACAACCTGGGCAAGCCCCCGCGCCGCCTGGTCTTTCTGCACCTGGACGGCAGCGAGGTGCACCTGCCGGGGCACGGCACCGAGATCCGGCTCGCCGCGGACGGCCCCGACGGCCGCAAGCTCGGCTTCGTCACGACGTCCGCGCGCCACCATGAACTGGGGCCGATCGCGCTGGCTCTGGTGAAGCGGAATGTGCCCGTGGACGCGGAGTTGCTTGCCGGTACGACGGCGGCGGCTCAGGAGGTTGTGGTCGAGCCGTAGTTGGGCGTAGCCGCGGCTCCCATCTGGGCGTACCTGCGGCTCACATCTCAAGGAGCACCGTGAACGGCCCGTCGTTCGTCAGGGACACCCTCATCTGCGCCCCGAACCGGCCCGTCGCCACCGTCGCCCCAAGGGCCCGCAGCTGGGCCACCACCTCGTCGACGAGCGGTTCGGCCACCGGCCCGGGCGCGGCCGCGTTCCACGTGGGCCTGCGGCCCTTCCGTGCGTCTCCGTACAGCGTGAACTGGGAGATGACGAGCAGCGGCGCATCGATGTCGCTGCACGACTTCTCGCCGTCGAGGATCCGCACGGACCAGAGCTTCCGGGCGAGTTGGGCCGCCTTCTCCTTGGTGTCCTCGTGGGTCACGCCCACCAGGACACACAGGCCCTCGCCCGTGATCTCCCCCGTGACCTCGGGGCCGCCCGCGCCCGGGACGACGACGCTCGCACCATCCACCCGCTGTACCACCGCTCGCATGCGGCCCATCATGCCGTGAGCCGGGCCGCGCCCGTCCCGGACCCTGCCTCTGTCCCGTGCCCCGGACCCATTCCAGGCCGTAAAGGTTCCCGTTTGCGGCCGATCGGGCCCGAACGAGTGCAGTGCGCCACATCTGTTGCACTCGGGGTGGCACGATGCCCACACGCGGTGCGTCGCACCGGTCGAGGGGACGGTTACAGATGAGCAGCACTTCCAGCGCCGGACGGCCGCAGCCGTCCGGGCCCGTGCCGGTGGTCCACGCCACCCGGGTCAGCGCGCCACGGCCGCCCACACAGCGGACCGGCAGCCCGCCGCTGCCGGACATGCCCGAGCACGATCTCGGGGTGTTCCGCCTGAGCGAGCTGCGGGCACTCCGCCGTACGTCACAGCAGGACGAGGCCGACCTCAGCTATGTGCGTCGGCTGCTCCAGGGGCGGATCGACATCCTGCGGGCCGAGCTGACCCGGCGACGTGACCCGGCGGCCCCGGCGCCCGACACGGACATGGTGGTACGGCTCTCCGGGATCCTCGCGGACACCCCGTCGCGGCATCGGTCCTCGGCCCGGCACGTCACGGTCGGCACCCCGCACGGCGAGGAGTACCGGCGCCTTGCCGCCGAGATGCTCGCCGAGGTGGAGCTCTCCGACCTGGACGCCCGCACCGACGACGAACTGCACACCGCGATGGGCCGCCTGATCCGGTACGAGCAGCAGGTCTCCCGGCGCCGCCAGGACCTCCAGCGGACGGCCGACGATTGCAGTGCGGAGATCGCACGCAGGTACCGTGAAGGGGAAGCACAAGTCGACGACCTGCTCTCCTGACCCAGCGGCCCAGCCATTCCCGGCAGTACGGCGCGGGTGGCCGGGGCGGGCACGTCCCGTCCCGGAAGGCCGACGACCGCACGATGACGTCCACGCCCGAATCTACCTGCGCGCCCGTATCCACCTCCGCGCCCATGCCCGCTCCCGCCGCTCCGGCTGCTCCCGCCGCTCCGGCCGAGCCCGTGGGCATATCCCCGGTCCTCGCCGAGGTCGTACGTTCCGGCTTCGTCGAGGGTCGGCACCGCGGCTCTCTGGTGCTGCTCGCGGCGGACGGCTCCGTGGAGTGGTCCCTCGGCGATGTGACGGCGCCGGTCTTCCCGCGCTCCGCGAACAAGCCGATGCAGGCGGCGGCCGTGCTCCGTGCCGGGCTCGAGCTCGAGGGCGAGCGGCTCGCCCTGGCCGCGGCCAGCCACTCGGGGGAGGCGTTCCACCTGGACCGGGTGCGCAAGATGCTCGCCGAGTTCGGCCTGGCCGAGTCGGAGCTCCAGTGCCCGCCGGACCTGCCGCTCGACCCGGCCGAGGCCGAGACGTATCTCGCCGGGGGCGCGGCGCGCGAGCGGATCACCATGAACTGCTCGGGCAAGCACGCCGCGATGCTCGCCGTCTGCGCCCAGCAGGGCTGGCCGCTCGGTTCCTACCTCGAGCCGTCCCACCCGCTACAGCTCCTGATCCGCGAGGTGGTCGAGGAGGCCGCCGGTGAGCCGGTCGCGGCCGTCGGCACGGACGGCTGCGGCGCCCCGCTGATGGCGATCAGCCTCACCGGCCTGGCCCGCGCCTTCCGGCACTTCGTGCTCGCCGCGCCGGGCTCGGCCGAGCGCCGGGTCGCGGACGCGATGCGGTCCCACCCCGAGTACGTCGCCGGGACCCGCCGCCCCGACACCTGGCTCATGCAGGCGGTGCCGGGCGCCCTGTCGAAGATGGGCGCCGAGGCGGTCCAGGCCGTGGCCCTGCCGGACGGCCGCGCCCTGGCCTTCAAGGTGGACGACGGCGCGATCCGGGCCCTCGGTCCGGTGCTCGCGCGGGCGCTGACGCGGATGGGAGTCGAGGACGCCGTGGTCGAGCGCATCGCGGACGCACCGCTGCTCGGGGGCGGCGAGAAGGTGGGCGAGATACGGGCCGTCTTCGGCTGACCTCCCCAGCCCCGGGAAGGGCGGGACCGGGGAGAAAAAACCCGGATGCAGCCCCCGCCCCCACTCCCTACCGTGGCCCCATGCCCCCCGAGCCCGAGATCCGCACCCTGACCGCTGACGACGTGCCCGACTGGCTGCGTGCCGTGCGTACCGGGTTCCTGCAGCCCCCGGTCATCACGGAGCAGGAGCTCGAGAAGCGCAGACCAGGGATCGACCTCGACCGCACCCAGGGCGCCTTCGACGCGGGCCACTGCGTCGCCACGTTCCGGTCGTTCGCGCAGGAGCTCACCGCCGTCGGCGGCACCCCCGTACCCGCCGACGCGATCTCGAACGTCACCGTCTCGCCCACCCACCGCCGCCGCGGCCTGCTCAGCCGCATGATGGCCGCCGACCTCGCGGCCGCGAAGGAGCGGGGCGACGTGGTGGCCACGCTGATCTCCGCCGAGTACCCGATCTACGGGTGGTACGGCTTCGGGCCCGCCGCCCGCACCGCCGAGTGGGAGGTCGACGTGCTCAGGTCCGGCCTCGACCCGCGCCGGGCGGGCCCGGACGACGGCGGCCGTATCGACCTCGTGGACGCGGCGGACGTACGCAAGGAAGGACCCGCACTGCACGAGCGGCTGCGGGCCGTGCAGCACGGCGCGGTGAACCGGGACGAGCGCTGGTGGCAGGTGAACACCGGCGCCGTCGTCCTGGACCCGGCGCACTGGACCGAGCCGTTCTACGCCCTGTACCGCGCGGCGTCCGGCGAGACCGAGGGCTATGTCGTCTACCGCTCGGACGACAAGTGGGGCGACAACAAGCAGCCCGGCAACACCGCCACGGTCGCCGACCTCATCGCGGCCACCCCCGCCGCCGAGCGGGCCCTGTGGCAGTACGTCTGCTCCATCGACTGGATCACCAAGGTACGCACGGGCGGCCGTGCCCCCGACGACCTCCTCCCGGACCTCCTCCCCGACCCGCGCGCCGCCCGCATCGTGACGGTCGCGGACTGGCTGTGGGTGCGGATCCTGGACGTCGTACGGGCCCTTGAGTCGCGTACGTACGCCGGGACCGGGACCGTCGTCCTCGACGTGACCGACCGGAACGGGCTCGCGGGCGGCCGCTTCCGCCTGGACGCGTCCCCCGAGGGCGCGAGTTGCACACCGACCGAAGAGTCCGCGGAACTCTCCCTCGACATCGGCGACTTGGGCTCGCTGTGGCTGGCGGACGAGTCGGCGGTACGGCTCACCGCACTCGGCCGGATCCGGGAGGAGCGGCCGGGTGCGTCCGCCACGCTGGACGCCCTGATGCGGACGTCCCGCCGGGCGTGGTGCCCGGACATGTTCTGAGCGGCACCCGCGTTACGAACGTCCGAACTCGCCCAGTCCCGACCTGAGTTGGGCGAAGGCCGAGCGTGCGGCCGCCTTCGCTTCCGCGCGCAGGGCGTCGGCGGTCTCGCCCGCGGCGATCCGGCGGGCGTTGTCCTCCGCCAGGATGCGCTGCACCGCCACGATCTGACCGGCCGCGAGCCGGGCCTCGACGCCGTCGCCCAGTACGTCGGCGAGGGCCTTGGCGAGGGCCTGTTCGGAGCGGCGCTGGTACGTGTGCAGGCGGGCGAGAAGCGACGGGGTCCCGTACAACAGGCGCTGGAAGGCCAGGGCCTCCGGGTCGTCGTTGAGCCCGGTCACCGGGTCGTCCCGATCGAGCGCGGACAAGAAGTGCGCCTCCAGGGCGTCCAGCGCTGACTCGTCGGCGGCGCGCGCGGAGACGATCCGGGCCGCCTCGTCCTCGTGGTCGGCGAAACGGTGCAGCGCGAGGTCTTCCTTCGCCGGGAAGTACCGGAACAGGGTCGGCTTGGAGATCTCGGCCGCCGCCGCGACCTCGGCCACCGAGACCTTGTCGAACCCCTTCTCCAGGAAGAGCGCGATCGCCGCATCGGAGATCGCCGCGTACATCCGCTGCTTCTTGCGCTCGCGCAGGCCCGTCATGGGGGCAGTCTACGAGATATGAGGCTGGGTAAAAAACGTTACTCGGTTACGTTATGCTGGCCCGCGTGACTGAGCTCCCCGTACTCCGTGACGAAGTACTCCGTGACGAACGACTCCGTGACGAACTGGCCCAGGAACGGGCCTTCCACGACACCTGCCGCGCCGCCCTGGACGCCATGGTCGAGGGCGCCGCGGAACAGGTCATCGTCGGCGAGGACGTCTCCGCGTCCGGCGCCGACGCCGAGGACCTCGGGTACCGGCTGCGCAGCCGGGCCAAGGAGATGCGTGAACTCCCGCCCGGGCCCCTGTTCTTCGGACGGCTCGACTTCGGGGAAGGGGCGGGCGCGTCTCGCGAGCACCGCGGGCAGCGGTATCACATCGGCCGACTGCGGATCACCGAGCGGCCCTCCGCGCCGCCCCTGGTCGTCGACTGGCGCGCGCCCGTCTCGCGCGCCTTCTATCAGGCGACGCCGCGTGACCCGCAGGGCGTTGCGGTGCGCAGGCGCTTCGGCTGGGCGCCGGGTAGTACGGGGGAGTCCGCCGACCTGACGGGCCTCGAGGACGAACGTCTTGGGGTGGACGGTGAGGTGGGGCCCGAGACCCGTGCCGGGGCCGGGACCGGTGCTGGGTCCGCGGCGGGTGCCGGTGCCGGTGCCGGGGGAATCCTCGCGGGGGAGATCGAGCGGCCCCGGGTCGGGCCCATGCGGGACATCGCCGCCACCATCCAGCCCGATCAGGACGATCTCGTACGCGCCGAACCGACCGCCTCCCTCTGCGTCCAGGGCGCTCCGGGCACCGGCAAGACCGCGGTCGGGCTGCACCGGGCCGCGTATCTCCTCTACACCTTCCCGCAGCGCATCCAGCGCGGCGGCCTCCTGATCCTCGGCCCCAACCGCACGTTCCTGACGTACATCTCGGAGGTCCTGCCCGCGCTCGGCGAGAGCGGAGTACGGCAGTCCACGCTGCTCGACACCATCGCCCGGCAGCCGGTGCGCGCCACCGATGACCCGGCCGCGGCGGTCGTGAAGCACGACCCGCGGATGGCGGAGATCCTGAAAAGGGCCCTCTATGCGCGTGTGGCGTTGCCGGGTGCCACTCCGTGGGAGGCGGCTTCTGGAACGGTGTCCCACGGAGGGGCGTCCCACGGAGTGGCGTCCCACGGAGGGGTGTCCAACTCCCTTGCGATACGAGACGGTTCGTACCGCTGGCGCGTGGACGGCGCGGACGTGGAGCGGATCGTCGAGGACGTACGCGAGGAGGCACCGCCGTACGCGATCGGGCGCGAGCGCGTCCGCACCCGGGTCCTTCGCCTCGTCCAGGAGCAGGCCGAGCGACGTGCGGGCCCGCGGAACAACACCTGGCTACAGAAGATCTCCCGGGCCCGCCCGCTGACCGCGCTGCTCGACACCGTATGGCCGAAGACGACCCCCGAAGAGGTGCTCGCCGGGCTGTTCTCCGACCCGGACGCGTTTGCCGCCGCGGCCGACGGCCTGCTCCAACCCGCCGAGCGCGCCGCGATCCTGTGGGCCGAGCCGCCGCGCTCGCCCCGCTCGGCGCGCTGGTCCGCGGCCGACCTCGTGCTGCTCGACGAGCTCGCGGGCCTCATCGAACGTCCCGAGGGGTACGGCCATATCGTCGTCGACGAGGCCCAGGACCTCTCCCCGATGGAGTGCCGGGCCATCGCCCGCCGCGCGGACTTCGGCTCCCTGACCGTCCTCGGCGACCTCGCCCAGGGCACCACGCCGTGGGCCGCGCGCGACTGGCCCGCGCTGCTGCGCCACCTGGGCAGGCCCGAGGCGGCGGTGACGCAGCTGACGACGGGATTCCGGGTACCGGCCGCGGTCGTGTCGCTGGCCAACCGGGTCCTTGACGCCCTGGATGTCGCCGTACCGCCCGCGCGGTCCCTGCGTACGCGTACGGAGGGGGAGTTGACGGTCCGTGAGGTGACGGAACCGGTGGCCGCCGTGGTCGACGCGGTGCGCGCGGCGCTCGGCCGCGAGGGCTCGATCGGCGTCATCGCGCCCGACGCGGGCCCGGTCGGCGCGGACGCGGCACGGGCCGCCCTCGACGCGGCGGGCATCGCGGCGGCGGGCCCGGACGACCTGGGCGCGCGGGTGACGGTGCTGCCCGCCTCGGTCGCCAAGGGCCTGGAGTACGACCATGTCGTGGCCGTCGAGCCCGCGGCGATCGCGGAGGCGGAACGGCGCGGCCTTGAGCGGCTGTATGTGGTGCTCACCAGGGCGGTGTCCCGCCTGGACGTGATCCACAGCAGACCGCTGCCGTTCTGAGCACGGGACCGCCGCCCTGGTCGGCTACTCCCGCTACTTCCGCTACTTCCGCTGCTTCCGCTACTCCCGCTGCCTCCGCTTCTCCCGCTACCTCGGCTACTTCCGCGGCTGGTTGATGCGCAGCATGTTCCCGGCCGGGTCGCGGAAGGCGCAGTCGCGGACGCCGTACGGCTGGTCCATCGGCTCCTGCAGCACCTCGCCGCCCGCGGCACGGATCCGCTCGAACGCGGCGTCGACGTCGTCGGCCCGGAAGATGACGCCGCGCAGCAGGCCCTTGGCCATGAGCTCGGCCACCGCCTGCCGGTCGGCTTCCGTGGCGTTGGGGTCGGCGAGCGGCGGCTCGATGACGATCTCCACGTCCGGCTGCGACGGCGCGCCGAGCGTCACCCAGCGCATCCCCTCGAAACTGACGTCATTGCGCACCTCGAGACCGAGTGCGTCGCGGTAGAAGGCGAGTGCCTTTTCGTGGTCGTCGACGGCGATGAAGCACGTGGAAAGCTTGATGTCCATGCCCTCAACGCTAGGGACCGTCGTCGGCTTTCGCTTCTCCGTTCCTGACCGGTCGCGTGTAGATCTTGGCGACGCAGGCCGGGATGGCGGCGCCTTCGTCGTGGTCGCGGGCCCGGTACGCGCTCGGGCTCTCCCCGACCAACTCGGTGAACCGCGAGCTGAACGAGCCCAGCGAGGTACAGCCCACCGCCATGCAGACCTCCGTCACCGTGAGGTCGCCACGCCGCAGCAGAGCCTTGGCCCGCTCGATCCGGCGCGTCATGAGATAGCTGTACGGCGTCTCGCCGAAGGCGGCACGGAAACTGCGCGAGAAGTGCCCCGGCGACATCAGAGCGCCCCGCGCCAGCGCCGGAACGTCCAGCGGCTCCGCGTAATCACGATCCATCCGGTCGCGGGCCTGCCGCAGCCGGACGAGATCGGAGAGAGGCACACGAGAAACGCGAGACACGCGAACTACGGTACGGGAGGTGTCCTCGGTCGGGGCCGGGTGTCGCGGAGTGCGATGTTCCACTCTCGCAACGTGGCGTGGGACACTATTGCAAGCAGTTGCTTGCAATAGTTAGCGCGGGTGGGGCAGTATCAAGGCATGGCATCGCTCAACGTCGGCAATCTCGGTGCGTACCTGCGCGAGCAGCGGCGCAATGCGCAGCTGTCGCTGCGGCAGCTCGCCGAGGCCGCCGGGGTGTCCAACCCGTATCTGAGCCAGATCGAGCGAGGCCTGCGCAAGCCCAGCGCGGACATCCTGCAGCAGCTCGCCAAGGCGCTGCGGATCTCGGCCGAGACGCTTTACGTCCAGGCCGGAATCCTCGACGAGCGTGACCGCGACGAGGTGGAAACGCGCGCCGCGATCCTCGCTGATCCGACGATCAACGAGAAGCAGAAGCAGGTGCTGCTGCAGATCTACGAGTCCTTCCGCAAGGAGAACGGGCTCGACATATCCACAGACGTCGAGAAATCCGCCGAACCCACCGACGCCGACAAGCCCACGGACCCCGACACCTCCACGGACACCGCCGATGACGGCCCCCGCACGGCCGGCGGCAGTGATGCCACCGAAACCTCACCCTGACCCGAGGAACCCGAGGAGCACAGCAGCCATGGCCATCACCGACGACATCCGCAAGACGCTCAGCGACCCGACCCCGCTCTACTTCGTCGCCGGCACCGCCGACCTGGCCGTACAGCAGGCCAAGAAGGTCCCGGCGCTGCTCGAGAAGCTGGAGGCCGAGGCGCCGGCCAAGTTCGACGCCGGTCTCGAGGCCGTCCGCACCGCCGACCCCAAGCAGTTCCAGGAGAAGGCGACCGCCCGCGCCAAGGAGGCGCAGGAGACCCTCCAGGCCAAGCTGGCCGAGGTGTTCGGCACCCTCGACACCGACGTCAAGAAGTTCGGCGAGAGCGCCCAGGGTCTGGCCCTGCGCGGCGTCGGCGTGGCCGCCGAGTACGCGGTCAAGGCGAAGGAGACGTACGAGAAGGTCGCCGAGCACGGCGAGCAGGCCGTCCGGACCTGGCGTGGCGAGTCGGCCGCGGAGGCCGAGGAGCCGGCCGCGGTCACCGCGTCCGAGACCGAGTCCGAGACCGAGAAGTCGGCGGCGGAGCCGGTCGCGGTCGAGGACGAGGCCAAGGCGGACGCCGCGGCGAAGAAGCCCGCGGCCAAGAAGACCGCCCCGAAGACGACCGCGACCACCGCCAAGAAGACGACGACGGCGAAGAAGAGCGGCACGCCGTCCGCCGAGTAAGGCGAAGTAAGGCGAGCGCGGTGCTGCGCCCCGGGCACTAACGGAGTGCCCGGGGCGTTATCCGGGTACCGTGGCCGCGTAGGCATGACTCTCTGATCGGGTGGTGGGCAAAGTGCTGATGGAAGCGTTCGGCGGCCTGATGTTTCTGATCTTCACCGCCATGCTGGTGCTCGCCGTGGTCGCCCTGGCCATGGCCGCCGTGGCCCGTGAGGACGCCTACCGCGCGGCGGACAAGCAGACCAAGAACTTCTGGCTGATCATCCTGGGCATCGTGGTCCTGGTGAACCTCCTGGTCCCGATGCTCCTCCTGCAGATCGTGGGCCTGATCGCCACCATCGTCTTCCTCGTGGACGTACGCCCCGCCCTCCGCGAGGTCACCCGCGGTCGAGGCCCCCGCCGCGGCGGCTCGAGCAGCGACGGCCCTTACGGCCCGTACAACGGTGGGCGGTAAGGCTGTACGGGGGTTAAATCAGCCCGTCCGGCGTTTGAGGACGAGGCCTGTTCAGGGCCGATAGCGGGGGTCTGGGGGCGGCAGCCCCCAGGAGCGGCGACCGAGCCAACGGCACGGACACGTCAGACGGAAGAAACGCCCCCCCCCCGCGCCCCCGCGCGGCTCAGTGAGTGCCGCGGCCAAGCAGCACGACCGCCACGTCGTCCGTCAGGTCCCCGCCGTTGAGGTCCCGTACCTCGTTCATCGCGGCCTCCAGGAGCTCCTCCCCACGCAGCCCGGCGGCGACCTGGCGGCGGACCATCTCCACCATGCCGTCCTGACCGAGCCGCTGCTTGCCCTCGCCGATACGGCCCTCTATCAGGCCGTCCGTGTAGAGCATCAGGCTCCACGCGGCGCCGAGCTCCACCTGCTGCCGAGGCCAGCGGGCCCCCGGAAGCAGGCCGAGCGCCGGGCCGCTGTTCTCGTACGGCAGCAGCTCGGCGAGCTGCCCCTGGCGAGCTATCAGCGGCGACGGGTGCCCGGCGAGGCACAGCCCGGCGCGGCGGCCGTCGGGCGAGATGTCGACGGTACAGAGCGTCGCGAAGATCTCGTCATCGGGCCGCTCGTGCTCCAGGACCTGCTGCAACGTGGAGAGCAGCGCGTCCCCGCAGAGCCCGGCAAGAGTCAACGCCCGCCAGGCGATCCGCAGTTCGACGCCGAGCGCGGCCTCGTCCGGACCGTGCCCGCAGACATCACCGATCATGGCGTGCACGGTGCCGTCGGGGGTGCGCACGGTGTCGTAGAAGTCGCCACCGAGCAGCGCCCTCGACCGCCCGGGGCGGTAGCGCGCGGCGAACCGCAGCCGGGCACCGTCGAGCAGCGGGGTCGGCAGCAGGCCGCGCTCCAGACGCGCGTTCTCCTGCGCCCGCAGCCTGGACTCGGTCAGCTGGCGCTGGGCCATATCCGCCCGCTTGCGTTCCACCGCGTACCGGATGGCCCGGCTGAGCAGCCGCCCGTCCAGCTCCTCCCGGAACAGGTAGTCCTGCGCGCCCACGCGCACCGCTTCGCCCGCCCGCTCGATGTCACCGGACGCGGTGAGCGCGAGCACGGCGTGCCGCGGGGCGAGCCGCAGCACGTGCTTGAGCGTCACCAGCTCGTCGTCCACCTTGTCCGCCCCGGCCCCCGGCGCGGGCAGCGCGAGGTCGAGCAGGATGCAGTGCACGTCGTCGGTGAGCAGCCGCTCGGCCTCGGTGAGGTTGCGCGCGGTACGGATCCGGATGGGCTTGCCTGCGGCGTCGAGCATCTCGGGCACGCTCAGCGCCCCGGCCGGGTCGTCCTCGATCACGAGGAGCGTCAGACCGCTGTCGGTGTTCGCGCAGGCCGCCTTGGCCTGCGCCGCTTGCGCCTGACCACTCTCCGCGGCCGGGATTGCTCTCTGCCGCGGTATGGGTGCGGGCATCGTCCTGTTTCCTTCCCTCCCCCCGAGGGCACGGTGGAACGACGATCGACGTCCCACCCGACGGGGACCATAGCGGTAGGTGGCACCGGTTTGGAATGGTGATCGGCAAACCGCAGGTGTCATATGCCGCATCCCGTACCGCATTTGGCCGGGCCGGGGTTCTGAGAGGGATGACGAAGGTCACGCCGCCAGGGTTGCTCCGGTGAGCCGGGCCACATGACCTACGTCACCAGGCGATGTCGCGAAGCCACGTTGGCAGGCCGACGGTGCGGATCCATGTCAGCAGGCCCGCGGTGCGGACCGCTACTTGTCCGGGCGGACCACCCCGAGTATGTACATGGAGCCCGCGCCCGCCACGGTGATGTGACGCCCGGGACGCGGGGCGTGCACGATCGCTCCGTCGCCGATGTACATCCCGACGTGGCTGGCGTCCTTGTGGTAAATGATCAGGTCGCCGGGGCGCATGTCCTTGATGTCGATGCGCGGCAGCTGCTTCCACTGCTCCTGCGAGGTGCGCGGAATGGTCTGCCCCGCCGCTATCCACGCCTGCGAGGTGAGGCCCGAGCAGTCGTAGGTCTTCGGGCCTTCGGCGCCCCACTCGTAGGGCTTGCCGAGCTGCGCGGTCGCGTACTTGACGGCCTTTTTGCCCGAGGCGGACGCCCGGCCGTTGAGCTCCTTGAGCGTGCCCTTGTCCAGCCAGGCCATCTGGCGCTTGTACTGCGCCGCTTGCTCCAGTTCGAGCAGGCGCTCGCGCTCCTTCTTCTCGAGCTTGGACTCCAGCGCCTTGGCCGCCTTGATCTTGGCCTCGATCTCCTTCTTGGCGGCGGCCTTCCGCTTGCGGTTCTCCTCCAGCTTCTTCCACTGGGTCTGGGCGTCCGCCGTGTCGCTCCGCAGGTTCGACTGGGTCCGGGACATCTCACCGAGCAGGCCCTTGGTCGCCTGCTGTCCCTGGCGCAACCGGCCTGCGTGGTTCAGGAATTGAGCCGGGTCATCGCTCAGCACCAGTTGTGCCTGTGGGGGCATGCCGCCGCTACGGTACTGGGCGCGGGCCGCGGCACCGGCGCGCTTCTTCAGGTCGTCGAGCTTGTTCTGTCCGCGGACTATGGCGCGGGCCAGACGCACGATTTCGGCGGACTGGTCCTTCGCCTTCTCCTCCGCGGCGTTGTAGGCATCCGTGGCCACCGCCGCCCGGTGGTAGAGCTTGTCCATTTCCTTGCGGACTTCTTCAAGCGTCTTCGACGACGCGGGAGTTCTGGGGCTCGGCTTCGCAGGAGGCTGTATCGCCGACTGGGCCTGTGCCACCGCCGGTGTGCCGAGCACCATCGCCGCGCAGGCCAGCGTCGTGGCCGTCACGGTCGAACGCCGCTTTCCGAACTTCCCGAACTTCCCGATCACGCCCAGTCCCCCCTGAACTGATTGCCCGTCAGTAACTTGTGGACCTGTCCGGATGGTGCCACGCCCGCGCGCAAAGTGACAGAGGCGGACAGAACTCCTGGCCACCCGTGTCGCAAGCCGCGCGATCCCTCCGCGCTACACCCCCGGATCCTTCGCACATTTCGACGAACGGTCGCCGTGCGGTGTTCCCGCGTCACAGAAAGTCACTCGTGTGGGGGAGGTCGGGAGGCGTGGTTCAGGACCCCCGCGGTGCCAATGCCTCCCAGGCGACCGTGACTTCGCCCTGCCGCCACCGTGTCTCCCGGTCCGTCACCGGCCAGTCGGCGCGCAGGTCCCGTACCGCCCTGATCCAGCGCTGCCGGGCGCCGTACGCGGCGAAGGGCGCGGCGGCCGCCCACGCGCGGTCGAAGTCGCGCAGGAAGGCATGCACCGGCTCGCCCGGCACGTTGCGGTGGATCAGCGCCTTCGGCAGCCGTTCCGCCAGGTCCGAGGGGCGTGCCAGGGAGCCGAGCCGGGTCGCGAACGTGACCGTCCGCGGACCTTCGGGCCCGAGCGCCACCCACACGTGCCGCCGCCCGATCTCGTCGCAGGTCCCCTCGACCAGGAGTCCGCCGGGCGCGAGCCGCCCGCACAGCCGCCGCCACACCGCGGCGACCTCGGCCTCGTCGTACTGCCGCAGCACGTTCGCCGCCCGGATCAGCTGCGGCGGCCGGTCCGTGGGCACCTCGAAGCCGCCGTGCCGGAAGGTGAGCCCGGTTATCTCGTACGGCTTCGCGGCCGCCACCCGCGCCGGGTCGATCTCGAGACCGGCGACCTCGACCGCGGGCGCGGCGGCGCACAGCCGGTGCAGCAGCTCGACGGCGGTCCAGGGGGCGGCGCCGTAGCCCAGGTCGACGGCGAGCGGGGCGTCGGCGCGGCGCAGCGCGGCGCCGTGGGTGACGGCGATCCAGCGGTCCATGCGGCGCAGCCGGTTGGGGTTGGTGGTCCCGCGCGTGACGGTCCCGACGGGAGAGAGGGGCAGCCCGCAGGGCTTCTGTTGAGGGTGGTGGTGGGAGACGGGAGGGCGGGATGAGGGGCTGCGGGCCATGCCCTCCAGTATCCGCTGCCCGAGTGTCACCCGATCCGCGGGCCGCAGCTGCCGTGCCGGTGCCCTCGTCGAGGGCTCTCCCGCGGTCCCCGTCGCCGCGGGGCCGCGGTCACGGTCGGGACATCCCCGCGTAATGCTTTGGCAAAGTGGAAATGGAACAGCGGGTTCCAGCGTTGCCGGTCACGGGTGGCGTGACCGCCACTCCGCGACGTCATGCCCACCGAAGGCCGGCCCCAGGCCGCAAGGAGGACGCCACGTGAGCCAGTACGCGACTCGGCTCGGCGAACGCCTCACCGGCAGTATGCCCCCGCGCCTCCGCTTCCCCGGCGGGCACCGCAGGCCGCGCCGGGTGGCCATGCTCAGCGTGCACACGTCGCCGCTGCACCAGCCGGGCACCGGCGACGCGGGCGGCATGAACGTCTACATCGTCGAGCTGGCCAAGCGCCTCGCGGCGATCAATATCGAGGTCGAGATCTTCACGCGCGCGACGGAGGGCGGCCTGCCGCGCCGCGTCGAGATGGCCCCCGGTGTGCTCGTACGGCATGTGGACGCGGGCCCCTATGAGGGCCTCGCCAAGGAGGAACTGCCCGCCCAGCTCTGCGCGTTCACGCACGGCGTGATGCAGGCGTGGGCCGGTCACCGCCCCGGCTACTACGACCTGGTGCACTCGCACTACTGGCTGAGCGGCCACGTCGGCTGGCTCGCCGCCGAGCGCTGGGGCGTCCCGCTGGTGCACGCCATGCACACCATGGCCAAGGTCAAGAACGCCGCGCTCGCCGCCGGTGACACCCCCGAGCCCGCCGCCCGCGTGATCGGCGAGACCCAGATCGTCCGCGCCGCCGACCGCCTGATCGCCAATACAGAAGAAGAGGCGGACGAACTCGTACGCCACTACGAGGCCGACCCCGGCAAGGTCGCCGTCGTCCACCCCGGCGTCAACCTCGACCGCTTCCGCCCCGCCGACGGCCGTGCCGCCGCCCGGCAGCGCCTCGGCCTGCCGCAGGACGCGCTCGTGCCGCTATTCGCCGGGCGCATACAGCCCCTCAAGGCGCCCGACATCCTGCTCCGCGCCGTCGCCGTGCTCCTGGAACGCCGGCCCGAGCTGCGCGGCCGACTCGTCGTGCCCGTGGTGGGCGGTCCGAGCGGCAGCGGTCTGGCCAAGCCCGAGGGCCTGCAGAAGCTGGCCGCCCAGCTCGGTATCTGCGATGTCGTACGGTTCCGGCCGCCGGTCGGCCAGGACCAGCTCGCGGACTGGTTCCGGGCCGCCTCCGTCCTGGTGATGCCCTCCTACAGCGAGTCCTTCGGGCTCGTCGCCATCGAAGCGCAGGCCGCCGGTACTCCAGTAGTGGCGGCTTCGGTCGGCGGACTGCCCGTGGCGGTGCGCGATGGCGTCAGCGGCTTCCTCGTAGAGGGGCACGATCCGGCCGCGTACGCCGAGGCGCTCGGCCGCTTCGTCGACACGCCGCACCTGGTGGACCGGATGGGCGACGCCGCCGCCCGGCACGCGCAGTCCTTCGGCTGGGACACCGCGGCCGCGGCGACGGAGGACGTCTACACCGCGGCCGTGCACGAGCAGCGAGGCCGTCGCGAGTACAGTCGCGTACGCTCGCACCATGGCTGAGACAGCGGGCGACAACGACGCGCGACAGGTCGTCGAGCAGGCGCTCAAGGACGCCGAACTGGAGTGGGAGTCCCCGGAGCCGGGCTCCTATGTGGTGAAGCTGCCCGGTACCCGGAAGCTCTCCACGACGGTGTCGCTGATCGTCGGCAGACACTCCTTGTCCCTCAACGCCTTTGTGATCCGGCATCCCGATGAGAACGCCGAGGGTGTGCATCGCTGGCTCCTTGAGCGCAATCTCCGTCTCTACGGGGTGAGTTACGCGGTCGATCCGCTGGGCGACATCTACCTCACCGGCAAGTTGCCGCTCGCCGCGGTCACGCCGGATGAGCTCGACCGGCTGCTCGGGTCGGTGCTTGAGGCTGCTGACGGGGCCTTCAATACGCTGCTCGAGCTCGGGTTCGCGACGGCCATTCGTAAGGAGTACGAGTGGCGGGTGTCGCGTGGCGAGTCGACTCGAAACCTTGAGGCGTTCACACATCTGACCCAGCCTCGGGAGTAGGGGTCTCTGTCCCCTGTCCCACGCTTCCCCGACTTCACCGGCGAGCTGCACGCGCGCGTGGAGGCGTACGGCCGTCCCGGCGGTGTGGAGCCGCGCGATCTGCACGAGGCCAGCGGGCCCTCATGCCTCCGCGCTGACCTCGGACCCGGCGGGCTTGGTGGGCTTGGCCGGGTCCGTGACCACCGGCTCGGCCGGTTCGTCGTCGTCCAGGACGCGGCGCAGCCGGGTCGAGTAGCCGAGGGCCGCGATGCAGCCGAGCACCGCGCAGAGCGGCCAGAGCACGTTCGGGCCGGGGCCGTCCATGATCCAGCCCGCGAGCAGCGGCGCGACGAACCCGGCCGCCGCCCAGGAGGTGCCCATCACGCCCTGGTAGCGGCCCCGCGCGTGGTCCGGCGCGAGCTTCGCGGTCGCGGCGGCGTTGGTCGGCACGTGCACCATCTCGCCGATGGTCCACACCGCGACGCTCACCGCGAACAGCAGCGGCGTCCCGGCGAGCGCGGTCATGCCGAGGCCGACCGCGAACAGCAGCGAGGAGACGGTGAGCAGGGCCGCGGGGGAGCGGTTCTCGGTGATCCGGTTGATGGTCAGCTGGAGGCCGACGATCAGCACGCCGTTGACCGCGATGACCATGCCGTACATCCCCGGCTCGAGGCCCTCGGCGGCCATGGTCAGCGGCAGGCCGACCCAGGGCGTGGTGAAGATCAGGCAGACGAGGAGGTTGAGCACGACCAGGGTGCGGAAGGGGGCGTCGCGCAGCACGTCGAGCGTGGACAGCTGCTCGGCCGGAGCGCCCGCGTCACCGGTCGCCGCGGCCGTGTGGTCCGGCCGCGACTCGGGGATCCGCAGGAAGACGACGAGCACGCACAGCAGGGTCGCGACCGCGTCCGCCACGAACAGGGTCCGGTAGCCGAGGACGAGCGCGGCGCCGCCGCCGAGCGAGGCTATGGCGAAACCCAGGTTCAGGGCCCAGTAGTTGAGGGCGTACGCCCGCCTGCGGTCGTGCTCCGGCACCAGGTCCGCGATCACCGCGCCGATCGAGGGCCGTACGCCCTGGAGCGCGACGCCGAGCAGGGTCACCACAACGGCGATCGCCCAGGCCTCCGTCACGAGGGCGAGTGCGCCGGTGCAGCAGGCCGCCGCCAGATGCATCGTGATCATGGTCGGGCGGCGGCCCCACCGGTCCGTCAGGGCGCCGCCGAGCGGTGCGCCGAGGATGCCGCCGAGGCCGTGCAGGGCGATCACCACACCCGCGTACCAGGGCGAGAAGCCCAGCTCAAGAGTGAGGAAGAGCGACAGGAAGGTGAGAACGAAGGCCCCGGTCCGGTTGACCAAGGTGGAGGCCCAGAGCCACCAGAACTCCCTGGGTAGTCCCGAGACGCTCTCCCGTGCGGCGCGTTGGAGCGAGGCGATGGACACGAGCGGCCCCCCGATGGCGACGTAGTCCGGCGTACGTAAGTAGCGTGCGGCAGATTCGCAGCTTACGTACGGGCGGCCGCGGCGCGCCATCGAATTTCGATTAGGCTCGTACGCATGGCCGACGCACCGTACAAGCTGATCCTCCTCCGCCACGGCGAGAGCGAGTGGAACGCCAAGAACCTGTTCACCGGCTGGGTGGACGTGAACCTCAACGAGAAGGGCGAGAAGGAGGCGGTCCGGGGCGGCGAGCTGCTCAAGGACGCCGGCCTGCTGCCCGACGTCGTGCACACCTCGCTCCAGAAGCGCGCGATCCGCACCGCGCAGCTGGCGCTCGAGGCCGCCGACCGTCACTGGATCCCGGTCCACCGCAGCTGGCGCCTGAACGAGCGCCACTACGGCGCCCTGCAGGGCAAGGACAAGGCCCAGACCCTGGCCGAGTTCGGCGAGGAGCAGTTCATGCTCTGGCGCCGCTCCTACGACACCCCGCCGCCCCCGCTCGAGGATGGCGCCGAGTTCTCCCAGTCGGGCGACCCGCGCTACGCGTCGATCCCGCCGGAGCTGCGCCCGAAGACGGAGTGCCTCAAGGACGTCGTCACGCGGATGCTCCCGTACTGGTACGACGGCATCGTCCCGGACCTGCTCGACGGGCACACCGTCCTGATCGCCGCGCACGGTAACTCGCTGCGCGCCCTGGTCAAGCACCTGGACGGCATCTCGGACGCCGAGATCGCGGGCCTGAACATCCCGACCGGCATCCCGCTCGCCTACGAGCTCGACGGCGACTTCAAGCCGGTCAAGCCGGGCGGCACCTACCTCGACCCGGACGCGGCGAAGGCGGCCATCGAGGCGGTCAAGAACCAGGGCAAGAAGTAACGTCCCCAGCGATCACGCCCCTCACCTGCGCTTTCGTGTGCAGGTGAGGGGCTGTTGCGTATCTGAGGGTCCCTGCGTCGTTTCAATGAGGCGCGGCGGCCGGAGGCGGGCCGAGGATTTCGATGCCGTGCCGGGCGGCGGCGTGGCCTAGCGCGGCCGGGTCGGGCGGCGCCGGATCCGGAAGCCGCCGCTCCGCGGCGGGCTCACCGGCCTCGGCCACGAAGTGCTCGAAGCCGGACGGTGTGGTGATCTGCAGGGCGCGCAGCGGCGCGTCCCCGACGAGGAAGGTGTGCGGCAGCCCTACCGGCAGGTGGACGAAGTCACCGGGACCCGCGCTGAAGGTGTCGCCGGCACAGTGGAATTCGACGGCGCCCGACAGTACGTAGAAGAGCTCGTCCTCTTCGAGATGGCGGTGGAGCGGCGGGGCGAAGCCCGCAGGGTTGAGGAACTCCGCGATGGTGAGCCGGTCACGGGTCTGCGCCCCCGCGGCCTTCATGGTGACGAGGCTGCCGAGAAACCAGAGGGAGTCCCCCTCGGTCTCGCGGAGGACGTAGGGACGGACGGGAGCGGTCCGAGACATGGCCGCCTCCTCATGCGAGAGACGTCGTCTGCCGTCTAAGGAACAGCTTTTCCCGACTCGGGTTCTGCCGCCACCTCACCGACCGCCGCAAGCGCTCCAGCGCTTCTACCGGTTTAACCGGTTTAACCGGTGGCCCAGCGTGTGCCCACGACGGAGAGCGCGCCCACGACTGAGGGCCCCGTCCACCGGACGGGACCCTCAGTCGTGACAGAGCCTCAGCGTGCGGCCTCACTCACCCACCGCACTGGCAGGGCGCGCCCTGCTGGCAGCCGCAGCCGCAGCCCGAACCGCAGCCGCACGCGCCGATCAGAGGCAGGTGAACGACGTCGACCGGCTCGGCGGGAGCGGCGTCCTGCTGGGGGTCGGTCGTGGGGGTATCGGCCATGTGAACCCTCCTTGAAGGGTTGAAGGGCGAACGGCTCGCGAGCAGGTCGCCCGCGCGCCCACGCCCATTTCATGCCCACTGGGTCGGGCGCATCAACGGCGCACAGAGGCTCGAATTCTCCGGGCACGCACGGCAGTTCGCGCGTTCACGCCCCCTCGGCAGACCGCACCGCCCCGGCCGCCGGGTCGCCCGCGCTCTGGAGCTCGTCGGCGTGCTCGCCGGTCACCAGGTAGACCACCCGCTTGGCGACCGACACGGCGTGGTCCGCGAACCGCTCGTAGTAGCGGCCGAGCAGCGTCACGTCCACGGCCGTCTCGATGCCGTGCTTCCAGCGGTCGTCCATCAGGTGCTGGAACAGGGTCCGGTGCAGCAGGTCCATCTCGTCGTCGTCCTGCTCGAGCTGGAGCGCCAGGTCGATGTCCTTGGTGATGATGACCTCCGCGGACTTCGCCATCAGGCGCTGCGCGAGCTGGCCCATCTCCAGGATCGTGGCGTGCAGGTCGCGCGGCACCGCCCGCTCCGGGAAGCGGAGCCGGGCCAGCTTGGCGACGTGCTGGGCCAGGTCGCCGGAGCGCTCCAGATCGGCACTCATGCGCAGCGAGGTCACGACGATCCGCAGATCCGTGGCGACCGGCTGCTGCCGCGCGAGCAGGGCTATCGCCCGGGCCTCCAGGTCATGCTGCAGGTCGTCGACCTTCTGGTCCGCGGCGATCACGCTCTCGGCGAGCTTGAGGTCCGCGTCGAGCATGGCCGTGGTGGCGCGCCCGATCGCCGAACCGACGAGCCGGGCCATCTCGACAAGGCCCTCGCCGATCGAATCCAGTTCCTCGTGGTACGCGTCCCGCATGGAGCTCCCTCTTTCTCGTACGTGCCGGGGTTCGACCCCTGAATACGTTGCCGGGGTTCTGACCCCACGCTCCCACGGTGGTGCCGGAACGCGACCGTTTCCGGCACCTCATGTGAATCACCTCTGTCACCAAGGTGAACTCTGGGCGACACGTTCGCTCCCGTACGGACTGAGCGCACCCCCGCGTCCCGGGCATCCCGGTGCGGCCGGATCGCCCAAATGAACCAGTTCCGTACCGTCGGTGAACTCTCGGCGACGAGTGTTCGAGATCCCACTCCGATCCGTGTGGCCCGGCCTTATCCCGTGCATAACCTGGAGGCATGGACGTGAACGCGGCGGTCGCCGCAGCGGCAGCGATCGCCGGGGTGTGCACCGGCGTGATCGCCATGCTGGCGTTCCGCTGGAGCGAGCGCGACCAGCAACGACCCACCCGCACATCCCTGCACACCGATGCCGTGCTGCCACCCGGCGTGGACACGGTCCTGTCCGTGCTGCGCTCCTCGGCCGTCGTGCTCGACGAGGCCGACTCCGTGGTCAAGGCCAGCTCGGCAGCGTACGCACTCGGTCTCGTACGCGGCGGGAAACTGGCCGTCGAGCCGATGCTCCAGATGGCCCGCGACACCCGCCGCGACGGCGAGATACGCCAGGTCGAGCTGGACCTGCCGCGGCGCGGCACCGGCCGTGGCGAGGCGCTCGCGGTCTCCGCCCGGGTGGCCCCGCTCGGCTCCCGTCTCGTCCTGCTGCTCGTCGAGGACCTCACCGAGGCACGCCGCATCGAGGCGGTACGCCGCGACTTCGTCGCGAACGTGAGCCACGAGCTGAAGACCCCCGTCGGCGCCCTGAGCCTGCTCTCCGAGGCCGTCATGGACGCCTCGGACGACCCGGAGGCCGTGGAGCGGTTCGCCGGCCGGATGCAGACAGAGGCGACCCGCCTGACCAACCTGGTCCAGGAGCTGATCGACCTCTCGCGGGTCCAGAACGACGACCCGCTTGAGGACGCCGAGCCCGTACGGGTCGACGAGCTGGTCACCGAGGCCATCGACCGCTGCCGCCACCAAGCCGGTACGAAGCAGATCACGATGGCCGCCGGGGGCACCGCCGACCTGCACATCTGGGGCAACCGCGGCCAGCTCGCGGCGGCCCTCGGCAACCTCGTCGAGAACGCCGTGAACTACAGCCCGGCCCGCACCCGCGTCGGCATAGCCGCCCGCCGGATCACCGCCCCCGGGGGCGACCAGATCGAGATCGCCGTCACCGACCAGGGGATCGGCATCTCGGACAAGGACAAGGAGCGCATATTCGAGCGCTTCTACCGGGTCGACCCGGCCCGCTCCCGGGCCACCGGCGGCACCGGCCTCGGCCTGGCCATCGTCAAGCACGTGGCCGCCTCCCACGGTGGCGAGGTCACCGTGTGGAGCTCCGAGGGACAGGGCTCCACCTTTACGCTGCGGCTGCCGGAAGCGGGCTCCGTCCGCGACCGGAAGCGCTCCGGCTCCGCCGAGAACGATGGAGCCTCCGACGCGGCCCTCGACGATGAGGACCGCACCGATCCCGACACCACGCACCACCGCGAAACTCGCGAGACCCGCGAGCCGATCCCTGCCCCGGAGGTCCTTCCGTGACCCGAGTGCTCGTCGTCGAGGACGAGGAATCCTTCAGCGATGCCCTGTCGTACATGCTCCGCAAGGAGGGCTTCGAGGTCGCCATCGCGGCCACCGGCCCCGACGGGCTCGACGAGTTCGAGCGCAACGGCGCCGACCTGGTCCTGCTCGACCTGATGCTGCCCGGCCTGCCCGGCACCGAGGTCTGCCGTCAGCTGCGCGGCGTCTCCAACGTCCCGGTGATCATGGTGACCGCCAAGGACAGCGAGATCGACAAGGTCGTGGGCCTCGAGATAGGGGCCGATGACTACGTCACCAAGCCCTTCTCGTCGCGCGAACTCGTCGCCCGTATCCGCGCGGTGCTGCGCCGCCGCGGTGAGCCCGAAGAGGTCACCCCGGCCGCCCTCGAGGCCGGACCGGTCCGCATGGACGTGGACCGGCACGTGGTCACGGTCAGCGGCTCCAAGGTCGACCTGCCGCTCAAGGAGTTCGACCTCCTCGAGATGCTGCTGCGCAACGCGGGCCGCGTGCTGACCCGTATGCAGCTGATCGACCGGGTCTGGGGCGCCGACTACGTGGGCGACACCAAGACCCTCGACGTCCATGTGAAGCGGCTGCGCGCCAAGATCGAGCCCGACCCGGGCGCCCCGCGCTACCTGGTGACGGTCCGCGGCCTGGGCTACAAGTTCGAGCCGTAGGCCGGTGGAACAAAGAAGGGGCGGGAAACCCGAGGGTTTCCCGCCCCTTCTTCAGTTGTTGCTCAGTGCCCGGCGCCGGGCGTCGCGGCACCGCTCGCACCCTGCGCGGGGCTCTCGGAAGCGGCGTCGGACGCGCCCTCGGTCGCACCCTCGGCCGGCTCGCCGGAGGCAGGCGCCGACGGCTTCGTGCCCTTCGTCGGCTTGGCGTCCGGCGTCGGCTTGCCGTCCGGGGCCGCCGGGACGTCGCTCGGGCCCCACTTCTGGAAGTAGCCGGTCGCCGGGGCGACGAGGGCTTCCAGCGTCACGTCGCCGGTCGTGCTCAAGCCGAACGTCACCTTCAGCAGGCTGCTGCCCTGCAGCTCCTCGCTGCTGTTGGGCAGGGACGCGGAGGCGTTGCCCTTGCCGCCGATGACGACGGAGCCGCCCGCGGGCACCACGATCGGGCCGCTGCCCTTGGCGGGCTTGAGCTCGGCGGTCTTGCCCGAGGGGCCGACCTTGATGGACTCCAGGGTCTGGTCCTTGCGGCCCTCGTTGAAGACGGTCGCGGCGACGGCGGCGGGCCCGGTTGCCTCCCGGTCGGGCTGGGTGATGACCAACGCGTTCTGGATCTTGATGTCGCCGACCGAGGTCGCGGCGTGGTCCGGCTGCACGCCGAGGGTCTGCGCCTCGTTGCCGGCACCGCACGCGGAGAGCGTGGCGAGCGAGAACGCGAGGGCGGTGGCGGCGATGGCGCCGCGTCGAAGGCTGCGGCTCACGGCGGCGGCAACTCCTTGAACGTGGGCGGTTAGGACGGGCGTAAGACCGTCCTAAGGATCTGTCAGCGCGCTTAGGTTACCGACCCACTGTCGGGGCACCTCACCCGACCCGCCCTCTGACGTGCGGTCAGCCGCCGGGCGGCCACCGGGGCGTGCGGGCGCCCTCCGGAAGCCGCCGTATGCACCCACGCCACGGTGTGGCCGATTCCCGTCGGTTCCGATTTCAACCGGCGGACTTCCCGGCTTCCACGACCTTTTCCGGTAAGGAACGTTGAGGAACCGTGAGGAATGCGTGTCCACCCCGGGAATTGATCATCACGGTTCAGGTGATCAATTCCGGATTCCTTCCCCATGTGCCCCGTACGCCTCTCCCGACACCGAACGGAGTAGCGGATACCCCCCGCCGCGGAGCGTCCAAACCAGGACGTTCGGCCGCCCGAGACGCACGCCGGACGGTTGTAACGGTCGCGTTTCAGGTTCCCCGGACAGCCGCTCCGACCTGCGAATACCCGTCTCCGGAAAGGCTTCGCAGCACGTTCCCGGCGCTGTTGTCAAGCCCCGAGATGCGGCCTGACCTGCGAAAACGCCATTCAGAAGACGCCGTTCTCGTGTTACCCTGGATAGCCACGGAAGGGGTACCTGTCACATGACGTTCAAGGTTGGCGACACCGTGGTCTATCCCCATCATGGGGCCGCGCTGATCGAGGCCATCGAAACTCGCCAGATCAAAGGCGTGGACAAGACCTACTTGGTGCTCAAGGTCGCTCAGGGCGACTTGACGGTTCGGGTCCCGGCGGACAATGCCGAGTTCGTCGGCGTGCGAGACGTCGTCGGTCAGGACGGCCTTGACCGGGTCTTCGACGTACTGCGCGCACCGTACGCCGAGGAGCCCACGAACTGGTCACGTCGTTACAAGGCAAATCTCGAAAAGCTCGCCTCAGGCGATGTCATCAAGGTCGCGGAAGTCGTACGTGACCTGTG
This sequence comes from Streptomyces sp. NPDC002851, assembly GCF_053591935.1. NCBI lineage: Bacteria > Bacillati > Actinomycetota > Actinomycetes > Kitasatosporales > Streptomycetaceae > Streptomyces > Streptomyces sp. NPDC002851. Next base: position 13,689 of record NZ_JBSFUT010000036.1, on the reverse strand, counting down.
GCGCCGCGAGCGCGAGCGCGGACTCTCCGCCGGTGAGAAGCGCATGCTCGCCAAGGCCCGCCAGATCCTGGTGAGCGAATTGGCGCTCGCGGAGAACACCAACGAAGACAAGGCCGAGGCCCTGCTCGACGAAGTCCTCGCGTCCTGACGTAGTAAGCAGTACCAGCATCACCATGCCGCGGTGCCCGCTGACCCGCTCTCGCCCCCGAGACCGTGTCGCCGGGCACTGCGGCATGTCCGTACCCGTGCGGCATCCTGAGCCTCAGCTGGTGTGCCGGGCCCGGACCGCCGGCGCCGGCTCGACCGATCGTCACGGAAAGGGTCCCGGTCAAGGCGTCAACGCCCGGCACCCTCTGGCCATACCCACCTCGTCCGAGGAAACAAACCTGAACGCGGACCTGATGTCAGACGAAACCCACGCTTCCCCGCAGTCCTCGCACTCCCCTGAGAGCGACGCCCCGAGCCACCGGACCGCCGCCATCATTCCGGCCGCGGGCCGTGGGGTGCGCCTCGGCCCCGGAGCGCCCAAGGCGCTGCGTGCGCTCAGCGGCACCCCGATGCTGATCCACGCCGTGCGCGCGATGGCCGCCTCGCGGTCCGTCTCGCTCGTCGTCGTGGTGGCCCCGGCCGACGGCGTCGGCGAGGTCAAGACGCTGCTCGACGCGCACGCGCTGCCCGAGCGGACCGACTTCCTCGTGGTGCCCGGCGGCGACACCCGCCAGGAGTCCGTCAGCGCCGGAGTGGCCGCGCTACCCGAGAACGTCACCGAGGTCCTCGTGCACGACGCCGCCCGGCCGCTCGTGCCGGTCGACACGGTCGACGCCGTCATCGAGACCGTACGGGCCGGAGCTCCGGCCGTCGTGCCCGCGCTGCCCCTCGCGGACACCGTCAAAGAGGTCGACCCCGCACCGGCCGCGGGCGAGCCCGAACCGGTCGTGGCCACCCCGGAGCGGTCCCGGCTGCGCGCCGTGCAGACCCCGCAGGGCTTCGAACGGGCCGCGCTCGTACGGGCCCACGAGACGGTCGCCGTCACCGGCGACGGCGCCACCGACGACGCCGGGATGGTCGAACGGCTCGGCCTGCCCGTGGTGGTCGTGCCCGGGCACGAGGAGGCGTTCAAGGTGACACGGCCCCTCGACCTCGTACTCGCGGAGGCGGTCCTGGCGCGCAGGAGGGCGACCGATGGCTTCTGAGGAACGGCCGGCGGCGGCCGGGAAAACGGCCGCTACTGAAGTACGGGCGGCGCTGCCGCAGGTCGGCATCGGGACCGACATCCACGCCTACGAAGAAGGGCGCGAACTCTGGGTCGGCGGACTCAAGTGGGAGGACTCCGGGCCGGGGCTCGCGGGCCACTCCGACGCCGACGTGGTGGCGCACGCCGCGTGCAACGCGCTGTTCTCGGCCGCCGGACTCGGGGACCTCGGGGCGCACTTCGGCACCGGGCGGCCCGAGTGGGCCGGGGCATCCGGGATCGCGCTGCTCACCGAGGCGGCGCGGATCGTGCGGGACGCCGGATTCGAGATCGGGAACGTGGCCGTGCAGGTGGTCGGCGTACGCCCGAAGATCGGAAAGCGGCGCGAAGAGGCACAGAAGGTCCTGTCGGAGGCTGTAGGGGCGCCGGTCGCGGTGTCCGCGGCGACGACGGACGGACTCGGCTTCACGGGGCGGGGCGAGGGCCTCGCCGCGATCGCCACGGCACTGGTGGTGCGGGCCGTCTAGCGTGGGCGCCCACAGCGGTTGAGCGGGTCAGGCCCCGCAAGGGCGTCGACCGGATTTGACGGTTCCGTGAAAGCGGCCGGGGGTCCCGGACGGGTCAGGGAATGGGACCCCCAAAAGGTCAGTACCCTTGACGCGTGACTATTCGCCTGTACGACACCAGCGCCCGGCAGATCCGTGATTTCACCCCGCTCGTGCCGGGCTGTGTCTCGATCTACCTGTGTGGCGCGACCGTGCAGGCCGCCCCGCACATCGGGCACATCAGGTCGGGGCTGAACTTCGACATCATGCGCCGCTGGTTCGCGTACCGCGGCTATGACGTGACGTTCGTGCGGAACGTGACGGACATCGACGACAAGATCATCTGGAAGGCCGCGGAGCAGAACCGGCCCTGGTGGTCCATCGGGTACGAGAACGAGCGCGCGTTCAACGAGGCGTACGACGCCCTCGGCTGCCTGCCGCCCAGCTACGAGCCGCGCGCGACCGGGCACGTGACCGAGATGGTCGAGATGATGCGCGGCCTGATCGAGCGCGGCCACGCCTACGAGGCGGACGGGAACGTCTACTTCGACGTGCGCTCGTACGAGGGCTATCTGGAGCTGTCCCGGCAGGAGCTCGAAGACCTGCGGCAGCCCTCCGGCGAGGGCGAGACCGGCAAGCGCGACCTGCGGGACTTCGCCATGTGGAAGGCCGCGAAGCCGGGCGAGCCGAGCTGGGAGACGCCCTGGGGCCGCGGCCGCCCGGGCTGGCACCTGGAGTGCTCCACGATGGCCCACAAGTACCTGGGCGAGGAGTTCGACATCCACGGCGGCGGGCTCGACCTGGTCTTCCCGCACCACGAGAACGAGATCGCGCAGGCCAAGGCGTTCGGCGACCACTTCGCCCGGTACTGGGTGCACAACGCCTGGGTGACCATGGCCGGCGACAAGATGTCGAAGTCGCTCGGCAACTCGGTGCTCGTCTCCGAGATGGTCAAGCAGTGGCGGCCCATCGTGCTGCGCTACTACCTCGGCACCCCGCACTACCGCTCGATGATCGAGTACAGCGAGGAGGCCCTGCGCGAGGCCGAGGCCGCCTTCGGGCGGATCGAGGGCTTCGTGCAGCGCGTCACCGAGCTTGCGGGCACGGTCGAGCCCGCCGCCGAGGTGCCGCTCGCGTTCGCCGAGGCGATGGACGACGACTTGGCGGTGCCGCAGGCGCTCGCGATCGTGCACACCGCGGTACGGCAGGGCAACTCCGCGCTCGCCGCGGACGACAAGGAGGCCGCCGTCGCGCGGCTCGCCGAGGTGCGGGCCATGCTCGGCGTGCTCGGCCTCGATCCACTGGACGCGCAGTGGGCGGCCGCCGCCGCGGACGGCGAGGGCGAGGCCCTGAAGAGCACGGTCGACTCCCTGGTCCGGCTCGTCCTCGACCAGCGGCAGTCCGCCCGGGCCCGCAAGGACTGGGCGACCGCCGATGCCATCCGCGACCAGCTCACCCAGGCCGGCCTCACCATTGAGGACGGCCCCGACGGAGCCCGCTGGACCCTTACGGGGCACTGAGCACGGGCCCGCGGGCGCGCCTGAGGGTGCGCTCGCGGGCGGCTCCGTTTTCCAGCGGGCGGCTTCGTCAAGCACACTTCAAGCAGTGATTTTTTCTTCGGCGTACGGAAACAGGTAGGTCATGGCCGGGAACAGCCAGCGCAGGAACCGCCGCACCAGCAATAAGAAGGGCGCGACGGTCGGCAGCGGTGGCAAGCGGCGCCGCGGGCTCGAGGGCAAGGGCCCGACGCCGCCCGCCGAGATGCGCAAGGGGCACAAGAAGAACCGGATCGCGAGCGCGCAGGCCAAGAAGGCGGCCGGACGCAAGCCCGTCGCGCGGCGCGGCGGCAAGGGCACGTCCGAGATGGTCGTCGGCCGCAACCCGGTCGTCGAGGCGCTGCGCGAGGGCGTGCCCGCGTCCACGCTGTACGTCCAGCAGTTCATCGACAACGACGAGCGGGTGCGCGAGGCGCTTCAGCTCGTCGCCGACCGCGGCGGCATCAACCTGATGGAGGCCCCGCGGCCCGAGCTCGACCGGATGACCAATGGCCTCAACCACCAGGGCCTCGTCCTGCGGATCCCGGCGTACGAATACGCGCACCCGGAGGACCTGGCCGCCGCCGCGTACGACGAGGGCGAGGACCCGCTGATCGTCGCGCTCGACGGGGTGACGGACCCGCGGAACCTCGGTGCCGTGGTGCGGTCGGTCTCCGCGTTCGGCGGGCACGGCGTCGTGGTGCCGGAGCGGCGGGCGGCCGGGATGACGGCCGGGGCGTGGAAGACGTCGGCGGGTACGGCGGCGCGTACGCCGGTGGCCCGGGCGACGAATCTGACGCGCGCGCTCGAGGCGTACAAGAAGGCGGGCGTCGTGGTCGTCGGGCTCGCCGCCGATGGTGAGCACGAGATCGGCGAGCTCGACGCGCTCGGTGGGCCCGTGGTCATCGTCGTGGGCAGCGAGGGCAAGGGCCTTTCCCGGCTCGTCGGGGAGACCTGCGACTTCCGGGTACGCATCCCCATGCCGGGCGGTGCCGAGTCGCTGAACGCCGGTGTCGCGGCCGGCGTTGTCCTCTACGAGGCGGCTCGACGCCGGGGCTGATACCGCGTCTTACCTACAGTGGTAAGGAAGTTGACGGGGTCCGGACAGATCGGGCGGGTCAAGGCAGTGTCCTAAGCACTCATCACTCGGTTAGATGAGTGTGGACACCAGAACACCCACCGGACTCGACGACGGTCCCGTGCTGAGCATGGTGAAGGTGCCGTGCGACCCGGCGCAGGTCATCGTCAATCACGCCAGCTTCCGTGTGCGGCTCTCCGCCGAGCAGACGGCGAACTTCGCGTTGTCTTCGGCGTCTTCGGCCGCTGTGTCGTCGTCTGCGGCCGGGGCCGCGGCCGCCGCGCGTCGGCGGCAGCGGGCGGCCGCCGGGACCGACACGGAGACCACGCGGCTGCCCGTCGTCGGCACCGGAGGTCGGCGCAGGGCGCCCGTCGTGTGGAGCGGGAGGTCCGAGCCGGGCGACCCCGGGGCCACCGGCCTCCTCCAGGCCGTACGGAACTCCGGGGTGCGGCGCGAAGAGCCGTTCGCGGACGGCGCCTCCACCCAGGTCATCCCGCGGATCGAAGAGACCGCCCCGCAGGTCATCGGCCCGCGCACCCCCGAGGGCGGCGAGACCCGGCTGCTGCCCAGACTGGGGGGCGTCGACAGCGGCGACGACGACCTCGGGGCAGTCACCTACGGGGCCGAGGAGTTCGACGGCCCCGACGGAGGTCGTGACGGAGGCCGTGACGGCGGGCGCGGCGCCGAGGGGCGGCGGCACGGAGCCGACCCCGTGCGGCACGCGTACTACCCCGGGCGGCGGATGAACCTCGGGGTCGTGCTGCTTCCGCTGCGGATCTTCCTGGGACTCATCTCGGTCTACGCCGGGATGGGGAAGCTCTGCGACCCCGTCTACTTCGACGGCGGCGAACGCGGCTCCATGGTCAAGTGGCTCCAGTCGCTGCACCCTTGGACGCCCATAGAGCCGCTGCGCGACTTCGCCCTGTCGCACCCGGTCGGCGCCGGGCTCAGCATCGCCTTCCTCCAAGTCGTCGTCGGCGTGCTGACCATGCTCGGCCTGTGGCAGCGGGTCGCCGCCGTGATCGGTGCGCTCCTGTCCGCCGCGCTGCTCGTGACCGTCAGCTGGCGGACCGTACCCGTCTATGACGCGCCGGACATCATCTACCTCGCCGCGTGGAGCCCGTTGATCATCGCCGGGGCGCCGGTGTACTCCGTCGACGGGCGGCTCGCCGGGGAGGCATGGCGGACCCTCGGACCGCGCGCGGAGCTCTGGGAGCTGCGCCGCCGGGTGCTGCGCCGGGGCGCTCTGCTGGGCACCCTCGTCGTCGGAGTGACCCTGCTCGTGGGCTCGTTGCTCGGTGGCGCGGTGCGCGATGCCGACCGCGTGACCGCACCGGGCCCGGGCGAGTCGCCGCGGAACCAGCTGCCCGGCACCCCGCTGCCGAAGGACCCGGAGGACCGGCAGCGCGCCGAGCGCCGCAGCCCCGAGGCCACCTCGGGTTCGCCCACACAGGGCGGCAGTTCGAGCCCGTCGAGCCGCTCGTCCGCGCCCCCGGAGGCGACCGAATCCGGCTCCGTCAGCGCCGGACAGCCGAGCGAGACGCAGGGCACCACTGGGCAGGAGGCACCCCAGGACTCCGCACCGGCCACCTCGACCGGGCCGTCGTCCAGCGGGGGTTCCAGCAGCGGCTCGCCGAGCGGGTCGAGCAGTGGCTCCAGCGACTCCGGTGGCGGCGAGGAAGGCGGGCTGGTCGGAGGGCTGCTCGGGTAGCGGCTCTCGGTACGGCGTACGTACGCCACGGGGCCCGGCACACACGCGATGTGCCGGGCCCCATGACGTACGTACGCCGTCTCAACGGGCTTGGCCCGCAAGCTCCTTGGCGGCCTCCGTCAGGTCCTTCGCCGTGTCGATCGCGCGCCAGTACGCGCCCTGCGGCAGCGGGAAGCCCGCCAGGCGGCGCTCGCGGGCGAGGCGCGGGAACGTGGTGCGCTCGTGGTCGCCGCGCTCGGGCAGCAGGGCGGCGAAGCCCGGTGAGAAGACGTACACGCCCGCGTTGATCTGGTACGCGGACGGCGGGGCCTCGACGAAGTCCGTGATGTGGCCGAAGGCGTCGGTCTCGACGGCGCCCCAGGGGATCCGGGGGCGGGCCAGGGCGAGGGTCGCGGTGGCGTCCCGCTCGGTGTGGAACGCGGCCATCTCGCGGAGCGAGAAGCGGGTCCAGATGTCGCCGTTGGTGGCGTACCAGGGCTGATCGGGCTGCGGGAGGTGGGCGGCGGCGTACTTGAGGCCGCCGCCGCGGCCGAGCGGCTCGTGCTCGACGACCGTGGTGACCTTCAGCGGCAGATCCGCCTGGTCCAGCCACTCCTGCAGTACGTCGGCGAGGTGGCCGCAGGAGACGACGGCGTCGGTCACGCCCGCCTCGGCGAGCCAGGACAGTTGATGGCCGATGATCGGGGTCCCCGTGCCGGGGATCTCGACCATCGGCTTCGGCCGGTCGTCGGTGTACGGGCGCAGGCGGGAACCCTGGCCGCCGGCGAGGATTACCGCTTGTGTGGGGGCGTCGGTCATGGGCCGACCCTATGCTGCTCCGGCTCTCGGCCTCTCGCGGTGGGCCGGCGGGAGGCCGATGGCCGGTTCAGCCCCGGGCGGCCATGGCGGCCACGCCCGCGGCGTACGAGGTGTCGCAGGTCGGGCGGGCGTAGGACTGGGCGCGGTTCGGGCCGTACTGCTTCACGGCGGCGCGGCCGAGGGCGCGGGCGATGGAGGCGCAGTGCCTGGCGAGCGACGGGTGCGCGTTGACCTCCTTCTGGAGGCGGGTGAGGACGGCGCCGGGGTTCTTCTCCTGGAGCTCGCGGAGGAGCTTGTCGCGCAGGACGTCCTGCGGGGCGCGGGACTTGGCGGGGGCGGAGGCTCCCTCGGCGGAGGCGGTGAGCATCGACTGGTTGCTCCCCGACCAGTTGACTCGGGTGACCGCGAGCGTCCCGGAGAGAACCAGGACAACGGGGAGGACGAGAGCGAGGGTTCGGCCGATTCGGCGGGCGCTTTGGTTCACGCGTGTGAGCGTAGCGGTCAGTGATGATTTGGCGACATTTGGTCACCGTATCGAGGGACGGCTTGTGGGCCTTTTTCGATTGCCATGTTGACGAACGAGGATCGAAAAGGGCGTTGTGCCGGGGTATTTGTCGGCTCTCGGGGGCTTTGGGGTGTGCGGGGTGAGTGAGGCGTACGGCCCCGCACCGAAGTGCGGGGCCGTACGCGGAAGTTCGCGAGGGTTTGCCTGGGGTCAGTCGCTGAGGCGTTCGCCGCTCGAGGTGGAGAAGACGTGGGTCTCGCCGGGGCGTGGCACGACGTGCAGCTGGGAGCCCTTTTCCGGGACGCTGCGGCCGCTGACGCGAACGACGAGGTCCTTGGGTGCGCCGCCGACCTCGGCGGTGCCGTAGACGTAGCCGTCGGCGCCGAGCTCTTCGACGACGTTCACGGTGATGGCGAGGCCGGCGGGGGCGTCTTCGCTGTCCTTGGAGAGGCTCTTGCTGGCTTCGCCGTTCTGCTCGACGACGTCGAAGTGCTCGGGCCGCACACCGACGGTGACGGTGCGGTCACCCTTATCGGTGGCGCTGCTGAGGGCTTCGCGGTTGACCGGGACGACGGAGTTGCCGAACTTCACGCCGCCGTCGGTGATGGGGACCTCGACGAGGTTCATGGCCGGGGAGCCGATGAATCCGGCGACGAAGAGGTTGGCCGGGCGGTCGTACATGCTGCGGGGCGAGTCGACCTGCTGGAGCAGTCCGTCCTTCAGTACCGCCACGCGGTCGCCCATGGTCATGGCTTCGACCTGGTCGTGGGTGACGTACACGGTGGTGATGCCGAGGCGGCGCTGGAGCGAGGCGATCTGTGTACGGGTGGAGACGCGGAGCTTTGCGTCGAGGTTGGAGAGCGGCTCGTCCATGAGGAAGACCTGGGGCTCGCGGACGATGGCGCGGCCCATCGCGACGCGCTGGCGCTGACCGCCGGAGAGCGCCTTGGGCTTGCGGCCCAGGTACTCGGTGAGGTCGAGGATCTTCGCGGCTTCTTCGACCTTCTGCCGGATCTCGGCCTTCGGGCGGCCCGCGATCTTGAGGGCGAAGCCCATGTTGTCGGCGACGGTCATGTGTGGGTAGAGCGCGTAGTTCTGGAACACCATGGCGATGTCCCGGTCCTTGGGCGGCAGATGAGTGACGTCGCGGTCGCCGATGCGGATGGCTCCGGCGTTGACATCCTCCAGGCCCGCGAGCATCCGCAGGGAGGTGGACTTTCCGCAGCCGGACGGGCCGACCAGAACGAGGAATTCGCCGTCCTCGATCTCGATATCGAGACCGTCTACGGCGGCTTTGTCGGCACCCGGGTAGATGCGGGTCGCCTTGTCGAACGTAACAGTGGCCATGGTGAGGGGCCCCCTTCACCGGCAGGAACGTGCCGGACGATCCGAGTAAAGGAAGGTGCTGCCCGGCCGGGTGGCAGGGCAGTGGTGCAGTCCCGTCGGTGGTGTAGTCCAGACGCGGACTGATCAGCGACGCTACCCGGCGGTGGCCGATTCCGGTAGGGGTGCGCCCGGCCGCGCGGGATCGGGCTTCGATCGGGCATCGGGCCGCCGGGAATCGGGCATCTGCCGGGCACCGGGCTCCTTGCTGGCACCGGGCTTTTCGCCGGCAGCGGGTTTCTTGCCGACATCGGACGGTCGCAGGAAGCCGGTGCGCAGGAAGTGGCGTACGCAGGTGTCGAACAGGGCCCGGTCGTCGCCGCGCAGGTCGATGCCGGTGCCGGTGAGTAGCGCGCGCGTGCTGCCCGCGTCGATCCGGTACGCGGCTTCGGAGCCGACCCGGCCGTTGTCGTCCGTGAACACGGAGAGCAGGGCTGGTCCCGTAGGGGTCGAGGCGAGGGCGCGCAGCCATTGGGAGAGCGGAACCGTGTCGATAGGGAAGCCGTGGGCGCGGAGCCGGGCGGCGGCGTCGGCGAGGGTGAGGCGGCGCTCGGCGGTCAGGTGGAAGGTGCGGCCGGACGCGCGCGGGTCCAGCGAGAGCGCGGTGACGGCGGCGGCCGCCCGGTCGACGGGGATCAGGTCGAAGGCGAGGTCCTGCGCGGGGTCGCCGGTCGGCAGCGGCGCCGTGCCGGTGCGCGCGCAGGCTTGCAGGAGCAGCCACATCAGGTCGGTGTCCGGGACGGTGCCGGTGACGGTGTCGCCGGTGATGCGGGTGGGGCGGTAGACGGTCACCGGGAGGCCGCGGTCGCGAGCCTGGGAGAGGAGAGACTCGGCGGCCCATTTGGTGCGGGTGTAGCCGTGGCGGAGGCGGGTGGGCGGGGGGAGTGGGGTGTCGGGGTGGTGAGCGGTGTGGGGGGAGGTGAGGTTGGGGGCGGGGCCGGGGCCGGGCTCTGGGGTGGTGGTGGCGGGGTCGGGTGCGCCGGAGAGGACGCCGATCGTGGAGATGTGGTGGACCGGGACCGTGCGGTGGGCGGCGGCCAGGCGGAGCACCTCGGCCGTGCCGTCGACGTTCGGGGCCCGCAACCGCTCGTACTCCTGGGTGAGATGGACTGCCGCACCGCAGTGGTGGACGGCATCGACGGTCCGGGCCAGACGGTCGTACGTCGCCGGGTCGAGGCCCAGGCGAGGGGCGGCGAGGTCGCCGGGGACACAGCGCACGCGGGCGGCCATGCCGGGGTGGCGGATGCCGTACCGCCGCAGAGCCGCCGCGAGCCGCTCCTCGGCGCGCGGCCCGCGGATGAGGCAGTGCACGGTGGCGTCGGTACGGCGCAGCAACTCGCGGAGCAGGAAGGCGCCGAGGAAGCCGGTGGCGCCGGTCAGGAGCAGATTCCGGGGGGTGGTGAGGGCGGTCGCTCCGGTGGCCGTGGTTCCGGTGGCGGGCGCGGGCCGAATGTCAGTGGCGAGTCGTACGTTGGTTTCGGGTCGTCGGCCGGGGGGTGTTCCGGTGCCGGTGGACCCGTTGGTCGCGGCTGCCGTCGCGCGGGCGGCCAGGCCCGCGATGGTCGGGGTGGTGAACAGAGCGTTGAGGGGCAGGTCCGGGGCGTCGGGATCGGCGCGGAGGGCCAGGAGCAGACGGGCGGCGCGCAGGGAGTCGCCGCCCGAGGCGAAGAAGTCTTCGTGGGGGGAGGGAAGTTGAGGGACTTCGAGGATGCGTTGCCAGTGCTGGGCTATGCGGAGTTCGAGGGGGGTGTGGGTCGTTACGGGGGCTGGGCCCGGGGTCGGTTGGACCGACTGGACCGACTGGACCGACTGGACCGACTGCTTCGACTGGTCCGACTGCTTCGACTCGGTCACGTACGCCTCGTGCGCCGCGAGTGCCGCTCGGTCCACCTTGCCGCTGGGGGTGAGGGGCAGGCGGTCGGTGGGGACGTAGTGCGCCGGGAGCAGGTGGGCGGGCAGCCGTTCGGCGAGGGCGTGGCGGAGGTCTTCCGGGGTGCGGGCGTCCCGGGCCGTGGCGGGGGTGGGGGTGTAGTGGGCGATGAGGCGTGCGGGGGTGCCCGTCGCGACCACCGCCGCGTCGCGGATGCCGGGGAGCGCGCGCAGAGCGGCCTCCACCTCGGCGGGCTCGACCCGGTGGCCGCGGATCTTGACCTGGTCGTCACGGCGGCCCAGGAACTCGATCGCGCCGTCCGAGCGGAAGCGCCCCAGGTCGCCGCTGCGGTAGAGCCGCTCCCCGTTGACGTACACGAAGTGGGCGGCGGTCTCCTCGGGCAGCCCGGCGTAGCCCGTGGCGAGGGTGCGGCCGCCGAGGCAGAGCTCGCCCACGGCGCCGACGGGTACGGGACGCAGAGCCGCGTCCAGGATGCGGACGACGGTGCCGGGCAACGGGCGCCCTATCGGCGGGCGTTCGGGCCAATCGGCGGCCGGGCCGGTGAGGCGGTGGGCGGTGATGACATGGGTCTCGGAGGGCCCGTACTGGTTCTCCAGGGTCGCCCGGGTGAGCTCGCCGAAGAAGGTGCGCACGGCCGGGGTGACGTACAGCTGCTCGCCCGCCGTGACGACCTCGCGCAGCCGCGTGCCGCGGCGGGTGGCGGCCGCGTACTCGGCGAGTTGCTGGAGCGCCACGAAGGGCAGGAAGAGACGGTCGACGCGGGCCTCGTCGACCAGGTCGAGCAGGCGTTCCGGGTCGCGGCGCCGCTCCTCGTCGGCCAGGACGAGGGTGCCCCCGGCCGCCCAGGTGGCGAGGAGCTCCTGGAAGGCCACGTCGAAGCTGAGCGGCGCGAACTGGAGGGTGCGGGCGCCGGGTTCGGTCACCGCCGAGCGGGTGCGCTGCCAGTCGACCAGGGCGGCGAGGCCACGGTGCGGCATGGTGACGGCCTTGGGGCGGCCGGTGGAGCCCGAGGTGTGGATGAGGTAGGCGGGGGTGGTGGGGGTGATGGTGGGGAGGGGATTCGCGTTGGGGAGGGGCTTCGTGCTCGGGAGAGGCTTCGCGCTGGGGAGGGGCTTCTCTCTTTCCGCGCCTGCTCCCGCTGCCTCTCTTTCTCTCTGTACCTCCGCTTCTCTCTGTACCTCTGCCTCCGTCTCTCCCTGCGCGTTCTCTTCTACGTAGAACGTCTTCAGCGTCGCGTGCGAGGGTGCGGTCCCGCGCGTCGTCAGAAGGACCGTCGCCTCGCTGGTGCGCAGCATCAGCTCCCGGCGGGCGGACGGGTAGGCGGGGTCGATCGGGACGCAGCAGGCTCCGGCCTTCAGGGTGGCGAGGACCGCGATGGCGGCCTCGGGGCCGCGCGGCAGGCTGAGGGCGATGCGGCTGCCGGGGCCGTGGCCGTGTGCGAGCAGGCGTCGGGCCAGGGCGTCGGAGGCGTGGTCGAGGTCGCGGTAGGTCAGTGCGCGGAGGCCGTCGGTGCTCGCTCGCGCGCCGTGCAGGACGGCTGGGAGGTAAGGCGTGCGGGCGGCCTGGGCGGTGAAGGCCTCGTGGACGAGTGGGGGATGGGGGTCGGCCGGGGCCGGGCCGGTCGACCAGGCGTGTATGTCGGCGAGTTCGGCCGTCGGGAGCAGGCCGAGGTCGGTGAGGGGGCGGTCCGGGGCGCGCACGGCGGCGTCGAGGAGCGTGCTGAAGCGGTCGGCGATGCGGCGGGCTTCGGCGGCGTCCCAGAGGTCGGTGGCGTACTCCAACAGGCCGGTGAGGCCGCCCTGTTCGCCGGACGCGGCCCGCCCGGCCCGCCCGGTCTCCCCAGTCCGCCCGGTCCGTTCGGGTATCAGGTGGAGGAACGCGTCGAACTTCGCGGTGCCGTTGTGCGGGTGCAGGCGCTCGGCGGTCAGGCCGGGCAGGTCGAGGCCGGGGGTGTCCGCGTCGTCGACCGTCAGGACCACCTGGAAGAGCGGGAACCGGCCGGAGGCGCGGTCCACGCCGAGGGCGTCGCCGAGGTCGCGGACGAGTCGGCCGTACGACACATCGCGGTGCGTCACCGCTCCCCAGACCGCCTTACGGAGTGCCCGAGCGAGCTCGGCGAAGCTGCCGTCGGCGACGCGGCCGACGCGCAGCGGCAGCAGGTCCGTCAAGCAGCCGATCAGAGGCTCGAGTTCGGGCTCGTCGCGGCGCGAGACCGGGGTGCCGAGGACCACGTCCGGCTGTCCGGAGAGGCGGGCGACGAGGGTGGCCAGGGTCGCGGCCAGGAGGACGAAGGGGGTGGTGCGCAGGCTCCGCGAGAGGGCTCGTACGCGGCCATACGTGTCCGGGGCGATGCGGAACCGCACCTGGCCGCCGCGGCGGCTCGGGGTGGCGGGGCGCGCCCGGCGGGACGGGAAGGTCGACTCGGCCGGGGCGCCGTCGAGGACGGTGCGCCAGTGGTCGACCAGGGCGCTTGTCTCCGCGTCGGGGCGGTCCCGCAGGCGTGCGGCATACGGGCCGAACTGTAAGGGGAGCGGGGGGAGTTGCGGCTCCTTACCGTCGACTGCGGCCGCGTACAGGGCGCTGAACTCCTCGTCGAGGATCCGGAAGCTCCAGCCGTCGAGCACCGCGTGGTGCAGGGCGACGGCCAGGACGTGGTCGTCGGGGGCGAGGCGGAGCAGGGTGGCGTGGAGGAGAGGGGGGCGGTCCAGGGGGAGAGGCTGGCTTACGGCCGTGCGCAGGGCGTCGTCGAGGGCTTCGGGCGTGGTGTCGCGCCGGTGTAAGGGGACGGGGCCGGGCGGCGTGACCTCCTGCCGGGGCGTGCCGTCGGGGGCCAGGGTGAGGCGGGTGCGCAGGGCCTCGTGGCGGGCGACGAGGGCGGTGAGGGCCTGCTCGACGGCGGCCGGGTACAGGGGGCCTCGGAGGCGGTGGGTCCAGTTCTCTACGTAGGGGGAGGGGGTCGCGCCGCTGTGGCACGACGGCCCCACGCTCTGTCTGGTCAACCATGTGCACACCGACCTGTGGGGGATGCGCTATCCGGGCCCCGCGGCCCGG
>NZ_JBSFUT010000035.1:0-90536 GCF_053591935.1 Streptomyces sp. NPDC002851 | reverse complement strand
CCTGGCACGGCACCTCGCCGCACGGCCGAATCACCCACGTACGCCCAGTACGCGGGCGATCCGGCCGCACACCGATGCACCGCACCAGACGCCGCGGGCAGATCCACGAAGATCGGGGAGACGGGCCCTAGCCAACACCGGCTGACTCGACCCACGAAGGCAAGGAAGTCACAGCGCGATGGCGGATCTGAAGGTCCATAGCGGCAAACCTCCGCTCGGCGTGCCCGCCCTCAGCGAGCACGGGAAGGGCGGAATCCTGCCTGGGCTCGGTCTGGCGGTCGGAGCCGCCATCGCGATGGGAGGCGCGGCTCCGGCGCTGAAGGCCATGGGCTCGGCCGGTCTCACGGCAGTGAACATCATCCAGGCCAGGGCGATCGTAGGCGCCGCGCTGCTCATGCTCATCGCCGCGATGGTGCACCGCGGACGCCTGCGCATCCGGGCTCGCGACTGGTGGCTGGTTCTGCTGTACGGGGCGGTCAGCCTCGCCCTGAACCAGGTCGCGTTCACCATGGCCCTGGCCCGGCTCCCCGTAGGTATTGCGTTGTTGGTGGAGTATCTGTCCCCGGTCCTTGTCGCACTCTGGGTACGGCTCGTCCAGCGCAAACAGATCTCCGGCCTGGTGTGGGCGGGTATCGCGCTCACCCTGAGCGGCCTGGCGCTGATCGGGAGAATCTGGTCCGGCGGCGATCTGGATCGTCTCGGCATGGCGCTGGCGTTCCTCGCCGCGCTGACCCTGGCAAGCCGCTTCCTGCTCGCCGAACGAGGCCTGCGCAGCTACGAACCGCTCGTCATGTCGGCGTGGGGCACCACCGTGGGCGCTGCGGCACTCACGCTCGTCGGCCTGTTCCAGCCGTTCCCCCTCGAGGCACTCTCCCGGGACTCCGCGCTGAACGGCTGGACCATTCCGGTATGGGCGTTGGTGATCTGGGTGGGCGTGATCGGCATGGCCGGAGGGCTTGCGCTCGGTGTTGCGGCGCAGCGTCGCCTCCCGCCCACCTCGGCCAGCCTGATGCTGACCCTGGAAGTGGTGGCCGGGGCCGTACTCGCCTACGTGGTACTCGGCGAGGTGCTGACACCGGCACAGCTGATCGGATCTTCCATGATGCTCATGGGCATCGTGCTGGCTCAGCTCGCTGTCGTACGGCGTTAGGCCCTAGGGTCCGTCTTGTCGAGCACGTCTCGAGCCGGATGAGGTTGCCAGCAACGCACCATGGAGGCATAGGAATTGAAACGCATCGGCATCATCGGCGTGGGCGAGATCGGCCGGGCCATCGTGACGGGCCTGTGCGACGGGGCCGGCACGTCGCCGGAGGTGTTCCTCTCTCCCCGGGGAGCCCGCACGGCCGCCGAGTTGTCCGAGCGCTACGAGGGCGTACAGGTCTGCGCCGGCAACCAGGAGGTGGTGGACCGCTCCGAGCTGGTGATGATCGCCGTACGCCGCCAGGACCGGCACGATGCCCTGGCCGGCGTGCGGGTGGACGGCGACAAGGTGGTGGTCAA
Source organism: Streptomyces sp. NPDC002851 (assembly GCF_053591935.1). Taxonomy (NCBI): domain Bacteria; kingdom Bacillati; phylum Actinomycetota; class Actinomycetes; order Kitasatosporales; family Streptomycetaceae; genus Streptomyces; species Streptomyces sp. NPDC002851. The sequence continues at coordinate 89,036 of NZ_JBSFUT010000035.1, read as the reverse complement.
CGTGATGGCCGGCGTCGGCAACGACGACCTGCGCCAGACACTCGCCACCGACGCCCCACTGGTGAGGGCCATCCCCCTGCCCGCCATACGCGAACGCCGCTCCGTCACGGTGACCTACCCGTCGCACCCGGAAGTGAACTCCCTCTTCGAGCAGATGGGCGGAGTGCTCCCCGTCGCGGACGAGGCGGCCTTCAACGTCTTCTCCGCGCTGACGGGGACGCTGACCGCCCACTACTGGTACCTCGCCACACTCACTTCGTGGGCCGCCGACCAGGGCATCACCCCCGACGACGCCGACCGCTACATCCGCGGACTCTTCCAGGGCGTCGGACGCGCCCTGAGTGACGAGAGCCGCTCCCTGTCCCAACTCGCGGCCGACCACGAGACCCCGAACGGAAACAACGAACGCATCCGCACCACCTGGTTCGACCCGGCCAACTCCGCAGCCCTCAAGAAGGCCCTCGATGACCTCCTCACCGATCTGAAGTAGCACCGGGCCCCGATCTCCGGTCGGGCCTCCCCGCTTCGCCAACTCCCGGACCGGCCCTCAGCCCAGGACCATGTGCAGCCCCAGGCCGAAGATCAGGCAACTGGAGACCGCCCCGGTAGCGACGCGGCCGCGGCGGCTCGTGAGGACGCCGCCGAGCATGGCGCCACCGCCGGCAAGCAGCAGCTGCCAGCTCGCCGAGGCCACGGTGATCGCGGCGACGTACACCACCGACTCGGCCGCGCTCATGGGCCCTCGGGCCTGGTTACCGAAGATCAGTGCCACGAAGTAGATCGCCGGCCACGGGTTGAGCGCGGTCAGGGAGAGATAGGCGGCGTACGCCCGCAGCGGGGTCATGCGCTGCCGGCGTCCCGCGTCTTCGGCGGGCTCGGCCCGGCTCCGCAGCGCTCCGAGGAGGATGCGCGCGGCCATGACGGCCAGGATCGCGAACGCCGCCCAGCGCAGCGGCCCGAGCAGCGGCTGCAGGGCCGCTGCCAGGGCGCTGCCGCCGAGCACGGCCGCGACCGCGTACCCGGCGTCGGCGGTGGCCGCGCCGAGCGCCGCCGAGGCGCCGGTCCTGAAGGACGTCGCCGCGGTCATGTTCACCATCAGCACCGCGACCGCGCCCACCGGGATGGCAAGGCCGTAACCGGCAAGCAGTCCGGCGACGACGGCGTCGGTCACGATGCCTCCGCCACCTCGGCCGCCTGGCGCGGTTCGCCGAGCGAGTCGAGCAGCCAGGCCCGGAAGTCCTGGATGAGTGCCTCGTGCGGGGTGTGGAATTCCTCGAAGTACTTCGAGTGCGCGGCCCGCTGCACCATCTCGCAGGCCTCGAAGTCCTCCCGCGCGGTCACGTCCACCAGGGCCGCCGCGTCGTCGGGCGAGAAGCCCGGGGTGGCGATGGCCTCCGGGGCGAACAGCCAGTCGACGACGACCTTGGTACGGTCCGCCGCCATCGGCTCGAAGCGCATGCACATCACGTGGTCGGGAATGAACATCAGGTGCACGTTGGGCCACAACAGCAGCCCGTGGAAGGCACGGTGGTCCCGCTCCGGCACACCGGGCAGCACGGGTGCCGCGGCCTTGCCGGAGAGCGAGAAGCCGGTGGCGTCGGGCGACAGCGCCGAGCCCTCCGCCTTCGGGCCGTCGGGCCCGCTGACGGTGCCGTAGCCACCGCGCCAGCTGGGCAGGATGTTGCAGATCTCCGGGTGCATGGTCGGGCAGTGGTAGCACTCGCAGAAGTTCTCGAAGAGGATCTTCCAGTTGGCATTGACCTCGTACGTGGCCGTCTTGGCGACCTCGAGCCGCTCCGGCTCGTAGTGCCCGGGCACATCCACGTCGCCGAAGCGCTCACGCAGCAGCGGGCCGACCTGGTCGGTGAGCGGCGCCGCCGCGGAGTCGAGGTTGATCCAGACATAGCCGAGCCACTCGGCGGTCTGCACCTTGAACAGGTGCCGCTCCCGGGTCTCGGGCGGCAGGTCCCGCATGAACGGCGCCGCCACCAGCTGTCCTTCGAGGTCGAAGGTCCAGCCGTGGTACGGGCACTGGATGGACTTGCCGAACTCGCCGCGGTCCGTGGTGCACAGCTCGGCGCCGCGGTGCCGACAGACGTTGATGTACGCGCCGATCGAGCCGTTCCGCTTGCGCACGACGAGCAGGTCCTCGCGCCCGACGCGCACGCGTACGTACGAGCCCACGCTGGGGATCTCGGACGAGCGCAGCACACACTGCCAGGTGCGCTCGAAGATCTGTTCCTGCTCGCGGGCGTAGTGGTCGGCGGCGGTGTAGTACGTGGGGGGCCACGAGATCACGGGCGGTTGCTCCTCCGGTCAGCGCCGAGGACCACCGTGGCGAGCCCGGTGCACGGCGCGGATGTGTGTCGATTGTCCAGACGGGTGTCGTTCCGCCGAGAGGCGCTGCTGATCTTCCGTCCGGTCCCAAGGCCACGCCATGTGGGGCGCGGCACTGCGTCAAGTCGTCCGGGAGTCCGTCACGTTGGCCGCCTTTCAGGCCCCGGGGTGCCAGTCGAGGTCGTCCCAGAAGCGCAGTTGGTGCAGCTTGGAGGGGGCGTCGACGCGGGCCGTGCCGGGGCCGCCGAGGACCAGGGCGGTGGGGGTGCCGGGGCGGTACTCGGGCCAGCGCGGAGCGTGCGCGCTGTGGGGTTCCTCGCCGCGCGCGAAGGTGGCCACGAGGTCGATGAAGGTGTCCGACACCTGACGTTCCAGCGGGCCGTCGCCGAACTGGCCGATGAAGGCCGGGTGGGCGTGCGAGCCGAACAGGAACTTGGAGGTGGCGTCGTGCGGGGTCCCGGAGTGCGGCGGGCGGACGGGATGGGCGAACTCCATCACGTACTGGCGTGAGGTGCCCTCGTGCGCGTGCCGCTCGGCCAGTCGCACGATCTGGTAGCGGAAGAGCGCGTCACCCCAGATCTCGGTCCACAGGGAGAGCCGGTCGGCGGGCCGTCCCTCGTCGGCGGCGGCCGCCCGGTAGGCGCGCAGGCAGGCGCCGGGCAGGTCGTCGGAGACGTCCGGGGTGCACTTGAGCATGACGTCCCGCACCGCGGCGCGTAGCTCGTCCTCGGTTTCCGGCACGGGCGGTGCCGGGGGGAACGACACGGTGTGCGGGTCGGTGAAGAACGACCCTTCGGTGCGGTTGTGGACGGACATGACGGGCACGGACGGCAGCACCGGCTCCGCCGCCACCCCGGTGGCCGGGTCGAGGACCGGCCCGCGGTACTCCCGGCCGCTGCCCAGGGCGCGCTGGGCGGGCGGCCCGTCGAAGAGTCCCTGCCAGGCCTGGGCCAGGGCCGCTGCCGGTACGGTACGCAGCCCGGGGACCGTGGTGCCCAGGCCGGCGGCGAGGCGTTCGTACGCCGTCGCGGCGTCCTGCGGGGTCAGGGACATCGCCGGGGACCAGGGCACGCTGGCGCTGATGGCGATGAGCCTGCGGGCGATGCCGCGGGTCGGCTCGGCGCCGGTGAGCAGGCGGGCGGTGACCGCCCCGGCGGACGTGCCGCACAGCGTGATGTTGCCGGGGTCGCCGCCGAAGGCCTCGGCGTTGTCCCGTACCCACCGCAGCAGGGCTGCCTGGTCCTGCAGGCCCCAGTTGCCCGCGAGCCCGGTGTCCGGGTCGGTGAGGTCCTCGTGCAGTCCCCAGCCGAAGGCTCCCAGGCGGTAGTTGAAGGTGATGACGACGAGCCCGCCCAGGGCGGCCGGCTTGGCCCCGTCGAAGGTGGGGACGCTTCCGGCACCCACCTGCCAGCCGCCGCCGTGGACGTAGACCAGGACGGGCAGGCGTCCGCCCGGATGCGGCGTCCAGACGTTGGCGTACAGCGCGTCTTCGCGGCTGTCGGGGGCGCCCGCCTGGAGGAAGGCCGGGGCGAAGGCGGTGGCGTCACGGACTCCGGTCCACGGCCGTACCGGCCGCGGGGAGGCGAAGCGCAGGTCGCCGACGCAGGGTTCGGCGTACGGGATGCCGCGGAACACGTACAGCGGCCGCTGCCGGTAGGGCTCCTCGGCCCCGCGGACTCGACCGGCCCGGGTGTGCACCACGGGTCCGGGGGACGTCGCGGAGCGGAGGGCCGGGGCGTCGGACGTAAGGCTGGAGGTCATGGTGTGCGTACTCCTCGGACGTAGGGGCGAGGCGGGGCAGCCGGCAACGACCGAGGGCCCCGGGGTCACCGGGGCCCTCGGGGCCGGTCGGGCGGCGTGGCCGTCGTCGGCCCGGCGTCGCTCCGACGCCCGTGCTCTCCGCCAGCGCACCGGCCGCGACGGCGACCGGGCCGGACGTGGCCCGGACCCTCTCTCCCGAGCAGCATCGGACCGCGCCCGGGAGCGCTCAACGCGCCCCCGAGAAGTCCGTCAGGTCACGTCGGGGCCCGGTCGGTCAGGGCGTCGATGAGCTCGTTGAGCGGCGACACCGTCATCGGGTCGGTGAGGGTGCCGCGCTAAGCTTCGTCATTCCTCATACGAACAGCTCTAGTATCTGACCGGCGGGTCTTTGACTGCTCAGATACCTACTCTGGAGTCTCCATGACAGACGCAGTGGACGTCATCCGGGATCTCTGGCGCGCGGAACGCCCCGACCTCGACACCTGGCCGACGGGCGTCGTGGGCCGGGTCCAGCGGCTGAGCCGGCTCCTGGAGCGGGAGTTGAGGGTCTTCGACACCCGGCACGGTCTTGAGGCGGGCGAGTTCGACGTCCTCACCACCTTGCGCAGGTCGGGTCCGCCGTACCGGATGACGGCCGGTGCCTTCCTCAAGGCGTCCATGGTCACCTCGGGGGCCGTGACCAAGCGCATCGACCGCATGGAGGCCAGAGGCCTGGTGGAGCGGGTACGCCCCTCGGGCGGCGACCGGCGCTCCGTGCAGATCCAGCTCACCGAGAAGGGCATCCAGCTCATCGACGACATCTTCCCGCTGCACCTGGACAACGAGGAGCGGATGCTGTCGGCCCTCAGCCGGGAAGAGTGCGAGCAACTCTCGCGCCTGCTGCGCCGTCTCCTGGAGTCCTTCGGGGACGCGTCGCTGACCTGACAGAAAGGCCGGTCCGCGGTGGGCAGCGCGGGTGGGTGTGTGGGTTCCTTGGCCCATGCGTGCTGCTTATATCGAGGAGCTCGGGCCGCCGGAGGGCATCCGGTTCGGCGAGCTGCCAAGTCCCGTCCCCGGTCCCACCGACGTGCTGGTCGACACCATCGCGACCACGGTCAACCCGGTGGACACGTTCGTCCGGAAAGGGGTGTTCAGCACTCCGCTGCCGTTCCCCTTCGTCATCGGCCGCGACATGGTCGGCAGGGTCGCCCAGGCCGGTCCCGGTGCGCACGGCTTCGCCGTGGGTGACCTGGTGTGGTCCAACAGCCTGGGGCACGAAGGGCGGCAGGGCGCCGCCGCCGAGCAGGTGGCGGTGTCGGCGGACCGGCTCTACCACCTGCCTGCTGGCGTCGACCCGGCCGACGCGGTCGCCGTGGCGCACCCCGCGGGCACGGCCCATCTCGCGCTGTTCGCCCACGGCAAGGTGAGGCCGGGCGAGACGGTCCTGGTGGCCGGGGCCGCGGGCAACGTCGGCAGCGCCCTGGTCACCATGGCGGTCGACGCCGGTGCCCGCGTCATCGCGACGTGCCACCCGCGGGACGCGGAGTACTGCCGGTCACTGGGTGCGGCTCAGGCCGTGGACTACCACGACCCCGAGCTGGCGGCCAAGGTCAAGGACCTCGCCGGTGGCGGCGTCGACCTGCACATCGACACCTACGGCGACCACGACCTGGAAGCCGCGGTGGAACTGCTCGCGCCGCGCGGGCGGATCGTGCTGCTCGCCGGGGTGGCGTCCCGGCCGACGCTTCCGGCGGGGCCGTTCTTCATGAAGGACGCCTCGGTCCTGGGCTTTGTGATCTCGCATGCGTCCACCGACGAGTTGGCCCGGGCGGCGGTGTCGATCAACCGGCTGCTCGCCGAGAAGCGGCTGCGCCCCCGGGCCACGGAGACGGTGCCGCTGAGCGCCGCCCGTGCGGCCCACCTCCGCATGGAGCGGGGCGAACTGCACGGCAAACGCCTTGTGTTGCGTACGGATATCAAGGACATCCAGGAAGAAGGGTCTTCATCATGACGAATCTTGCCGGCGGCCGTTCGGCGATCTTCGAGGTGCGTGCCGAGACGGTGATCTCCGCGTCCCCGGACGCGGTCTACCACGTCGTCAGCGACCTTGGCCGCAGCGGCGAGTGGAGCCCCGAGTGCACGGGCGGCTCCTGGGTCGAGGGCGAGCCCGGGACGGTCGGCTCCATCTTCCGCGGCGACAATGTGCGCGGGACGGACGTGGTCGCCTGGGCGCCGGTGATCCGAGGTCCGTGGACCACCGAGTCCGAGGTGATCGAGGCCGAGCCGGGCCGGGTCTTCCGCTGGTCGATCCTCGACAGCGAGCGCAATCGGCAGCACAGCGTCTGGTCGTACGAGATCTCCGCGGCGGCGGGCGGCGGCAGCCGCGTCGTGCACCACTTCTGCCTCGGCAAGCTCACCGAAGGCCTCGCGAAGATCATTGCGGGCCTTGCGGAGGACGACCAGGAGCGGTTCGTGACCGAGTGGAACGACAAGCTGGCCGAGGACGTCGCGGCCACCCTGGACCGGATCAAGGTCATCGTCGAGAAGGAAGCCGGCAACTAGGCCGGCCCTCTCAGAGGCAAACGCGCTGCTGCCGGTCCCTGCACGGGACCGGCAGCAGCGCGGTGTGCGGCGGGCGCGTCAGCCGGCCGCGGCGGTGGGAGCCATGGTGGCGGTGAGGGCCGCCGCGACGCGGGCGACCCGTGCCCCCAGGTGGAAGGCGGTCTGCGCGTCCGACTTGGACACCCCGTCCGTTCCTCGGTCGATGTCCGTCTGGGCACCGGCTCCGAGCGTGATGCCCAGGCGGTTGAGGTCGTGTTCGGAGCCGGTACTCGAATTCCACCCCGGCAGCAGGTCCAGGTTGACCCAGTGCATGCCGTGCTGGGCGGCGAAGACGGAGAAGTACTGCAGGGTGTGCAGCTTGTCCCCGTTCATCGCCCCCGAGTTGGTGAACCCGGCGGCCACCTTGCCCGTCCAGGCCCGGTTGGCCCAGCGGCCCGACGTCGCCTCGGCGAAGGTGTGGAACGCCGCCGAGGCGGAGCCCATGTACGTGGGGGCGCCGAAGACGATGGCGTCCGCGGCGTCGAGGGCCGCCCACTGCTCGGGCGTGACGGTGTCCACGGCGATCGGCACGGCCGTGGCCCCCGTGTCGGCCACTCCGTCCAGGACGGCCTCGGCGAGCACGGCGGTGTGCCCATAGCCGGAGTGGTAGGCGATGGCCACGGTCGTGGCGGTGCTCATGAACTCTCCTTCCTCAGCGGCGGCCGGGAGCCGGTCAGGGCCGGGCCACAAGGACTGCGTCCAGTTCGGCTTCCAGGCGGTCCAGGTCCCGTTCGTGTCCGTGCGCGGCGATGTGGCCGTCCGGCCGGACCAGGTAGTAGTGGGCGTCCCGGCAGCCGCCGAAGGACGTGAGCTCGCGGCGCCGCAGCGGGAGCACCCGCAGGCGCTTCCGGCGCGCCGCGAGCCGCTGGATGTCCTCCTGCCAGGCGCCGCGCCCGGTGGGGGTGACGGCCACGACGGTCCACTGGGACGGGTCCGCCTCCGGGCCGCTCATGCCGTACCCAAGCGCGAGCGGCCGCGGGAAGACCGATCCGACGCGCAGCCCGCCGGGCAGCTTGGCGCGCAGCGCGCAGCGGGAGCGGCGGGACGGCAGTTGGGTCGCCCGGACGACCTCGTAGGCGAGCCGTCGGCCGGCGAGGATCGGCGTATAGAAGCGCGTGACGGCGCCGGTGCGGTCCGCCAGGCGGAACAGGGCATCGCGGGCGACGACCTTGGCGCGGCTGCCGGCCATCCAGGCGCGGGTCTGCATGTCCGTGTCGCGCACGATGCGCCGGGTGATGTGGGCGCGCTCGGCGCCGTAGTCGAGCAGCAGCGAGGACGGCGAATCGCCGTGGATCACCGCCGCGAGCTTCCAGGCCAGGTTGTGCGCGTCCTGCAGGCCGTTGTTCATGCCCTGCCCACCGGCGGGGCTGTGCACGTGGGCCGCGTCGCCCATGAGGAAGACCCGGCCGCGCTGGAAGTCGGTGGCGTGCCGGGCGTGCACCTTGAAGACGGTCTGCCAGACGGGGTCGGTGAGCTTGATGCCGCGGGGGCCGCGCTCGTCGACCAGCTTCTGCATCATGTCGACGCTGACGCTCTGACTGGCGCTCGGCATCACGCACAGGAAGCGGAAGACATCGTCCGGCATCGGCACGATGACGAGCGTGCCGGACGGGGCCTGGTAGTAGAGGATCTCGTCGTGCGGCAGCTGCCCCTCGATGTGGGTGTCGATGAGGGCGAACGCCATCTCGTAGGTGCTGCCTTCGAAGCCGGTGCCGGTCTGGCCGCGGACCGAGCTGCCCGCTCCATCGGCGCCGATCACGAAGGGTACGCGGACGCGCTCGACGACACCGTCGCCGTGCTCCAGGATGGCGGTGACGCCGTCGGTGGCATCGATACGGCCGGAGTAGTCGACGCCGTCGAGCGCGAGGAGCCGTACGCCGCGCTCCGCTTTGCCGCCGAGCGCGTGGAAACGCTCGGTAAGGAGCCGCTCGGTGTCGTACTGCGGCAGGCTGCGGGCCGCGTACTCGGCGGGGATCGGGAAGGAGGCGAGCGGACGGCCGTCGGAGAAGTAGCTGAACGCGTCAATGCGGATGGACGCCTTGCGCAGGCCGTCCCCCACACCCAGGTCGTCGAGGATGTCCACGGCCCGGGGCCACAGCGACAGTGCCTTGGGGACCTTCAGCGGCTGAGGAGCGCGGTCGATGACGCGCACCTTGACGCCACGGCGCAGCAGTTCGGACGCGGCGAGCAGGCCGGTGGGGCCCGCGCCGACGATCAGGACGTCGACGTCGCTCCCTGGGCGGGCGGCACCGGCCCCGGCGGCGTGATCGGCCTTGGCGGTGTTGGCAGTCTTGGCGGTCTTGGCGTTGGCGTCGGTCATGCGGCGTGCTCCAGCCGCTCGTGCAGCCGACGGGCGAGCTCGATGCGCTGCACCTTCATGGTGGCGGTGCGCGGCAGTTCACTCAGCGGCATCTGGACGGGGTTGGCGAGCTGGGGGAAGTCGGCCACCGCACGGCGCCAGCGCTCCGGGTCAAGGGGTTCGTTGTGCTTGGTGCATACGACCGGCAGCGGCTCCTTGCCCGGGCCGGGCACGAGGACGAGCTCGGAGAGCTCCTCCAGGCGGCCGAGGACGGTGTCCTCCACCTCGAGGGTGCTGTCGATGCCGGGGATGATGTCGACCTCGCGGTCCAGGAGGTGCACGCAGCCGAGGGGCGTGCGGTAGCCGACGTCGCCGGTGCGCCACCACGTGCCGTGGCACTCCTTGGCGTAACGCTCCTCCTCCGCGTAGTAGTTGACCGCGCGCCCGTCGCTCTGCACCTCGATGAAGCCGGGGCTCGCCTTGGTGGGGCGCTTGCCGTCGCGGCTGACGACCCGCAGCCGGGTCATGCCGGGGATGGTGAAGCCGAGGCAGCGGCCGTCGGCCTTGTGCACATTCTTCTTCGTGTACCAGCGGCCCACCAGCGGCCCGCACTCGCTCTGCCCGTAGAACTGGAAGAACAGCGGGTTGGTACGCCGGGACGCGGTGAGCAGCTTGCGCATGGTGGGCGGGTGAATGGCGTCGAACGTGCCGCTGAAGTACTTGACGTTGGACAGCGGGCCGCGCGGATCGTCGGCCAACTCCTCCCACTCCATGAAGGAGTTGGGGTGGGTTTCCAGGAAGCCCGGGCGGGTGCGGGCGAACAGGTCGGCGGCGTGCTCGGCGGAGCCCTCGTTCATGATGACGACCGGCATGCCTTTGGGCAGGGCGACGCCGAGCGCCATGTACATCCGGGAGTGGACGTTGGAGACGTGGACGGCGTAGGTCTCACGGGTGCGGATGAGGGAGGCGAGCTTCGTCTGGGGGCGCAGGCGGCCCTGCAGCGAGCGGGACGTGTGGACGACCAGCTTGGGCACGCCCGTGGTGCCCGAGGTGTGGGTCATCAGGGCCGGGTGGTCGGGGTGCATCAGGACCGGTGTGCGGCGCGGTGAGCCGGCGAGGTCCGCGAGGCGGATGCCGCCCTTGCCGCCCTGGTCGACGGTGACGACCCGGTCGGCCATCTCCTCCAGGGGCAGGCCGGCGAGGTCCCCGCCCAGCTTGTCGTCGTCGGTGATCAGGTGCGGCCGCTCCAGGCGGCGCAGCAGGGCGGCGACCGTGTCGCCGTCCAGGGCCGGGGAGAGCAGGGCCGCCACCGCGCCGATGCGGGAGACGGCACACGCCAGGAGGTAGATGTCGAAGTTGTGGGCCTTGTAGAGCGCGACGTGTTCGCTGGGGCGGATACCCGAGGCCCACAGCCGGGCCGCCAAGTCGTCGATGAGGCCGGCGAGTTCGGCGTAGGTGAGGCTGCGCCCCACCTGGGGCAGGGCCTGCAGGTCGTGGTCGAGCGTGATCAGGGTGTCGGGGTGGTCGGCCGCGGCCCGCTCGGGAACGGTCCCGAGGCAGAGGCCGTTTCGCGGGGCTGGGATCCGGAACATGGCGAGGTCTCCTCGGCGTCAGAGGGTGGCGGTGGCCTTCGGGCGTGCCGCGGCGGCGGTGGCGACGGCCGCTTGCAGCAGCGGCCTCTCCTGCGCGGTGACGGTGAGTCCGAAGACGTCTTCAAGGACGGGCGCCAGTTCCTCGGGGGCCAGCCGGCGGTGCTCGCGGCGGCCGTCGGGGTGCTGTGTGGTGAGGTCCAGGTTCTGCAGGGTGTGGCGCCGTTGTTCGTCACCGCGCTGGACGATGAGCTGCCCGACGAACACCGAGCGCGGGTGGCTGGCCGTGTAGTGGTTGGACGTCTCGAAGTCGCATGGGAAGTGGCGTTCCAGGCGCACTCCGTACACGTCGAACCACCCGTCGGGGCGCTGGGACCGCAGCACCCACTCGTCATCGTCGAGCTCGATCCGCCAGGTCCACGCGCCCACGGTCAGCTGGGCTCCGTCGAGCAGCGGGATGGGTTCGATCAGCCCCTCGTCCCCGAACCCGGTGTCGGCGAGGAGGCGCCCGCCTTCGACGTCGACCAGGAGGACGGCGTGGGCGCGCGGCCGGACCGCGCTGCTGCCGCGGCGGATGCGGGCGAGGTGCCGGGTGACGGTGAACCCGAGGCGCTCCAGGGCGGCGGCGAAGAGCAGGTTCTGCTCGAAGCAGTAGCCGCCGCGGCGGTCGTCGACGAGTTTGCGCTGCAGGCTCGGCAGGTCGAGGGCCACACCGAGGCCCATGAAGAGGTCGAGGTTGGTGAAGCGCATCGTCGACATGTGCGCGCGGTGCAATCCGCGCAGCACGTCGGCGGTGGCGGTGCGGGGGCCGTCGTAGCCGATGCGTCGCAGGTAGGCGTCGAGGTCGAGGGACGTGGCGTCCCATTCGGGGGCGCCTGCCCCGGGGCGCTTCGCGGGCGGGGCGTGATGCATGCGTTCACCTTTCATGGGCGTGCTCCGAGGCTCGGGCGCCCAGCGTCAGGCCGCCTTCATGCCGCGGTGCAGGGCGCCGGCGATCTCGACGGTCCGGCGGGCCTGGAAGGCGACCGACGACAGGTTGTCCGGGGCGACGTTGGCGGCCTGGTTGCCGGAGACGCTGCTGGCGCCGTACGGGTTGCCGTTCGCCTGATCGAACTGGACCGGGTCGGCGAAGCCGGGCGGAACGATGATCGCGCCCCAGTGGTAGAAGGTGTTGTTCAGGGCGAGGATGGTGCTCTCCTGCCCTCCGTGGGCGGTGGAGGTGGAGGTGAACGAGGACACCACCTTGTTGATCAGCTTGCCCTGGAACCACAGGCCGCCAGTGCTGTCGAGGAACTGCTTGAGCTGGGCCGCGGGCAGGCCGAAGCGGGTCGGGGTGCCGAACAGGATCGCGTCGGCCCATTCCAGATCGGCCAGGGAGGCCTCGGTGATGTCGCGCGTCGCGGCGGCGTGGGCGGCCCAGTCCTCGTTCCGCGCTATCGCCGACTCCGGGGCCAGTTCGGCGGCCCTGCGCAGCCGCACGTGCGCGCCGGCTTTCTCGGCGGCCTCGGCGGCGGCCTCGGCGAGCCGGTGCACGTTGCCGGTGGACGAGTAGTAGATCACGGCGACATTGGTCATGGTGGAAGGTGCTCCATCGACGAGGTGACGGCGGCTTCGACGCTGATGGGGCGTCCTTCGGCCGCGGACGGCCTCATCCTGGGGAGGGCGGCGACCGGCCGACAAAGCGTGCTGCCCAAATCCGTCAGGTCGTACGGGAAAGAGCGACGACCGGTGGGCGCCGCGACTTGACGGAGCCTCGCGCACCTCTTTGACCAGCGCTCCGGGGGCTCAGCATCCTCCGTGAGCATCTCCCCACCAGGCCGCCGCCCGGCGCGGCCCACGCAAGCACGGCTCTCTCGTGCCGGACCTCCCGGCATGGCCGACCGGGTGTGGGAGTCATCAGGACCCAGCCCGTACAGAACGGAGAGTCCGCGTGAGCGGTAGTCATGTCGAACTGTGCATAGTGGGGGCCGGACCGCGCGGACTGTCCGTCCTCGAACGGCTGCTTGCCAACGAGCGGCAGGAACGGCGTCACCAGGCGGTGACGGTGCACGTGGTGGATCCGCACGCACCGGGGGCCGGTGCCGTGTGGCGCTCCGACCAGTCCCGGCAGCTCCTTATGAACACGGTCACCTCGCAGATCACCGTGTTCACCGACCGCTCGTCGCAGATCGACGGGCCGATCGAGGACGGGCCGAACCTCTATGCGTGGGCCCGTTCGCTCGCGCTGCTCGGCGAGGCGAGCGACTACGCCGCGGCCACGCTCCGCGAGGCGCGCGAGCTCGGCCCCAACTCCTATCCCACGCGGGCCTTCTACGGCGAGTACCTGCACGACTGCTTCCGGCGCCTGATCGACCGGGCGCCCGCACACGTCACGGTGCGGGTACACCGTTCGCGGGCGGTGGCGATGTCCGACGTGCACGGCATCCAGGGCGGGCCCCAGGGCGTGCGCCTGGAGGACGGCACCCGGCTCAACGAACTCGACGGCGTGATCCTGGCGTTGGGGCACACGCCGGCCCGGCTCTCGGCGCGGGAGGAGCGGGCGGCCGCACTGGCGCGGATTCACCACCTCACGTACATCACGCCGAGCAACCCCGCCGACGTGGACCTCAGCGGGATTCAGCCGGGGCAGAATGTGCTGCTGCGCGGGCTCGGCCTCAACTTCTTCGACTACATGGCCCTGTTCACCGCGGGGCGCGGCGGCACCTTCGTGCGTGCGGGCGAGCGCCTCGCGTACCGCCCCTCGGGCCGGGAGCCGAAGCTGTACGCCTTCTCCCGGCGCGGCATCCCGTACCACGCGCGGGGCGAGAACGAGAAGGGCCCGCACGGCCGCTACTTCCCGCGGCTGCTCACACCCGAGTTCATCGCGTTGCTGCGCCGGGGCGGCGACCGGAACAACGTGTCGTTCAACGCGGAGCTGTGGCCGCTGATCTCGCGTGAGGTGCAGAGCGTGTACTACGGCACGCTGCTCGACTCCCGCGGCCGCGACGGTCTGCGCGCCGAGTTCACCGACCGCTTCCTGGCCCTCGAACCGGCCGACGACCCCTCGGCCCTGCTTGCGGAGTACGGCATCGAGGAGGCCGACCACTGGGACTGGGAGCGCCTGTCGCGTCCGTACGGGGAGCGGGAGTTCACCGACCGCGCGGACTTCCAGGAGTGGCTCCTCGGATACCTGGCCGACGACGTGCGCGCGGCCCGTGAGGGCAACGTCAGCGGCCCGCTGAAGGCCGCCCTCGACGTGCTGCGCGACCTGCGCAACGAGATCCGCCTCGCGGTCGACCACGGCGGGCTGGACGGCGACTCGCACCGCGACGACCTCGAAGGCTGGTACACGCCGCTCAACGCGTTCCTGTCCATCGGCCCGCCCACCTCCCGCATCGAGGAGATGATCGCGCTGATCGAGGCCGGGGTGCTCACGCTGACCGGTCCGGGCACGCAGGTGCGCGTCGACCCGACCACGCCGCGGTTCGTCGCCGAGTCACAGGCGGTGCCGGGCACGCCGGTGCCGGCCACGGTCCTGATCGAGGCCCGGCTGCCCGAGCCCGACCTGCGGCGCACCGCCGATCCGCTGCTCCAGCACCTGCTCAACACCGACCAGGCGGCGCCGTACCGGATCGACAGCAGCCACGGCACCGCGTACGAGACAGGTGGCCTGGCTGTCACGGAGCGGCCCTACCGGCTCCTGGACGGCCGCGGCCAGGCGCATCCGCGCCGCTTCGCCTACGGCGTGCCCACCGAGTCGGTGCACTGGGTCACGGCCGCCGGCATCCGCCCGGGCGTGGACTCCGTGACCCTCGGTGACTCCGACGCCATCGCCCGCGCCGCCCTCCGTCTGCCTCCGGTGGCCCATGTGCCCGACGGCCTGCACCCGATGGTGACGGACGCCGACCTGTCGGGGGTGATCGTGTGACCGCGCGGGCGGGGTTCGATACGGGACTGCTCTCCCCGGTGCGGGTCGGCTCCCCCGTCGAGGAGGCCGTGTCCGACGAGGCGTGGCTGCAGGGCATGCTGGACGCCGAGGCGGCACTGGCCCGGGCGCAGGCACGGCTCGGCACACTGCCCGAGGGCGCGGCGGACGTGATCGCCGCGGTGGCGCGGGCGGAGCTGTTCGACGCGCGGGAGCTGGCGCTCGGCTCCCGGGAGGCCGCCAACCCCGTGGTGGGCCTGGTGAAGGAGCTGACCCGGCTGGTCGCGGAGCGCGATCCAGCGGCGGCCGAATACGTGCACCGCGGTTCCACCAGCCAGGACGTGTTCGACACCGGGGCGATGCTGGTCACGGCCCGGGCGCTGCGGCTCGTGCGGGCGGATCTGGGCCGGGTGGCGGCCGCGCTCGGCGCACTGGCCGCCCGGCACCGGGACACCCCGGTCGCCGGGCGCACGCTGACGCTGCACGCCGTGCCGACGACCTTCGGCCTGAAAGCGGCGGGCTGGCGCGCGCTGGTACTCGACGCGGATCTGCGCCTGGCGCGGGTCCTCGACACGGGGCTGCCGGCATCGCTGGGCGGCGCCGCCGGCACGCTGGCCGGCTATCTGGAGTACGCCGTGCTCGACAGCGAGGGTGTGCTCGACCGGGAGGCGTATCTGGACCAGTTCGTCGACACGTTCGCCGCCGAGACGGGCCTGGCGCGGCCGGTGCTGCCGTGGCACGCGCTGCGGACGCCGCTGGCCGACGTGGCGGCGGCCCTCGCCGTCACCACCGGCGCCCTGGGAAAGATCGCCGTCGACGTGCAGGCACTGACCCGCACCGAGACCGGCGAGGTGACCGAGCCGACGGTGGCGGGCCGGGGCAGTTCGTCGGCGATGCCGCACAAGCGCAACCCGGTCCTGGCAACCCTTGTCCGCGCCGCCGCGCTGCAGGTCCCCGCGCTGTCCGGGGCGCTGACCCAGTGTCTGGTGACCGAGGACGAGCGCTCGGGCGGAGTGTGGCACGCCGAGTGGCTGCTGCTGCGTGAGTGCCTGCGCCTCGCGGGCGGTGCGGCGCACACGGCCGTGGAGCTCGCCGAGGGGCTGCGGGTCGACGAGGCCCGGATGCGCGCCAACCTGAATTTGACGGGAAGTCAGGTCGTGTCGGAGCGGATCGCCGCCGTGCTGACGCCGGAGCTTGGCAGGGCGGCCGCCAAGCGGCTGCTGACCGAGGCCTCGCAGCAGGCGCAGCGCACCGGGGTGCCGCTGGCCGAGGTGCTCGCCACGGCCGAGGGCCTGGGCGGGCGCTTCACCACCGCCGAGTTGGCCGAACTGTGCGATCCCGTGGGCTACACCGGGGGCGCGGCACACCTGGTCGACCGCGCCCTGGGGCCGGTCCCGGAAGTCGCGGTGACCACCCGTCGGGCGGACGCCCCGAAGGCGGAACTTCCGGCACCGGACCTGGGCCCAGCCGTGAGCGGAGCTTCGTCGTGACGTCCCCCCAGATAACGTCCCCGCAGCGGGCCGCGGGCCGGGCCAGGCCCGCGGCCGGGCGGTGGATCGTGCGGTGGGACCCGGAGGACGAGGCGTTCTGGGAACGCGAGGGGCGGTTTGTGGCCCGCCGCAACCTGGTCCTTTCGGTGTTGTCGGAGCACATCGGGTTCTCGGTGTGGAGCCTGTGGTCGGTCCTGGTCCTCTTCATGTCCCCGGACATCGGCTTCACCTTCTCGCCGTCCGAGAAGTTCCTGCTCGTGGTGGTGCCGACGCTGGTCGGCGCGGTGCTGCGGCTGCCGTACAGCGCGGCCGTGGCCCGGTTCGGCGGCCGTAACTGGACGGTGTTCGCCTCGGCGGTGCTGCTTGTCCCGGCGAGCCTGGCCGTGTTCTTCGTGCAGCGTCCGCAGACGCCGCTGTGGGTGTTCCTGGTCATCGGCGCCCTCGCGGGTGTCGGCGGCGGCAACTTCGCGTCGTCCATGACGAACATCACGGCGTTCTATCCGCAGCGGCATCAGGGCTGGGCACTCGGACTCAACGCGGGAGGCGGCAATCTGGGCGTGGCCGTGGTGCAGTTGCTCGGCCTGCTGATCATCGCGACGGCGGGGGACACGCACCCGTCGTACGTGGCGGCCATCTATCTGCCGCTGATCGTCCTGGTGTCCCTTGCCGCGGCGCTGCGGATGGACAACCTCGCCTCGCCGCGCACCGAGCCGGGCACGCTGCGGGAGGCCGCCGCACACCGGCACACCTGGTGGATCTCGCTCCTTTACGTCGGCACGTTCGGTTCGTTCATCGGCTTCGGGTTCGCCTTCGGCCTGGTGCTGCAGAGCGAATTCGGGGCGAGCGCCCTGCAGGCGGCCTCGTACACCTTCCTGGGGCCGCTGCTCGGCTCCCTTGCGCGCCCGCTGGGCGGCAGGCTGGCCGACCGGTGGGGCGGCGCACGGGTCACGTTCGTGACCTTCGCGGCCATGGCGGGCGGTACCGCGGCGCTGCTCGTCGCCTCGGCCGCCAGGTCGTTCCCCCTGTTCGTGATCGCCTTCACGGTGCTGTTCGTGCTCAGCGGCATCGGCAACGGGTCGACGTACAAGATGATCCCCGCCGTGCACGCCCTGGAGGCGGAGCGCGCCATCGCCTCGGGCCGGGACGCCACGGCGGCGTTCGCCCGCGCCCGCAGGATGTCCGGTGCGCTCATCGGCATCGCTGGGGCGGTCGGCGGGCTCGGCGGCGTCGGCATCAACCTGGCGTTCCGCTCCGCCTACGGCTCGTCCGGCTCGGGCACGGTCGCGTTCGCGGTGTTCCTCGGCTTCTACGCGATCTGCCTGGCCGTCACCCGAGGCGTGTATCTGCGCCGCCGCGACGAGGGCACCGCCCCCGGTGTCGCACGGGCCCGGGCCGGGCAGCCGGTGCGGTCGAGGACCGCGGGGCGGGTGTGACGCCGTGGCCACATCCACCGGAGGCGTCCCGGCCACGGCGACGCACTGCCCGTACTGCGCGCTGCAGTGCGGCACCCTCCTTGCCGGCGACCGCGGCGCCGTCGAGGTCCGCCCCGACCCGCACTTCCCGGTGAACCAGGGCGGTCTGTGCCAGAAGGGGTGGACCGCGCCGGACGTGCTCGACGTGCCGGATCGCCTCACCGCACCGCTGGTGCGCGGCGCCGACGGGCGGCTCGCCGCCACCGGCTGGGACGAGGCCCTCGACCTGGTGGCGCGGCGCCTGGCGGAGATCCGTGCGGCGCACGGTCCGGACGCCCTGGCGGTCTTCGGCGGTGGCGGGCTCACCAACGAAAAGGCTTACCTGCTCGGCAAGTTCGCCCGCCTGGCGCTCGGCACAAGCCAGATCGACTACAACGGCCGCTTCTGCATGGCGTCGGCGGCCGCGGCGCAGACCGCGGCGTTCGGCGTGGACCGGGGGCTGCCGTTCCCGGTCACCGATCTCGGCCACGCCGACGTGGTGCTGCTCGCCGGCGCCAATCCGGCCGAGACGATGCCGCCGCTCCTGCGCCACCTGGACCGGGCGGCCCTCATCGTCATCGATCCGCGGCGCACCCGCACGGCCGGGCGCGCGGCGCTGCACCTGCAGCCGACGCCCGGCACGGACCTCGCCCTGGCCCTGGGCCTGCTGCACCTCGCCGTCACGGACGGGCACCTGGACCGGGGTTACGTCGAGGAGCGCACCGCCGGGTTCGAGGAGGCATGGGCGCGGGCCGTGTCCTGGTGGCCGGAGCGGGTCGAGGCCGTGACGGGCGTCTCGGTGGCCGAGCTGCGCGCGGCGGTGCGGCTGCTCGCCGAGGCCGAGCGCGGGTACGTCCTCACCGGCCGCGGCGCCGAGCAGCACAGCAAGGGCAGCGACACGGTGGCGGCGTTCATCAACCTGGCGCTCGCGCTGGGGCTGCCGGGGCGCGTCGGCAGCGGCTTCGGCACGCTGACCGGGCAGGGCAACGGCCAGGGCGGGCGGGAGATGGGGCAGAAAGCCGACCAGCTGCCCGGGTACCGCTCCCTGCTCGACCCGGCGGCCCGGGCGCACCTCGCCACGGTGTGGGGCGTCGACAAGGACCGGCTGCCGGGCCCGGGGCGCAGCGCGTACGAGCTGCTCGATGCGCTCGGCGGTGCCGACGGGCCGCGGGCGCTGCTCGTGCTCGGCTCCAATCCGGTGGTGTCCGCGCCCGACGCGGGCCATGTCACCGAGCGGCTCTCCCGGCTCGACCTGCTGGTGGTCGCCGACTTCGTACCGTCCGAGACCAGCCGTCTCGCCGATGTGGTGCTGCCGGTTGCGCAGTGGGCCGAGGAGGAAGGGACCCTCACCAACCTGGAGGGGCGGGTGCTGCGGCGCCGTCGGCTCCTCGACCCGCCGCCCGGGGTGCGCGGCGACCTCGAGGTGCTGCACGGGCTCGCGACCCGGCTCGGCGAGCCGGCCGAACGGTATCCGCGCACACCCCGCGAGGTGTTCGAGGAGCTGCGCCGGGCGACGCGGGGTGGGCCTGCGGACTACTCGGGCATCGACTACGACCGTCTCGACGGCGGTGACGCGCTGTACTGGCCGTGTCCCGAGGGGAGTTCGGGCACACCGCGGATGTTCCTCGACCGGTTCGCGCACCCGGACGGCCGGGCCCGGTTCGCACCGGTCGAGCACCGGGACTCGGCGGAGCTGCCGAGCCAGGGCTTCCCGCTGTACGCGACGACCGGGCGGGTCCTCGCCCAGTACCAGTCGGGCGCGCAGACCCGGCGGGTGGCATCGCTCGCCGAGGCCGAGCCGGAGCCGTTCGTCGAGGTGCACCCGGACACCGCGGGGCGCGCCGGGCTCGCCGACGGGCAGCTGGCGCGGGTGAGTTCGGCGCGCGGCAGCGTGCTCGCCCGGGTGCGGTACGAGGCTTCGCTGCGCACCGACACGGTGTTCGTGCCTTTCCACTTTCCCGGCGAGGGGCGCGCGAACCTGATCACGAACGCCGCGCTCGACCCGCGCAGCCGGATGCCGGAGTTCAAAGTGTGCGCGGTCCGGATCGAGGCGGCACCGTGAGCGCACCGGGGACCGAACGCGTCGTCGTGGCCGGATACGGCCCGGCCGCGCACCGCTTGGTGGAGCGGCTGGCCCAGCACGGCCACCGCGGCGATGTCACCGTGCTCGGTGCCGAAGCGGAACCGGCTTATCAGCGGCCGTCGTTGGGCCTGGTCCTCGACGGTACGCTCCCGGCCGGGGCGCTGCGGCTGCCCGCCCCGCCCGAGGGCACGCGTCTGCGGCTCGGGGTGGCGGTCACCGCCGTCGACCGGCGGCGGCGCCTCGTGCACGGCAGTGACGGGGCACGCTATCCGTACGACCGCCTCGTCCTGGCCACCGGTGCCGCCCCGCTGGTCCCGGCGCTGCCCTGGGCGCACGGCCCGGACGGCCGCCTCGCCGACGGCGTCACGCCGCTGCGGACGCTGTCCGACTGCGCGACGCTTGAGCCGTCCACGTCGGTCGCGGTCGTGGGCGGGGGCCCGCTCGCGGTGGAGGCGGCGCTCGCCCTGCGCCGCCGCGGCCGGGATGTGACGCTGGTGCACCGCGGACCGTATCCGCTCGATGGGCGCCTTGAGGCGCGGGCGGGCGAGCTGCTCGCCGCGCGCCTGGCCGCGCTTGACGTGGACCTGTGCCTGGGCCGCACCGCGGAGGCGTACCAGAACGGCAAGCTCCGCCTGGACGACGGGCGGTGGGTCGCCGCGGACAGCGTGCTGCTGTGCACGGGTGCCGCCCCGCGCGTCGCCCTCGCCCGCGCCGCGGGGCTCGGGGTGGACTCAGGCGTCCTGGTCGACGAGGAGCTGCGCACCGACGACCCGCGCGTGCACGCGCTCGGCGACTGCGCGCAGCCGGTCGGCGGCACCGGACCGTACGGCGGGCACGCCGCCGCGTGGGAGCAGGCCGAGGTCCTGGCCGTACTGCTCTGCGGGGGTACCGCCCGCTACACCGGGACCCTGCCTCTGCTGCGCCTGAAGGCACGGGAGATGGACCTGGTGTGCCTCGGCTCGCCGGACGGCGCCGAGGAGACCGCGGTGTTCCACGACGCGGCGCGCGGCCGGTACGCCCGGCTCTCGCTGCGCGACGGGCGCGTGTGCGGCGCGACCCTGCTCGGGCTCGGCCGCGCCATCGCGACGGTGGTGCGGCTGCACCAGCGCGCCGAGCCGGCGCCCGCCGACCGGCTCGCCCTGCTGCTCGGCGCGCCGCCCGACTACGCGCGCGGCGAGCTGCCCGCGGACGCCGTGGTGTGCCACTGCAACAACGTCACGGGCGAGGACCTGGCCGCCGCTTGGCGCGCCGGTGCCCGTACCGTCGGCGAGCTGGCTGCCCGCACCCGGGCGACCACGGGCTGCGGCGGCTGCGGCGACGACCTGCGCGGATGGTGTTCCGCGTACGCACGGCGTGAGGAGCCCCGATGAGTGAGGAGCCCCGATGAGTCGCGTCCTGGTCGTGGTCGGCCACGGTATGGCGGGCCACCGCCTGGTCCAGGAGGTGCGTACCCGGGACCGGGACGCCGCCTGGCGGGTGGTCGTCCTGGCCGAGGAACCGGTTCCGGCGTACGACCGGATCGCCCTGTCCAGGTACGCGCGCGGCTCCCCGCCGGGTGAACTCGCGCTGCCCGGCGCCGGCTTCGCGGACGACGGCCGGGTGGAGCTGCGCCTGGCCGTGCCCGTGGTGCGCGTCGATCGCGCCGCCGCCACGGTGCTGTGCGCGGACGGCACGCGCGTGGGCTACGACGCGCTGGTGCTCGCCACCGGCTCGCGGCCGTTCGTCCCACCCGTACCGGGGCACGACCTGCCCGGCTGCCACGTGTACCGCACCATCGACGACGTGGCCGCGATCCGCGCGGCGGCGCGCCCGGGACGACCGGCCGTGGTCGTCGGCGGCGGCCTGCTCGGCCTGGAAGCGGCGGGCGCACTCCAGGCGCTCGGCATGCGCCCGCACGTCGTGGAGGCGGCGCCGTGGCTGATGGCGCTGCAACTGGACGAGGGAGCCGGTGCCGTGCTCGGGCGCCAGGTGGCGGAGCTCGGGGTGCGGCCGCACTGCGGTGTCGGGCTGCGGTCGGTCGACGCGGGTGCCGACGGCGCCGTGCGGTCGGTGACGCTCGCCGACGGCAGGGTCGTCGACGCGGACCTCGTGGTGTTCTCCACCGGAGTGCGCCCGCGCGACGAACTCGCCGCCGACGCGGGCCTGGAGACGGGTGACCGGGGCGGTTTCCGCGTGGACGCCCACTGTCGTACGGCGGACGAGCGGATCTGGGCCGTCGGCGAGTGTGCGGCCGTGGACGGCCGGTGCTACGGCCTGGTGACGCCGGGCTGCCGGATGGCCGAGACCGTGGCCGGGCAGCTGACCGGCGATCGCGCCGCCGTCTTCGCCGGGGCGGACCTGTCGACGAAGCTCAAGCTCCTGGGGGTCGAGGTCGCCAGCTTCGGGGACGCACACGCGCGCACCGAAGGCGCCGTCGAGTTCATCCGCGCCGACCGCGGCGGCGACCGCTACGCCAAGCTGGTCCTGGACGGTTCGGCGCACACGCTGATCGGCGGCGTCCTCGCCGGGGACACCGCGCCCTACAACAGGCTGCGCTCGCTGCTCGGCCGGCAGTTGCCCGCTGCACCCGACGCGCTGCTCGCGCCCGCCTGAGACGCGCGCGGCCGCGTCGACAGCACGAAGCGCCCTCCGGTACGGCAACGGGCCGTACCGGAGGGCGCTTCGGGGAAGGCCGCCTGCCGGTCAGTCCGCCCAGGCGGTCACCACGGACACCGCCTGGGCCGGAGTGAGGCGCGGGTCGCAGAAGCTGGTGTAGACATGGCCGACCCGGGCCATGGCGGCCTCGTGCCGCACGCACTCGGTGACGTCGTCGGGAGTGGTCTCCAGGTGGAGGCCGCCCGCAACACCACCAGCCGCCTGCACGGCGTACTTGAAGGCGCGCACCTCACGTTCCACGGTCGGCACCAGGCGGGTCTTGTGCCCGGAGGGCGTGCTGATGGTGTTGCCGTGCATCGGGTCGGTGAGCCAGATGACGGGATGCCCGGCCCTGCGGACCGCGGTCACCAGGGCGGGCAGCCGCTCGGCGGCGGCATCGGCACCCATCCGCGCGATGAGGGTGAGCCGACCGGGCTCGCGCTCCGGGTCGAGCCGCTGGCACAGGGCGAGCAGTTCGTCCACGGCCATCTTGGGCCCGACCTTGCACGCGACCGGATTGACGACCTTGGCGAGCAGCGCGACGTGCGCGCCGTCGACCTGGCGGGTGCGCTCTCCGATCCAGGGGAAGTGCGTGGAGGTGAGCAGCAGTTCGCCCGTCCGCTCCTCGCGGACCAGGGGGACCTCGTAGTCCAGGAGCAGCGCCTCGTGGCTGGTCCACACGGTCGACTCCGCGTGGGCGCGGCGGGCGCCGCGCCAGCCGAGGTTGCGGGTGATCTCGCTGGCCGCCATGTATCCGATGAGCATCCGCATCGGGTCGGCTCTGCGGCTCTCCGCCTCGGGCTCGGGCAGGTTGACCATGTGGCCCCGGTAGACGGGCAGTTCGACACCGTCGACCAGCTCCGTGTTGTTGGAGCGCGGCTTGCCGAACTGTCCGGCGATGCGGCCGATGCGCACGACGGGCTTGCGGGTGACCAGCTTGAGCGATCCGGCGAGCAGATCGAGCACGGCGGCCTTGCGGTGTACGTGTTCGGGGGTGCTGTCGTCCGGGTTCTCGGCGCAGTCCCCGGCCTGCACCACGTGGGCCTCGCCCAGGGCGACGCGGGCGAGTTGGGCGCGCAGCGCACGCACGTCGGCGGCCTGTACCAACGGCGCCCTGAGGGAGAGCTCCTTGCGGACAAGGCCGGTCTGCTCGTAGTCGTCCCACTCGGGCTGCTGAAGGGCGGTTTCCAGCCGTATATCAAGCAGGGTGTCGTCCACAGGAATGTCTCCGAAGGGTGCGGGGTCCGGGCAGAAGGGACCCGATACGGGATGGTGTTCGGTTGCGGCCGTCCGAGGCCTCTCGTCCGGGCCCGGGGCGACACAGGCCCCAGATCCTGGGTCGGTCCTAGGCCAGTCGTAGGTCAGTCCTTGGGCTACGCCGGGTCGACCC
Source organism: Streptomyces sp. NPDC002851 (assembly GCF_053591935.1). Classification (NCBI taxonomy): domain Bacteria; kingdom Bacillati; phylum Actinomycetota; class Actinomycetes; order Kitasatosporales; family Streptomycetaceae; genus Streptomyces; species Streptomyces sp. NPDC002851. The sequence continues at coordinate 65,518 of NZ_JBSFUT010000035.1, read as the reverse complement.
CGCCGCCGTGCAGCCAGTCGACCTTGTCGTACAGCTCGTCCTCGGAGAGCGCGGAGAGCATGGCGTTGCGTGCCACGGCCGCCGCACCGGCGGGGTGGTAGAGCTGCCGCCCCATCTCCCGGGCGACGAGCTGGGTCCTGGCGGTGCGCTCACGGCGCACGGCGTTGTACTTCTCCAGGAGTTGCGGGACGGTGTCGGACGGCATGCCGCCCAGCAGGTCGCCGAGCACGACGGCGTCCTCGAGGGCCATGCAGGCGCCCTGGGCGGCGTACTGCAGCATCGGGTGCGCGGCATCGCCGAGCAGGGTGACCCGGCCGGCGGTCCAGTCCGCGACCGGGTCGCGGTCGCAGAGCACCCAGGCCCGCCACTGGTCGCCGAGTTCGAGCAGGGCGCGGGCCGTGTCGCCCAGGCCGGGAAACTCGCCCAGGACGTGGGCCTTGTCGACCGGCTCGGCGACGAGGGCCCGCGGTGCGCCGTCGTCGCGGGTGGCCGCGAGGTTCAGGAACTCGCCGCCGCCGATCGCGTAGTGCACGAAGTGCCACTTGGGCCCGGCCCAGAGGGTCACCGTGTTCGAGCGCAGCGCTTCGGGGACCCGCTCCATCGGGATCACGGACCGGTAGATGGTGTGGCCCGAGACCTTCGGCGGCCCGTCGCCTATCAGCTGGGCACGGATCGCGGAGCGGATGCCGTCGGCGCCGATCAGGGCCGCCCCGGAGAAGCGCTCCCCGGCGCGGGTGACGGCGGTGGCGTGGGCGGCCGTCTGCTCATACGTCACCACGTCCTTCCCGGCGAGAAGTTCGATGCGGTCCGATGCCGTGCAGGCGTCGAGGAGCGGCTGGTACAGGTCGCCCCGGTGCACCACGGCGTACGGGTTCTTGAACCTCTCCCGGTAGGCACGGGTGAGCGGCATCCGGGCGACCGTCTGCCCGGTCGTGCCGTCCATCAGCCGCAGCGCGTCGATGAACACGGCACGGTCGCGGACCGCCGCACCGGCGCCGAGCCGGTCGAGGGCGCTGAAGGCGTTCGGGCCCAGCTGAATCCCGGCCCCGTACTCGGCGAAGGTGTCCCTGCGTTCCAGGACGGTCACCTCGTGGCCGTGCGCGGCCAGGCTCACCGCCGCGGCCAGGCCGCCGATGCCGCCACCGGCGACGACTGTCTTCGACATCGCTCTTTCGTCTCCTCGGTCTCTGTCCGGGTCGGCACTGTGGTCGGGACGCCCGGCACGCCTGGCACGTCCGGCAGGTCTCGTGCGGACGGCGCGGCCCAGGGCTGCCGTCAGTCCGTCGGCGCGGTGCCCAGGCGCGCGGCCAGTTCACGCCGTTTGATCTTCGTCGTTGCGGTGCGCGGCAGTTCGTCCAGCTTCATCTGCACCGGCGGGGCGATGACGGCGGGCAGGTCCCGGACCGCCGCGCGCCAGCGATCCGGGTCCAGGGAACGGTCCTCGAGGGTGCAGAGCACGGGGACGGGCTCCTGACGCGGACCGGGTACGAAGACGAGTTCGGTGAGTTCCGGGAGCCGGGCCAGAATGGTGTCCTCGGCCTCCAGCGTGCTGCGCAGGGCCGGGATGAGGTCGACCTCCCGGTCGAGCAAGTGGACGCAGCCCTGGTCGGTGAGATAGTCGACGTCGCCCATGCGCCACCAGCTGTCGTCGGTGAGCTGCTCCAGGTACCGCTCGTCCTCGGCGTAGTACGTCGACGCCCGGCCCGGGGTGCGCACCTCGATGTAACCGGGCGAGTCGGGGCCCGGCTCCTCGCCGCCGCGGCCGACCACCCGGATCTCGGAGGTGCCGGGCATCGGGTGGCCCAGGCAGCGGCCGTCGATGGCCGAGGCGCCGTGCCGGGTGTAGGCGCGGCCCGCGACCGGGCCGCACTCGCTCTGCCCGTAGATCTGGTAGAAGAGCGGGAAGCGGCGGTCCGACGCCTTCAGAAGGTGCTGAATGGTGCCAGGGTGGATGGCGTCGAACGTACTGCTGAAGTACTTGACGTTGGCGAACGGCCGCCTCGGGTCGTCGGCCAGCGGCTCCCACTCCATGAAGCTGTTGGGGTGGGTTTCGAGCAGGCTGGGCCGCAGCTCGGTGGACAGCCGCGCCACATGCTCGGCGTCCCCGTCACGCAGCACGATCGCGGGCACGCCGCGCGGCAGCAGGACCGCGAGGGCCAGGAACAGCCGGGAGTGCACGAACGACACGTGGATGAGGGCGCGCTCGCCCTCCCGGAAGGCGTTCGCGAGCCGCTCCTGCGGGCGCAGCCGCCCGAGCAGCGAACTCGCGGAGTGCACCACGAGCTTGGGCGTTCCGGTGGTGCCCGAGGTGTGCGTCATCAGGGCCGCGCTCTCGGGGTCGGTACGCACCGCGGGTACCTCGGGGGCACCGGCGAGGTCTGAGAGGGACACCGCGCCCGGGTGCTGTCCGGCTGGGACGAGGACGCGGTCCGCCAGGTCGGCGACGGGGAGATGGGCCAGGGTGCCGGTGAGCTTGTCGGTGTCGGTCAGCAGGTGCGGGCGGCCGAGCCGGCGCAGCAGCGTGGCCACGGTGTCGGCCTCGAGGGCCGGGGAGAGCATCACCGGGACCGCCCCGACCTGGGCGACGGCGCAGGCGAGCAGGTAGATGTCGAAGTTGGCGCTCTTGTGCAGGGCGACGTGGTCGCCGGTACGCACTCCCGCCGCCCACAGCCGGGCCGCCAAGTCGGCGATGTGACGGGCGAGTTCCGCGATGGTGAACGCGCGCGGGGTGTCCGGCAGGACGTCGAGGTCGTGGTCGATGAGGACCACGCCGTCGGGGTGTGCGTACGCGGCCTCGTCGACCATGCTGCCGAGCCAGAGGCCGATCCTGCGGTCGGGATCCGTGGGCATGGGGTTCCTCTCTCGGATTCCAGGCCTGCTCGGGCCTGGGCGGTGCGGTCGGGGAGGCAGGGGTGGCCCGGGCCGGCGGCGGGCGGTGTCCCGTGGGCGAGTCGATGGGCAGGGAACGGCAACGGTGCCGCTCCGTTGTCCCGGAGGGTCCGCGTGCGTGCCGCCGTGGAGCGGGCGGGAGTTCGACGACAGGTCCTGGGCCGCGGACTCGGCGCCTCGGTCTGCTCACGAAGGGAGGTCGGCGTCGAATCGCCCGGATGGAGGACCGACGGAGTTCCATCCTGTGGATCTACGCCGTGTCCGGCAACGCACCCCGCGCCAGTCCGTCAAGTCTCCCGGCCCGGGGTGCGGACGACTCGTCCCGCGCCGCAACAGGCCCCACCCAGTGCCCCGACCACACCCTCCGTTCGCCGCCGGAGCCGCGCCCCGTGCCCGCAGCGGGCTCCGCGGGCGCCGTCCGGTGGTCCAAGCACCTCGGCGCGGCCCAACTGGGTGAGCAGCGCACCTCGTTCGGGACCTGCCCGGACGGCGACGGTGGAAGGGCAGTCGAAAGGGCTGCCCGACCGTATGGGGGACCGTTGTGCCTACGCCCGTTGTCACGAGCAGGAATGTCGTCGAACCGTTTCCGATACGCCGCCCGTCCCAGGTGCCGGACGGCACCGCGGTGTCCGACGACATCGTCACCGAGCTCGGCTCCACCCTGTTCTCCGCACTCCGCAGGAAGGACCAGCGTCAGAAGGCCGAGCAGTATCTGCGCGGCCTGCTCTTGGCCAAGGGGCGCAAGTCGATCCGGAACATCGCGGCGCACGTCGGCGGGACGACCGCCGAGCAGAGCCTGCACCACTTCATCTCCAGCTCGACGTGGGACTGGCGGCCCATGCGGTCCGCACTCGCCTCGTACGTGGAGTGGGCCATCGCCCCGCAGGCCTGGGTGGTGCGCTCGATGCACATCCCGAAGGCCGGCGAGCACTCCGTGGGCGTGGACCGGCTGTTCGCCCCGCAGTCGGGCCAGATGCTCCGCGGTCAGCAGGCATTCGGCCTGTGGTTCGCCTCGGAGGAGCTGAGCGCCCCGGTCAACTGGCGGCTGTTCCTGCCCGATCAGTGGGTCGTCGACCAGGAGCGGCGCGATCGCGCGGAGGTGCCCGAGGGCGTGTGGTGCGAGAGCCAGGAGGAGTGCGCCGCCGCTGTCGCTCTGGACACCGCGGTGCACGGGAACGCGCCGCGTCGACCGGTACTGCTTGATCTGCGCGGCGACGTGGTCCGCCCGACGCTGACGCGGCTCGGCAGGGCCGGGGTGCCGGTGCTTGGCCGGATCGGCACGTCGTGCCGGCTCACGGTGGCGGACCGCGCTATGCCGGGCTTCGGCGCGGGGCCGCTGCCCGCCCAGCAGATCCTGGAGTCGATGAAGGGGTTGCGCCGACCGGTGCACTGGCCCGACGCGGCCCGGCAGGGCGCCGCGCGCACGTCTCTCGCGTCGGTGGTGCGGGTGTCCCTGACGGACCCGCAGGTGGGCCGGCAGCGTCCGATGCTGCTGCTCGGCGAGTGGCTGGACCCGCGGCGGCCGCCGGTCGAGATGTGGCTCACCGACCTGACGAAGACGCCGGTGGTGCCGCTGCTGCGGCTGACGAAGCTGATCCACCGGGTGGACCGGGACTTCGCCGAGATCGGCCAGGCGGCGGGGCTGCGCGACTTCGTGGGCCGGTCCTACCGCGGCTGGCACCGCCACATCACCCTCGCCTCCGCGGCGCACGCGGCGACCGTGCTGTCCACGGGCGCCTACGCCCTGGAGTACGTCGCCTGAGGCGCTGCCGGATCACCTCGTACGGTCCGGCGGTGCTGTGGGCGGGGGCAACAATTCAGCCCGTCCGGCGTTTGAGGACGAGGCCGTTCAGGCCGAGCCGCGCAGCACCGCGCGGGCCCGCTGCAGCCGCAGCGCCAGCTGCACTTCGAGGGCCTGCCCGGGCTTTTGCCACTGAGTGCCCAGGAGTTCGGTGATGCGCTCCAGGCGGCGAGAGACGGTGTTGGGGTGGACGTGGAGCGCCTCGGCGGCGTTGGTGGGGCTGCCGCCCGAGGCGAAGTAGGCCTCAAGCGTGCGGGTGAGCTCGGTGAGGCGCTCCCCGTCGTACTCGAGGACCGGGCCGATGACGGAGTCGATGAAGCCGTCGACGTCGTAGTCGTCGGACAGGAGCAGGCCGAGGAAGCCGAGTTCGTGTGCGGAGGCCGCACAGCCCACGCCGTTGAGGGCGGTGAGCGCGTCCAGGCAGCGCACGGCCTCCCGGTACATCCGGGGGACCTCGGCGGCCCCCCGGTCCGGCCCCGCGGCCCCGGCGGAGACCGGGTGGCCGAGCAGCGGGCCGAGCTCGTCGGAGACGGCGCGGGCCGCACCGGAGGCGTCCGTGCCGGGCAGGAGCAGCACGATGCAGCCGCTCTGCACGGTCTTGAGGCCGGACATCCGGTACGCGTAGGAGGAGGCCCACACCACGGCCCGGCCTTGCTCGCCGCCCTCGGGCCGGGCCACGACGAGGACGTGCGGCAGCTCCAGGTCGATGTCGAGCCTGCGGGCCCGCTGGAGCATCTGGTGCGGCGGCTGCGCGGGGGCCGACAAGGCCAGGAGCTCGTCCAACAACTCGTCGCGCACCGGCCCTTCGGCGACGGCCGAGCTGCGCTGCATCAGCAGGTGGACGGCGAAGGCCTGCGCGACCGTCTGCAGCAGCCAGGTGTCCTGACCCACCAGCGGGGTCATCGGCCGCAGCACGAGGACGCCGAGGTCCTCCGTGCCCGCGGTCACGCGGGTGATCCAGGTCCGCTCGTCGGCGGCGACGGGGCCACGCTGTACGTGCGCCTCCAGGACGCCCCTGGCCACGGCGTCCTCGTCCAGGTCCAAGAGGTCTCCCCCGGCGGCCAGGACGCGGCCGGCCGGATCGCGCATCTGCAGGGTGCCGTCCAGGGCGTCACCGGCGGCCTTGGCCACGGAGGTCAGGTCCGCGCCGGAGACGAGCAGACTCATGATGCGGCTGTAGGCCTCGCCGAGTTGCTCCAAGCGCACGAGGGTGGTGCGGGTGCGGAACCCGTCGAGTTCGAGCTCGGCCACCTGGTCCTGTATCTGCTGCAGCAGCCCGGCCCGCTCTATGGCCACGGCCGCGAGGTCCGCGAAGGAACAGATGAGGCCGATCTCGTCGGGTGTGTAGTGGCGAACCTTGCGGTCCGCGCCGTAGAGCACGCCCACAGTCGTGTCGCCGTGGCGCAGCGGTACGGCCATGAGGCCGCGCAGCCCCTCCGCCTCGACCACCCGGTCGATGCTGGCGCCGTGGGATATGGAGTCGTCGTTCAGGTAGTCGGCCGTCCACAGCGGGGCTCCGGAGAGCACGGCCTGGTGACCGAGGCCGAGGCCGGGCTCGATCTTGAGTCCGGTGTTGAGCGCGGTGGTGGAGCCCTCCGAGGTGTGGATGCGCATCTCGCCCTCCGCGTCGCGGAGGCTGACGTACGTCATGTCGAAGTGGAGCAGCCATCTGACCCGCCGGGTGATCACGCTCAGGAGGGTGTCCAGATCGTAGGGGAACGTGAGGTCCCGGGCGGTGTCGACGAGCGCGGCGAATCCGGCCTCGCGGTGCTTGCTGCGGTTGAGGGAGACATGCACGTCCCGGGCGAGCTGCACGGCCCGTTCGACGCGGTCGAGCGTCTCGGGGTCCGGGCTGCCCCGGCGCACACGCTGCAGCAGCGCTTCGAGGCGGCTTGCCGGTGCTTCCTCCGCGAGCAGCTCCAGGACGGTCAGTACGGGATCCCCCTCGGGACTTACATAGCCAGGCATGTCACATTTCCCCCATTTTTAGGCCAAAGCGATGCTCGGCCTGGCCGAAACTAGTTCTCGCAGAATCAGCCCGTCAACGTTGACCTGGGCAAATGTCGTCGAGCTGTGTTGGGGACACCGCCGCGGCGCCCGCGTGGTGTCTCGAGACCACCTTCCTGCCGGGCATCGCTCTGGCCGAGGCTCATGCCCGGGGCGCGGGGCAGTCCGCTTCGCCCAGGGAGGGGCTGACATTGCAAATCCGAAGCTATATACGGTCGTTGGAGCGAAGTCGCGAGGCACGCACGGACAGCGAGCGGCCGAGCCGGTTCACCATGCGGGGCCGCGAGTGGGAGCTGCTGCCCGAGGTGTTCGCCCCGCCGTACTCGGCGTCGACGGACGCCGCCATGGAACTGCTCGGCTTCACGGAGAAAGCACAGATCCCGCGGCACGGCTCGTTCCTCGAAGTGGGCTGCGGCACCGGCATCATCGCGGTGAGCGCCGCCCTGGCGGGCTGCGAGCGGGTACTCGCCACGGACATCAACCCGTACGCGGTGGACAACGCGGCCCGGAACGCGGCGCGGCACGGCGTCGCCCGCCAGGTGTCCAGCCGGCACAGCGACCTGTTCCACGCGCTCGCGCCGGACCAGCGCTTCGACACGGTGTACTGGCACTCCAACTTCGTCCTGGCCCCGGCCGACTACCGCTACGCGTCGCTCCACGAACAGGCCTATGTCGACCCGGGGTACGCCGCCCACCGCCGCTACCTCGTGGAGGCGCCGCTGTGGACGACCGCGGGCGGCTCGGCGCTGCTGCACTTCAGTGACCGCGGCGACCTTCCGTGCCTGTACGCCATCGCCGACGAGTCCGGACGCGAGCTGCGGGCGCTGCGAAGCATCCGCATCCGGGAGGGCCGGGAGCTGGTCGAGCACATGCTGATCGAGGTGTCCGTGGCGCGGGTCGGCTCCCATGCCGGAGCCGGGGCCCGTACGGCCTCATGAGAACTCCGGATGACGGTTTCACGAGGATGACGGAAGTGCCCGTGCGTATCTTGATCGTCGACAACTACGACTCGTTCACCCACAACCTCGTCCACTACCTGGCCGGGATCACCGGACAGGAGCCGGTCGTCGTGCGTAACGACGACCCCGGCTGGCACCTCGGGCGCCTCGCCGAGGTCGACGCGGTCGTCCTGTCGCCCGGCCCCGGAACTCCGGAGCGCGCCGCCGACTTCGGGATCTGCCGCGAGCTGGTGGAGCGCTGCGAGCTCCCGCTGCTCGGCATCTGTCTGGGGCACCAGGGCGTGGCCCTGGCGCACGGCGCCACCGTCGCGCGGGCGCCGGAGCCCCGGCACGGCCGCCTGTCACCGGTGCTGCACCACGGCGACGAGCTCTTCGCCGGACTGCCCTCACCGTTCGAGGCGGTGCGCTACCACTCGCTGGCCGTGACCGACCTGCCGGAGTCCCTTGAGGCCACGGCGTGGACTCCGGACGGTGTCCTGATGGGGCTGCGGCACCGCAGTCGGCCGATGTGGGGGGTGCAGTTCCACCCCGAATCGATCCGCACGCGCTACGGCAAGGCGCTGCTCGGCAACTTCGTGCGGCTGTGCCGCCAGTGGCACCCGGACCGTCCGACGCGCACGGCGGAGCCGGACCTCACGGCACCCGCACGGCCGACCGCCGCACCGTCTCCGACACCGGCAAGGACAACGGCAAGGACAACGGCAACGGCACAAGGCCGACGCCACCTGCGCGTGCTGGTCGAGGAGTTGGAGACCCGCTGGAACGACGAGGTGGTCTTCGAGGAGCTGTTCGGGACGAGCGAGACCGTCTTCTGGCTGGACAGCAGCACGGGGCAGGCCTCGCGCGACGCCGCGGGCCGCTTCTCGATCATGGGGGACGCGGCCGGACCGCTGGCCCGGGTCGCCGAGGCCGACGTGTGGACCCACACCGTCACCGTGCGCTCCGCGGCGGGCGCCGAGGTGGTCTCGGGGGACTTCCTGGCGTGGCTGGACCGCGACCTGGCCGCCGTGCGTACGGCGGTGCCCGAGCTGCCCTTCGACTTCGCCCTGGGCTGGGTCGGCTATCTCGGCTACGAGCTCAAGGCGGAGTGCGGCGGCAGCGCGACGCACCGCGCGGAGGAACCGGACGCCGCCATGGTCTTCGCCGACCGGGCCGTCGTGTTCGACCACGCCACCGGGACCACGTACCTGCTCGCGCTCGTGGAGGAGGGCCGTACGGACGCCGCGGACCGCTGGCTGCGGGACACCGCGCACGCCCTCGGCACGCTGTCGGGCCGTCCGCGGGCCGAGGTGCCCCTGACGCCTCGGCCCGCGGACGGCGCCAAGGTGACGCTCCGGCACGACCGACAGGAGTATCTCGGCCTGGTGGACGCCGCGTTGGCGGAGATCGCCGCCGGCGAGAGCTACGAGGTGTGCCTGACCAACATGGCCGAGGCACACGGCACGTTCACACCCTGGTCGAGCTACCGGCTGCTGCGCCGCGTCAGCCCCGCACCGTTCGGTGCGCTGCTCCGCTTCGGGGAGCTGTCGGTGCTGAGCACCTCTCCGGAGCGGTTCCTGCGCGTCACCGCGGACGGCCTGGTCGAGTCCAAGCCGATCAAGGGGACGCGGCCGCGGGGAGCCACACCGCAGGAGGACGCCGCGCTGGTGGCGGAGCTACTGACGGACGAGAAGGACCGCGCGGAGAACCTCATGATCGTGGACCTGGTCCGCAACGACCTCGGACGGGCCGCTGAGATCGGGTCGGTGGAGGCCGAGGACATCTTCCAGGTCGAGACGTACGAGACGGTCCACCAGCTGGTGAGCACGGTACGAGCACGGCTGCGCCGGGACTGCTCGCCCCTGGACTGCGTGCGCGCCGCATTTCCGCCGGGCTCGATGACCGGCGCGCCGAAAATCCGGACGATGGAGATCACCGACGGGCTCGAGGCCGGGCCGCGCGGGGTGTACTCGGGCGCGATCGGCTACTTCTCGCTGTCGGGCGCGGCCGACCTCAGCGTGGTGATCCGCACGGCGGTGCTCACCGAGGGGCGCCTGCGGTACGGCGTGGGGGGCGCCGTGATCGCCCTGTCGTCACCGGAGGCCGAGTTCGAGGAGACGGCCGTCAAGTCCACGCCGCTGCTCGCCCTGACAGGCAGCCCCTTCCCCGGCCGCGGGGCACCACTTCCGGCCTAGGCGTGTCTTGCGGATCACGTATCCACGCCGTCGGCTCGGTTACCGCCCCTGGGGGCCGCGCCCCCAGAACCCGCTTTATCGCGCTGAACGCGCTCGTCCTCAAACGCCGGACGGGCTCATTGATGAGTCCGGGCGCAGGATCACTTGGCGCCGGTCCGGTGCCTGCTGCCCCACGCGCCGGTGCGCCTCGGCGGTGGCGCTCAGCGGGAGGACCTCGGTGGCCCGGGGGCACAGCAGTCCGGCCGCGAGGAGCCGGTTGATGCCCGCGGCCGCCTCGGCGAGCTCGGCGGCCGGGGCGTGCACGACCGAGAACCCGACGACCGAGCCGCGCTCCAGGAAGAGGACGCTGGCCGGCACGACCGGCTTGGCCAGCGCCCCGGCAAGCAGGACGGCCCGGCCGCGCGGGGCGAGCAGGCCGACGGTGGTCCGTACGGTGTTCACACCCGCCGTATCCACGTACAGGTCGACCCCGTCCGGGCTGGTGCCACGGATCTTCCGGACAAGCTCGGGGCATCGGCGGTCGAAGACCTCGGCGGCGCCGAGGGACGCGCCGTACTCGACGTCCTGCGCGTCGGCCGTGGCGATGACCCGGGCTCCGGCCCGGGCGGCGAAGGCCACCAGGGCACGGCCCAGGTCGTCCCCGGCCCCGATGACCACCACCGTCTCCCCCGGCCGCAGCATGCCGTGGGTGAACAGGGTCCGGTAGGCGATGGCACCCGGGTCGGCCATGGCGACCGCCACCTCCGGGTCGACGCCGTCGGGCAGGCGGTAGAGGCGGTCGGCGGCCACCACCGCCTGTTCGGCGGCCGCGCCCTGTCGGCCGTCGTGCCCCAGGCTGTTGCACCACACCCGGTCGCCGACGGCGAAGCCGGTACAGCCCGGCCCCACGTCGGCGACGGTGCCGACGAGGTCGCGGCCGGTCACGAACGGGAAGTCCACCCACGTATGGAGAGCTCCGGAACGGACGTATGTGTCCACCGGGTTCACCGTGGTCGCGGTGACGTCGACCAGGACGTCGGTGGAACCCATACGGGGAACGGGAAGCTCGCCGTAGCGAATGGCATCCGGAGGGCCGAACTCCTCGATGTACGCAGCGCGCATGGCACCGGATTCTGGCAGCGACATGTGAAAGAGCCCACTTCGGAATTGATGATCTGTCAGGTTCCCCCAGGCCAGGTCGGATCAGATCGGGTCGGATCGGTCAGGTGAAGTCGATCGGCGACGATCCCGGCGACCGGGACCGCTCCCCGGGGCGCGGCCGCCTCACTTCGCCCTGTTCAGGCTGGTGCGCGCGGCGGCGGCCACGCGTTCGGGGGTGAGGCCGAACTGCCGGTAGAGCGTGCGGTACGGGGCGGAGGCGCCGAACTGTTCGAGGCTGACGGCCTCGCCGGTCTCGCCGAGCAGCGCGTACCAGCCGAGCGCGGTGCCGGCCTCGACGGAGACACGAGCGGGCACGCGGGGCGGCAGCACCGTGTCGCGGTACTCCTGGCTCTGTTCCTGGAACCACTCGATGCACGGCATGGACACCACACGGGTGGCGGTGCCCTCCTGTTGGAGGATCTCCCGTGCGGCCAGGGCGACTTGGACTTCGCTGCCGGTGGCGACGAGGACGACCTCGGGGCTGCCGCCGTCGGCCTCGGCCAGGACATAGCCGCCGCGCGCGACGCCGTCGGCCGGTGCGAGGCCGCCGTCGCCGCGGCGCAGGACGGGCAGGTTCTGGCGGCTGAGGCACAGCCCGGCGGGGCGGTCGTGGTGTTCGAGCACGGTGCGCCAGGCGACCACGGTCTCGTTGGCGTCGGCGGGGCGGACGATGTCCAGGCCGGGGATGCCGCGCAGCGCCCACAGGTGCTCCACGGGCTGGTGCGTCGGACCGTCTTCGCCGAGGCCGATGGAGTCGTGGGTCCACACGTAGGTGACAGGCAGCCGCATCATCGCGGCGAGCCGGACGGCGGGGCGCATGTAGTCGGAGAAGACCAGGAAGGTGCCGCCGTAGGGGCGGGTGCCGCCGTGCAGGGCGATGCCGTTGAGGATGGCGCCCATGGCGTGTTCGCGGATGCCGAAGTGCAAGGTGCGGCCGTAGCGGTGCCCGGGGAAGGCTGCCGTGGCCGACTCCTCGGGGATGAAGGAGGGTTCGCCCTTCATGGTGGTGTTGTTGCTGTCGGCCAGATCGGCGGAGCCGCCCCACAGCTCGGGCAGGGCGTCGGCGAGGGCCGAGAGCACCTCGCCCGAGGCCTTGCGGGTGGCGATCTCCTGTCCGGGCTCGAAGGCCGGCAGGTTCTCCGCCCACCCAGGGGGAAGGAGGCGGGCGGAGAACCTGTCGTACGTGGCGGCCCGCTGGGGGAAGGCGGACCGCCAGTCCAGGTAGCGCTTGTCCCAGGCGGCGCGTGCGGCGCGCCCGCGGTCGACGACCTTGCGGGCGTGCGCGAGCACGTCGTCGGGCACCTGAAAGGAGCGCTCGGGATCGAGGCCCAGGGCGGCCTTGGTGGCCGCGGCCTCCTCGGCACCGAGGGCGGCGCCGTGGATCTTGCCGGTGTTCTGCTTGGTGGGCGCGGGCCAGCCGATGACGGTGCGGAGCGCAATGAGCGAGGGCCGGTCGGTGACGCCACGGGCATGGTCCAGGGCGGCGTGCAGGGCGGGGACGTCCTCGGCGTAGCCGTCGTCGGTGGTCCAGTCGACCTGCTGCACGTGCCAGCCGTACGCCCGGTAGCGCGCGAGGACGTCCTCGGACTGGGCGATGCGGGTGTCGTCCTCGATGGAGATGCGGTTGTCGTCGTAGAGCACCACGAGGTTGCCGAGCTTCTGGTGCCCGGCGAGCGAGCTGGCCTCGTGGCTGATGCCCTCCTCCAGGTCGCCGTCGGACGCGAAGACCCAGATGGTGTGGTCGAAGGGCGACTGTCCGGCCGGAGCGTCCGGGTCGAGCAGGCCGCGTTCGCGGCGGGCGGCCATCGCCATGCCCACGGCGTTGGCGAGCCCCTGGCCCAGCGGGCCGGTGGTGGTCTCGACGCCCGGCGTGTGCCCGTACTCGGGGTGGGCCGGGGTGCGGCTGCCCTCGGTGCGCAGGGCCTTGATGTCCGCGAGCTCGAGGCCGTAACCGGACAGGTAGAGCTGGTTGTAGAGGGTCAGGCTGGAGTGCCCGCAGGACAGTACGAAGCGGTCGCGGCCGGCCCATTGCGGGTCGGTGGGGTCGTGCCGCAGCAGCCGCTGGAAGAGCAGGTAGGCGGCCGGCGCCAGGCTCATGGCGGTACCGGGGTGGCCATGTCCTGCCGCTTCCACCGCGTCCACCGCGAGGCAGCGCGCCACGTCGACGGCGCGCCGGTCGAGTTCGGTCCACTCGAGAGGGGCAGCCGGCTCGGCTGCCGCAGTGCTCGCCTGGGGGTTCACGGGATGCTCACGGCTCCTAGTCGAAGGAAGCTTGGCGGGGAGGCGGTTCGGGGTGCGCCGGCACAGGTCATCCTGGGCCGGTCCCGTGCGTGGGCCAATCGCGGTCCGCGAAAGTCGTCAGGTCGTACGGCGGTACGTCAGGTCGCGTTGGGCGGTGCAACAACTGAGCCCGTCCGGCGTTTGAGGACGAGGCCGTTCAGGCCGATAAAGCGGGGGTCTGGGGGCGCAGCCCCCAGGGGCGGCAACCGGGCCGACGGCACGCATACGTGTTCCGTAAGACACGCTCACCGCGCAGCCAGCGCCCCCTCGGCCAGCTCGACCAGGCGCGTGGCCACGATGCGCGGCCCGTCCTGGGTGAGCACGGACTCCGCGTGGAACTGCATGGAGGCGAAGTGGGGTGCGCGCAGGGCGTGCACCTCGCCCGTCTGCGGGTCCCTGCTGATCTCGACGGTGGTGCCGTCGGGGGCCTCGACCTTGTCCTCCTGGCTGCGGGCGGCGAACGTGTTGTAGAAGCCGACCCGTTCACGCCTCCCGAACAGGTCGATCTCGCGCTGTACGCCCTGGTTGGGGACGTCACGGCGGCGCAGTTCGAGGCCGAGCCGGAGGCTGAGTACCTGGTGGCTGAGGCAGACGGCGAGGAACGGCCGCCGCTCGGCCAGGAGGGTACGCACCGCCGCGTTCAGGTGAGCGATCTTCGGGTGGCCGGACTCGCGCGGGTCGCCGGGGCCGGGGCCCATGACGACCAGGTCGTGGCCGTCGAAGGAGTACGGCTCGTCGAAGCGGCGCACCGTCACCTCGCAGCCCAGGGCGCGCAGTTGCTGCTCGATCATCGACGTGAAGGTGTCCTCCGCGTCGACGATGAGGACCCTGCGCCCGGTCAGGGCCGGCTCGGGCCGGGCCCGGCGCGCGTCGTCGGCGAGCCAGAAGTCGGCGATGGACGTGTTGCGCTCCGCGAGGGCGGCACGGACTTCCGGGTGCGCGGTGAACCGGGCCGAGGCGCGCTCTTCCAGGGCGGCGAGGAGTCCCGCGGCCTTGGCCCGGGTCTCGGCCACCTCGGACTCCGGGTCGGAGTGGCGCACCAGGGTGGCTCCGACGCCGATGGAGATGCGGCCGTCGTTCTCGATGTCCGCGGTACGGATCATGATGGCGGAGTCCATGGTGCGGCCACCGCCCGCGTCCCGGCCGATGAGGGCGGCGACGCCGCTGTAGTAGCCGCGTCCGTGGGGCTCGTACCCCTCGATGACGCGACAGGCGCTCTCCAGCGGGCTGCCGGTGACGGTCGGGGCGAACAGCGTCTCGCGGAGGATCTCGCGCGGGTCGCGGTCGGTGCGGCCCTCGATGAAGTACTCGGTGTGCGCGAGCCGCGCCATCTCCTTGAGATACGGGCCCACCACGCGGCCGCCGTCGGGACAGACGCGGGCCATCATCTTGAGCTCTTCGTCGACCACCATGTAGAGCTCGTCGGCCTCCTTGCGGTCGGCGAGGAACTCGATGACGCCGGGCAGGGTGGGCCCGGACGCCGGGTAGCGGTAGGTGCCGCTGATGGGGTTCATGACCGCGGTGCCGTCGTGCAGGCTGACGTGCCGCTCGGGAGAAGCGCCGACGAAGGTGCGATCGCCGGTGTGCACGATGAACGTCCAGTACGCGCCCTGCTCGCGCTCCAGGAGTCTGCGGAAGAACGCGAGCGCGGTGGGCACGCCGTAGTCGGTGATGTCCGCGGTGAAGGAGCGCTTGATGACGAAGTTCGCGCCCTTGCCGGTGCCGATCTCGTCGGCGATCACCTTGCGTACGATCTCCGCGTAGGCGTCGTCGGAGACGTCGAAGTGTCCGTTGCTGAGCTCGATGGGGACGTCCTCGACGCGCCGCAGCACCTCGGTGAGCGGGACCGTCTGTTGCTCGGTGACGGCAAGGGCGATCAGCGGTGAGCCGTCGTCGGGGCAGTCGAAGCCGCGCTCGGCGAGCTGTCGGTAGGGCACGAGGGCCAGCACCTCCTGGTGTGGCTCACCCGTGCCGGCCGCCGCGTCGGGCACCGGGATGGCCGCGAGCGTCCTGGGCAGGGAGATCCGGCCCAGGAGGACTTCGAGGGCGCCGGGTCCGGTCGTCTCGGGGCGGTGCAGTAGCGCGAAGGCCGGCGGCTTCGGCGTGAGCACCCGGTCGAGCGGCTGACGGGTCATGGGGCGTCCTTCCTCGGTCCGCGTCATCCGATGACGTCCTTGGTGGTGGTGACGACCGCGCAGCGCCTGGCCGCGTAGTCCAGGGCAAGGCGGTGGTCGGCCTCGCTGAAGTCGGCGACGGCGTCGGCCACCAGGAACGTCTCGATGTCGTTGGTGAACGCCTCCACGGCGCTCATCAGCACACCGACGTGGGCGTAGACGCCGCAGACGACGAGCTGGTCGCGCCGGTGGACGCGCATCTGCTCCAGCAGGTCGGTCCGGAAGAACGCGCTGTAGCGCCACTTGGTGAGCATCCAGTCGCCCGGGGCGGGGGCCAGCGCGTCGACGACCGCGCGGTCGGCCGGGTCGACCCGCATGCCGGGGCCCCAGAAGTCCTTGAGCAGTCCGCGCTGTTCCGGGGTCATGCCGCCCGGCTGCGCGGTGTAGGCCACGGGCATGCCCGTGGCGGCACAGTGCTCGCGCAGGGCCGCCGCGTTGGTGACAAGCTGGTCGCGTATCTGCCCGGGGAAGGGTTCGAGAAAGTAGCGCTGCATGTCGTGGACGAGCAGCACGGCACGGCTCGGGTCGACGGTCCACGCCGGCACGCTGGCAGGCAGGTCACCGGCGGTCGGCATCGGATAGCTGTCGATGGTCGGGAGGCCGGGCATACGGGTCCTCTCGTTGGGCAAGAACAGCCCGTCCGGCGTTTGAGGACGAGCGCGTTCAGCGCGATGAACGGGGGGTCTGGGGGCGCAGCCCCCAGGAGCGGCAACCGAGCCGACGGCACGGATACGTGAGACGGAAGACCGCCCTATGCGCCGAGCGTCGCCCCGCCGTCGACGGTCAGCTCGTGCAGCGTGATGTGCGCGGCCTGCTCGGACAGCAGGAAGACGACGGCGGCGGCGACGTCCTCGGGCTGCGCGAGCTTGCGCAGCGGAATGCCGAGCCGGTACACCTCGGGGCGCCCCTCGATGGTGCCCTTGGGGCCTGACTCGTCGTGCCACATGGAGCTGAGCATCGGGGTGTTGGTGGAGCCCGGTGCCACGACGTTGCAGCGGATGCCGTACCGGGCGACCTCAAGGCCGAGCGACTTGGTGAACAGGGTGGCGGCCGCCTTGGACGCGGAGTAGGCGGCCATCTCGGCGCGCGGTGTGCTGCCCGCGTTGGAGGCCACGGTGACGATCGCGCCGGTGCGGCGCTCCACCATCCGGTCGACCACGGCCTGGGACATGTGGAACACGCCACTGGTGTTGACCATGAACGTGGCCGCCCAGTCCTCGTCGCTGAACGTCCTGACCTCTCCGAGGCGCAGGATTCCTGCCGCGTTGACCAGGAACTCGACCGGCCCCAGCTGCTGTTCGACCGTGTCGACCAGGGCGCGTACCGCCGTGGGGTCGGTGACGTCGCCGGGTACGGCCGTCACCCGCAGGCCGTCCGCCTCCTGCTTGGCGACGGTCTCCGCGAGCGCCTCTGCATCGCGGTCGACAGCGGCGACGACGGTGCCGCGTCCGGCCAGGGACCGGACGACGGCGGCGCCGATGCCTCCGGCGGCGCCGGTGACAATGGCTGTTTTGTTCTCCATGGTGTATCTCGCTCCAAGTTCCTTGACCTGCCTGATCGGGGGCGAAGCCTGGCAACAACCGGGCCGACGCGGGCTTCACAGCGACGGAGAGAGGTTCGACTGCGGCGGGCCCGAATCCGGGCGCGGAGCGGCTGGTTTGCTGACTCACCCGATCATGAGCGCCGGTGCTTCTCGCGACCAACCGATGGGGCGCACTTCGTCAAGTACGGAGAAATCAGTCAAGTCTCACGGGCAGGGTCGGGCGCCGCCGCGCGACCGGCAGTACGGGCACATCGACCGGGGCGGGGCGCCCGGCGCCGCTGCCCGGCTCGGCCTCGAGACCCCGGCGCAGCTGCCGGTAGACAGCCAGCGCCTGGCGGTAGTCGGAGCACCGGTGCAGCGCGATCACGAAATGTTCGCTGAACGGGCCGGGGTCGTGGAGCACGGCCAGGTCCGCGGTCAGCTCGCGGTACCGGCCGAGGCGCAGTGTGGCCTCGATCCACTGGTCGAAGGCGCGGCGGCGCGACTGTCCCAGACGGGCGATCTCCGTCTCCAGGTGCGGCCCGGCGACGACGTCGGAGAAGGCGCGTGCCCGCCACAGGGTGAGGGCCTGGCGCAGGCGGCGGGCGGCGGCGTCGAAGTCCTCCCGCTCCATGGCCCGGTATCCGGCGCCCGCGGCCCGCTCGAACTCCCAGGCGTCGATGGTGCCGGTGCCGCTGTTCAGGCGGTAGCCACCGGGCAGGTCGGCCAGGACGTCGGCCGCCGCGGGCGCGGGGGCGGCCGCCGCGCCCGGTGCGGGCCGTCCGCGGTTGCGCAGCGCCGTCGCGATCTGGGCACGCAACGCGTCGATATGGGACCGCAGCTCGATCCAGGCCTGCGGGGGCGGACCGTCGGGCCAGACCTCGTCGATCAGCACGTCCGTCGGCACGACGCGGTTGGCGGACACCGCGAGCAGCGCGAGCACCTGCCCGGTCGTCGCCGCGACGGGCGTGATGGGCACTCCGCTCTCCTCGACGATCAACGGACCCAGGAACCTGATGTCCATGTCGCCTTCCTTCTACGGCAGTTCGAACTTGAAAATAGTAGTGTGGTTTTTGTTTTTTATAAAGAGCAATTCAACCGCGTGATCTTCCGGGCCAGGAGGGAGCACTATGAGACAGGAACGGGCGGCACGGACCCGCCAGGCCCTACTGCGGGCGGCAGCCCTGGAGTTCGACCGCAATGGCTACAGCGCCACCTCTCTCGCACGGATCAGCCAAGCCGCCGGCATCTCCATGGGCGCTCTGACGTTCCACTTCTCGAACAAGGCGATCGTGGCCAACGCGGTCCAGACGTGCGGCGAGTCGGCGGTCCTGGACGCGGTGGACCGGGTGGCCATGGCGGACGACCCGCCGCTCCAGACCGTGATCAACCTCTCCGTCGCACTCGTCATGCTCCTGGAGGAGGAGGTTCCAGTGCGGGCCGCCACCCGCCTCTTCCGGGAGTGTCAGTCGCCGTCGGAGAGCTGGACCTCCTTGTGGGCCCCCGCGCTGCTCGAGCGGCTGCGGGAGGCGGCAAGGCGCGGCGAACTACGCCCGGGCATCGATCCCGTGGCGGTGTCCACGCTGGCCGTCCTGCTGGTCAGCGGCGCTGAGACCTGGATTCGCGACCGCGCGTACGAGCCGGCCGACGAGGGCTCGGCGCAGAGCGCCGTCGCCCTGCTCACCCGCGTCTGGCGACTGGCCCTGCGGGGCCTTGGGGTCAACGACGGCGAGCAACTGCTGCGCCGCGCGACCGGCTTCCCCTACTCCGCCCAGCCGAGTTGACCGGGGCCGGCCCGGTCGTCAGCGAGTGCCCCGCCCTCTCGACTCGTCGAACTCGAGGCGCGCCATGGCGCTCGGCACGGCCAAGGCGGGCAGCAGACAGTGCCACATCTCCTCGACGCGCTGCGGCAGGTCCCGGTGGCCGCTCTCCATGCGGGCGTGCATCTGCGCGCCGGTACAGGCGTTGACCACCAGGCGGGCCAGGGCCTCCTCGTCCACTCCGGCCCGCAGTTGGCGCTTGCGCCGGGCGACGGCGAAGTCCTGGCAGAGGACTTGGGTCCACTGGTGGTGCGAGTTCTGCTCCGGCTCGATGAAGAACTCCTGGTCCATGACCAGCCGTGCGCCCGCGAGCAGCATGGGGTCGTCGAGCAGCTTGTACGCCCATGTCAGCGTGATGTCGACCGCGTGCTGCAGCCCCTCCGACTCCTGCGGCGGCACCACCTGCGCCGGCTGGTTGGTGACGATCTCGCGGGCCAGGGCCTCTTTGGAGTGGAAGTGGAAGTACATGGCGCCGAGCGTCAGCCCGGCGCGCGCCGCGATGTTCGTGACGCTGGCGCCGGCGAAGCCGCGCTCTCCGAACACCTCCGCACCCGCGCGGAGGAGAGATGCACGAGTACGCACTGCCCTCTCTTGCTTCACAGCCCGCTCCGCCATCTCCAGCACACTCCGTAAGGTCTGCCTCGACAAAAAGAAAAAGTGCTCTCTATTTTATCCCGGCGCAGAGGCTCGATCCACAGTCGCCGTGCGCTAGCTGCCCGCGCGCGTTCCAGGGGAGAACTCGTATGGCAATCAGCAGCATTGACGGGACCGGCAGAGCCACCCGGGCGCCCTCTGTGGCCGCGGTTCAGGAATGGGTACGCAAGAAGGTCGAGGGCGAAGCGCTCGTCGCGGCCTGGCACGAGGTCTCGGATGCGACACACGAGGTGGTGGTCGAGTGGCCGAGCAGGCACACCTTCTACACCGAGGCCGGGCGCTACTGCCCGCTCCTCGTCGCGGAGAGCATCCGCCAGGCGCTTGCGCTGCTCTCCCACACGGCCCATGCGATACCACTGAGCCACCGGCTCGGCTGGGAGCTCATCCGCTGCGGCATCAACGCCGAGGCCCTGCAGACGAGTTCCGAGCCGGTCGAGGTGCGCCTCAGGATCACCCACACCGCGGTGACGCGGCGTCGGCTCGGCTCGGTGCACCTGTCCGCGCGGGTCGAGGCCACCCGCGACGGCACCGACCTGGCCACCGCCGAGCTGTGGTACTCCGCGCACCCGTCGGCGATCTACGACCGCCTGCGGGGCAGGTACGCGGACGCGCGCAAGGCCTTTGAGGGGGCGCTGCCGCTCACCACAGCCGAGGCGCCGTTCCGGGTCGGCCGCACGGCGGCCCGGGACGTCGTCCTGACGCCCACTCAGTCGGCCCACACCTGGCGGCTCAGGGTCGATACCGGGCACATCGTCCTGTTCGACCACCCGCACGACCACGTGCCCGGCATGGTGCTCCTCGAAGCGGTGAGCCAGGCCGCACACGCACGGGCCATGCCCCGCGCTTCGGTCCCCGTCGCATTCGACGTGTCCTTCTTACGCTACGTGGAGTTCGACCAGCCCTGTCTGGTCACGGCGAAGCCCGCCGACCCCGACGTCTGGGGCCGGGAGCGGGTCAGCGTCAACGCGTCCCAGGGGGGTCAGCGGGCGTTCACCGCCACGGTGACCATCGAACCGGCCACCGGGCACCCATAGTTGAGCCGTTGCACCCGCACGGCCAACTCGCCTTGCACGGCGAGGACTTCGACCTGCGGATGACCGAGCTCGCGGCCTCCCGACGCGCACCATCTGCCCCCGCCAAAGGACTTGCGCGAGTCGCGTCAGGTGCCGTACAAAAAACATATCGATCGTTCGCTATTGTTCTGTGATCGGGTCCGCAACGGAGGGAACGCACCATGCTCGAGCAGAAGTTAGGGGACATACCCGAGGAGAAGACTCCGCTGTCCGCGTTCGCCACCGCGCTCTTCGGGAGCCTGGCCAGGGCGGACCAGCGCCGCTGGGCCCAGGCGTATCTGGAGGGTCTGCTCAACACTCCGGGCAAGAAGTCGATCCGCCGGATCGCCGCATCGGTCTCCAGCTCCCCCACCGCGTCGCAGTCCCTGCAGCAGTTCATCAACGCCAGCCCGTGGGACTGGCGGCCGGCCCGCGAGGAGCTGACCCGCCTGGTGGAACAGCGCAGCACGCCGCTGGCCTGGACCATCGGCACGGCCGTGCTACCCAAGCGGGGCGAGCACTCCTGTGGGGTGCACCGCCGGTTCGTGCCGGAGCTCGGCCGCACCATCCGCTGCCAGCTGGGCGTCGGCGTGTTCCTGGCCACGGACAGCGCGCTGCTGCCCGTCGACTGGCGTGTGATGCTGCCGGACCAGTGGGACGAGGACGAGCTGCTGCGCGAGCGCGCCAAGGTCCCCGACTCGGCCCGGCACCGGCCACTGTGGGCGCACGCGCTCAACCTGGTGGGGACCCAGGCGGCCCGCACCTCCCTGGGCCCGGTGCCGGTGGTGGCCAACCTCAGCGAGTACACCAACGTCGTGCCGCTGATCGGCGGCCTCGGCAAGCAGGGCCGCGACTTCGTGCTCGGGGTCCCCCCGGACCTGCAGGTGCTCCCGGCCAGGCCCCGCTCCTCCGGCCCGCGCGGCACCGCGCCGTACCCCCCGGTCGCCCTAGGCGTCCAGGAGTTCCTGCAGCGTGGCGGGCAGCGCGCACGCACCTCCACGGCGGCCGCGCCGCACCGGGATCCAGGCCACGTACAGGTCCTGTCCGGCCTGGTGGAGTTGCCTAACGTGCCGGGCGTCTACCGGGCGTTCACCACCTCGCGGGCCACGTGGCAGCGGCCGGCCCGGGTCTGGCTGACGAGCATGACGGACCAGCGGTTCGAGCGGCTCGCCGCGCTCACCCGGCTCAGCTCCGGTACGAGTACGACGGTGGCCACCCTGGAGCGGGACCACGGGCTCCTCGACTTCGAGGGCCGCTCGTTCCCCGGCTGGCACCACCACATGACGCTGGTGTCCGCCGCATACGCCTACCATCGCCTCGCCGCACGACCGGCAATATGGACGGACACCCCGATGGAGCGGAGCAGCGCCCACGGGGACGGGCGGAGGTCACCGAAGGCGCCGGACACGACGCCCTCGCTCCCGAAGCGTCATGTCGCCCCTGTCTTCGGCAAGGTGCCGCAGCCGGTCTCGTAACCCCACGTGGTCCGCCTGCCGTTGCGTGCCGTTCCGGCAGCCCCGCACCGGCAGGCGTTCCGAGGGGTGCGTACCAGGTCCTGTGTCGTAAGTCCCTCCCCCACCTCGACTGCTCTCGAGCAGGAGGCGCCTCCTCCCCCGCCCTCCGGGTGGGGGAGGGTCTTCCGGCACAGGCCCTACGACGCCGTCCAGCCGCCGTCCACCGGCACGGCGGCGCCGGTCACGAAGGACGACCGACCGCTGAACAGCCAGGCGGCGGCCTGCGCTACCTCCACCGGGTCGGCCATGCGCTTCTGCGCGGAGCGGGAGATGAACCCCTCCTCCAGCTCCGGCACTTGGTCCAGGACGTCCTGGATCAGCTCGGTGCGGGTGCTGCCTACGACCAGCGCATTGACCCGGATGCCCTGTTGACCGTACTCGGTCGCGGCGGCCCGGGTCAGGCCGATCACCGCGTGCTTGGCGGCGACGTACGGCGCCACGGCGCCGGTGGAGAGCACTCCGGCGATGCTGGCGGTGTTGACGATGGAGCCGCCCTTTCCGGTTTCCAGCATGGCGCCGATCTCGGCCTTGAGGCAGTTCCAGACGCCGCCCAGGTTAATGTCCATGACCTGGTGGAACACCGCGTCCTCGGTCTCGTGCAGCAGGGTCCCGGCGGTGCCCCAACCGGCGTTGTTGAACGCCCCGTCGAGCCCGCCGAAGGCCCGTACCGTCTCCTCGACCGCCCGTTGGACGTCCTCCGCGTCGGTGACGTCCCCGGGCACGGCAAGCGCTCGGCCACCGGCCGCGTCGATCTCCGCCGTCAGCTCCGCCAGCCGGTCCGCGCGCCGGGCCACCAGCGCGACCGAGGCGCCCTCGGCGGCGAACAGGCGGGCCGCGGCCGCACCGATCCCGCTGGACGCCCCGGTGATCATGATCGTCAAACCACTCAGCAAGTACCCTCTGCCGCCCGCACCTTGCATGGCAGTAAGTCCCCCTCGGCATTGGCCAGTTGTACTGATTCACGCCAGCAGGCCAGGGCCAGGTCACGGCCGGCCCGTCGGCGCCCCGCGCACGTTACCTCCCCCGGCTCGCGTCGACGTCGACCCGCTGGACCACCTCAGGCTTCGCGATGCCGGGCAGCAGCAGCGTCCACATCTGGGACACGCGTCCGGGCAGGGCCGAGGTGGCGCCGGAGAGATGCGCGTAGTGCTGGACTCCGGTGAGCGCCCCGACCAGGAACTCGGCGACCGGCTCCGGGTCGGTCCCGGGGACCAGTTCCCCGAGCTCGTGCGCCGCCGTCAGCCACTGCGCGAAGAGGGACTCGAACTCGCCGTACGAGACGTCGTCACCGATCCCGTGCGTCTTCTGCTCCACGGCCAGCCGCACGGCGGCCCGCATCAGCGGATTCACGTTCAGCTGGTGTGCCCACACCAGGGTGAAGTCCACGAGGCGCTGCAACCCTTCGGACTCCAGGCGCGGCACCATCTCTTGCGGCTGGGCGAGGATGACGGCGCGGGCCAGGGCTTCCTTGTTCTCGAAGTGGAAGTACACCGCCCCGAGCGTGACGCCCGCCCGCCGCATGATCTCGCGCATGCTGGCGCCCTTGTAACCCAGCTCGTCGAACGCCCCGGCTGCGGCACGCAGGATGTGCTCACGGGTCTGCAGGGCGCGCGCCTGTTTGGGTTCCGCCATGTTGGGCCCTGTCTTTCTCGCGAACCAATAAATAACGCCCGTTATTTTACCCGGTTGGTCCACGATCATGCGGGGCGTTCGAAGACAGGGCTCCGGCAAAGCGCCTGTTGAGCACCTCTGCTCGCCCGTCCGCGACTTCTCGCGATACGACGGGACCCAGCCAAGCACGCCGACGCCGCGACCCCTTCGATACGGAACGTGACCGAGCGGTTCCAGCCAAGTCTGGCGCGTCCGGGCCTCGTTGGGCGGTCCGGTCACCGCCCCCCGCAGCGGCCACCGGCGTCGCATTGCGGCCTCTACCTCCCAGTTCAAGGCGCCAACTACCCACGCTGCTCCCGTAGTTGGTCGAACATTATTTCAAGTCATGCCTCGACAACAAAAAGAGCACTCGTTATGTTGCTGGTGCGGCGTATCTACGCCAACTGAGCACGGCTAAGGATTCAACGCATCCATGCAATGGGGGGCTTCCATGCCTGCTGTCCATCCGGTCGCGCCTGCCCTCGACGGCTCGACCGTCCCGCCTCACTACGTCCACAAGCGCGACGTGGCCGAGGTCCTGCTGACCGGCTGGGAGCAGCCGTGCGAGGATTCGTTCGTGGTGTCCGCGCGGTGGCCCACTCGGCACCGCTTCTACGACTCGACGGGCGAGCTGTACGACCCGCTCTTCTTCGCCGAGAGCGTGCGCCAGTGCTTTCCGCTGCTCTCGCACGCGGGCTACGGGATACCGTTCGGGCACCATCTGATCTGGCACTACCTCAACTACGAGGTCGCCCCGGCCGCGATGGGCCGCGCCCATGACCCGGCCGAGGTCGATCTGTACATCGCGTGCACGGCCAACCGCCGCCGCCCCACGGCGCCGCCGACCTCCTTAACCATGGACGTCACCGCCTTCCGGGACGGTGCGCGCCTGGGCACGGCAAGTACCCAGTTCTCCTGCCACGCGCCCGCCGTCTACCGGCGGCTGCGCGGCGCCCACAGCGATCCGGAGGCTGTGGTCGCCGCGGCCCCCGCACCGCCCGCGCCGGTGCCGGCGGCTCTGGTCGGGCGGGACCGGGACATGGACGTGGTGCTCGCGCGGACCGAGCACCACGACCACTGGCTGCTGCGAAATGACACCTCCCACCCGGTCCTCTTCGACCACCCGATGGACCACAGCCCGGGGATGCTGCTGCTCGAGGGGGCCCGTCAGGCCGCCCGGGCGAGCCACCCGGGCGAGCCGTTCTACCCCGTCGCGTTCGACGCGGTGTTCCTCCAGTTCGCCGAGCTCGACGCGCCGTGCCGGATCACGGCCGAGCCGCTGTCCGACAGCCAGGGGGGCCACCGGACCCGGGTGGTGGCGGCGCAGGGCGGCGAGGAGGTCCTCACCGCCACCGTCACCGCCACCGTCGCGCCGCGGCCCCGGATTCCGGCTCCCCGGGGCGGCGACGCCGCTGTACGCGTCGGTTGAACCGTTCTCCTACCAGCGGACCGGCAGCGAGGTCGGCCGCCGCAGCAGAATCCCGTGGTCCCAGGGCAGCATCGCCGGGTCCACGGCCAGGGAGAGGCGGGGGAAGTCGTGTGCGAGGCGGGTGAGCACCGTGGTGATCTCGATCCTGGACAGCGCGGCGCCCATGCAGTGGTGCATCCCAAAGCCGAACTGCAGGTGCCGTTTGCCGTCCCGGTCGGGGTCGATGGTCTCGGGGTCCGCAAAGACCTCCGGGTCGCGGTTGGCCGCGAAGGCATCGGCATAGACGACGTCACCGGCGCGGACGGCGGCGCCACCGGTGAGCTCCACGTCGCGGGTGGCGATCCGCGGGAAGGTCGAGATGGAGCCGAGCGGGATGAGCCGGATCAGCTCCTCGGCGAGGCGCGGTGCGATGCCGGGCTCGTCCACCAGGCGCCGCCACAGCTCCGGTGCGCAGAGCAGGGCGTAGACCGCCTTGGTCAGGACGGACAGCGCGTTCTGGTCGCCGCCGACCAGGGCGCCGATCAGCAGGCCGACCAACTCCGCGTCGGTCAGCGGGGGTTCGGTGCGGTCGCGCCCGGCGACGAGGCGGTCGACCAAGCCGCCCGGCTGGGTCGGCCGCGCTCCCGTGACCAGTTCGGTGAGATAGCCGTACACCTTGGTGAAGTGGTCGACGAGGGTGGGAACGTCGTCGGGGAGGGCCATTTGCACGGTCCGGGACCAGGCACGGAAGTGGTCGATGTCGGCCGCGGGGATGCCCAGGAAATGGCAGGTGACCCGGACGGGGAGCGGGTCGAGCACGGTGCGGAACAGGTCGGGGCGGTCCTCGGCCCGGAGCGCGGCGAGCCGTTCGTCGAGCACCTCGTCGAGCACGGACCGCAGCTGCGCCACGCCTCCGGGACTGTATTCGCCCGTCACCACGCGCCGCATCCGGGTGTGCTCCGGCGGGTCGAGGGCGATCAGCAGCTCCGGCGCCAGCGGCGTGGGCAGGAAGCTCGGCCCGTCCTCGGCATTGGCGGCACTGCGGCTGAACGTCGGGTCGGTGAGCACCTGGTGGACGTCGGCGTAGCGGGTCAGGTGCACGGCGGTGTGGCCGCTGGGCAGGAGGATGCGCGGCAGCCCGCCGTCGGAGTGGCCGGGCAGCGGCTGGTAGCGCGGGGACGGATCGAGCTGGGGTATGTACGTGACGCTGGTGGTGCCGAGCACTGTGCTGTGTTCCATGAGCATCCCTTGGTCGTCGTACACCGTCGATGGGTCGGCCGGGAGCGCGGAGCGCGGAGCGCTGTGCGGGGACGTGGG
Source organism: Streptomyces sp. NPDC002851 (assembly GCF_053591935.1). NCBI lineage: Bacteria > Bacillati > Actinomycetota > Actinomycetes > Kitasatosporales > Streptomycetaceae > Streptomyces > Streptomyces sp. NPDC002851. The sequence continues at coordinate 39,157 of NZ_JBSFUT010000035.1, read as the reverse complement.
GCGCTATGCGGGGACGTGGGGCGCTATGCGGGGGCGTGGGGCGCTATGCGGGGGCGTGGCACGCGGCCGCGCGGAACGCGGGCAGACCGGTGAGGCGGGCAAGGTCGTCGAGAGCCCCGGGGTTGTCGTGGAAGTGCACGGCCCGCCAGCCCCGGTCCCGGGCCGCCTCGCAGTTGGCGGCGGCATCGTCGACGAGGACACAGCGGGCCGGGTCGACGCCCGCGGTCCGCGCCGCGAGGTCGAAGATCTCCGGTTCGGGCTTGCGCAGGCCGACCCGGCAGGAGTCGACGACGTGGTCGACGGGTCCCGCGGGAGCCACGATGGCCTTCCAGTACGGCTCCCACTCGACGACGTTGTTGGTCAGGATGCCCACGCCGAGGCCGTGCTCGCGGGCGGTCCGCACCGCTGCCACCATCGCGGGATTCGCCGCGACGCCGTCGAACCACTGCTCGCCGAAGGTCTCCAGGCACGCCCGGGAGAGGTCGATCCCCGGGAAGCGGGCCGCCAGGACACGGGCCAGCGCGCGGCCCCATTCCGCCTCGGTGATGGTGGCCAGTTCGACCGGCGCCAAGGGCGCCACGCCCCGTTCCGCGGACACCTCGCTCATCGCCCACCAGAGCTGCTCAGGGGTGACCCCCGTCTTGCGCTCGTACATGGCAAACAACTCCCCCAGTGGCGGGGACAGCACCCCGCCGAAGTCAAACCAGATCATGCGTTCGATTATACTGACAAACCCTGATCGTTACTCAAATGCATTAATAAATAAGGCAGTTACTGACAAACCGGCCGGTTTCAGGCAGTTCCTTCGCGCTGGCATCAGGAGGTGTTCTACGCCGCCTCACCGCGACGCGTACTACCGCCGAGGCCGGTCCCCTTCGGCCTATGCGAGGTTGATGCGTCCCCGGCCCGGATCCAGAACGATCCGTTCGACGACTTCACTCCGAGCCACCCCGGGCAGCAGCAGTCGCCACATCCGCACCACGCGGTCAGACAGTGTCGACGAACCGCCCGACAGGTGCGCGTAGTGCTGAATCCCCGTGAACGCACCGACCAAGAACTCCGCTACGACGGCCGGGACGGCGTTCGGAACCAACTCCTCTTTGTCACGGGCCGATTCCAGCCACTCCGTGAAGATCTCCTCGAAGTCCTGATACGAGACGTCATCTCCGATGCCGTGTGCCTGTTGCTCCACGGCAAGGCGTACCGCGGCCCGGATCAGCGGATTGACGTTCACCTGGTGCGCCCACTCCATCGAGAAGTCAACGACCCGCTGTAGCCCGTCGGAGTTCAGGTTCGCGGTCAGAACGCCGGGCTGGGCCAGCATCACAGCGCGGGCCAGCTCCTGTTTGCTGTCGAAGTGGAAGTACACCGCCCCCAGCGTCACACCCGCTCGCCGCATGATCTCCCGCATGCTGGCACCCCGGTAGCCGAGCTCATCAAAGGCGCTGGCTGCGGCATGGAGGATGTCATCGCGGGTCTTCAGCGCGCGCTCCTGTTTGGGCTCTGCCGCCATTGCGCGTCCCCGCCTTCCCCCGACATCAAAACGAGCGGCCGTTACCTTACGGCGCCGTGAGGGCGTTCGGTAGGGGGTTGGCAGGCGGATTGGTAGGCGGATTGGTAGGCGGATTGGTTCGGCGCTTGGCGAAGGGTTGGGGCATTCTGGAGGTGTGACTGATCGCCCTGCACCCGCCTCCGCAACCGCCGCTGCACCGGCCGCTCGGCTTGCTGCGCTTGCCCATGCGTTCGCGGATGAGACTCGCGCTGCCATCTGTATGGCTCTTCTTGAAGGGCGTGCCTGGACTGCTGGGGAGTTGGCTCGGATCGCCGGAGTGTCGCCGTCGACCGTCAGCGGGCATCTCGGCAAGTTGCTCGACGCCGGGCTCTGTGTCGTCGAGCGGCAGGGGCGCCACCGCTATGTGCGGATCGCTGACGGGGACACTGCTCGGCTCGTGGATTCGCTTGTCTCGTACGCCGTGCCGGATCGGGATGCCGCGCACACCGTGCCGGTGGTCGCCGCGCCGGATCCGCTCGCCCGGGCCCGTACCTGCTATGACCACTTCGCCGGGCGGTTCGGGATGGCCATCACCGATGCGATGGCGGAGCGTGGGCTGTTGTCCGTCGCGGATGTCTTTGAGCTGAGCGAAGAGGGGCGGGCCTGGTGCCGGCGGGTCGGGGTGGATCTGGGTCGGCAGGGGCGCCGTCCGCTGGCCGGCTCGTGTCTGGACTGGACCGAGCGGCGCCGGCATCTGGGCGGATTGGTGGGGGCGCGACTGTGCGCCCTTGCCCTGGAGTTGGAGTGGTGTGTCCGGGCCGAGGGTGGCGGTCGGGCGGTAGTGGTGACGGAGGCGGGTGAGCGGGCCTTCGGGGAGTCCCTGGGGCTGAAGTCCTCCGATTGGGAGTGAGCCGCACCCCATCGTTAATTCGGTGGACGCCGAAATGATGGGCTTCTAGGGTTCTTCGCATGGCCTCCCCCTCTTCGCCTTCGCCCTCTTCCTCTTCTTTGTCCTCTTCTTTGTCCTCTTCACCTTCTTCACGTTCTTCGCCTTCTTCGTCCACTCCTTCCTCTTCCTCCCGTGGGCCTCGCGTGCTTGCCGCGGGTGCCGTTTGCTTCACCGTGCTTGCTTGGGCCTCGGCCTTCGTTTCCATTCGGAGCGCGGGAAGTTCCTACTCTCCCGGTGCGCTTGCGCTCGGCCGGCTGCTCGCGGGGTCCTTGGTGTTGCTCGCTCTGGTTGTCGTGCGGCGTGAAGGGCTGCCGCCGCGGGGGGCCTGGCGGGGCATTGTCATTTCCGGTGTGGTCTGGTTCGGGGGGTACATGGTGGCCCTCAACTGGGGTGAGCGGCTGGTGGATGCGGGTACTGCGGCGCTGCTCGTGAACATCGGGCCGATTCTGATGGCGCTGCTTGGTGCCCGGTTGCTGGGTGAAGGGCTGCCTGCTCGGCTGCTGTTGGGGCTGGGTGTTTCCTTCGCGGGGGCGGCCGTGGTGGGGCTGTCCATGTCGGACGGAGGCAGTGCCCCGGTGCTTGGCGTGGTGTTGTGCGTTGCTGCCGCGTTGGCGTACGCGACCGGGGTGATCGCTCAGAAGCCTGCTCTGTCGTACGGAACTCCGTTGCAGGTCACGGCCTTTGGGTGTCTGGTGGGTACGGTGGCGTGCCTGCCGTTCGCGGGACAGCTCGTGAGCGAGCTGCCGCAGGCCCCGTTCTCGGCCACACTCAATATGCTCTATCTCGGCGTGGTGCCGACCGCGCTCGCCTTCACCACCTGGGCGTACGCCCTTGCCCGCACGACAGCGGGACGGATGGGCGCCACCACGTACGCGGTGCCCGCCCTGGTGGTGTTGATGTCCTGGGCCTTCCTGGCCGAGGTTCCCGGTCCGGCGACGCTGCTGGGCGGGGCGCTCTGTCTGGTGGGGGTGGCGATTTCGCGTTCGCGGCCTCGCGCCTCATCCAAGACCTCCACGACGTCCACGACGTCCACGACGTCCACGACGTCCAACGCGGCCATGGCGTCCGAGAAGTGATGGTGGGCCGGGGCCGGTACGTCAGGGGTGCCAGGTGCGGAGCTGTTCCGCGATGGCGGCTGCGGTGCAGCGGGGGTCGTACAGGAGCTCGGCGAGCTGGGTGAGCTGGTCCTTGGTGGGTTCGGCGGGGATGCCGCTCGCGTTGAGGTACATCACGGCTACGGCGCAGGCGACGGTGAGATTGGAACGCTCCAGCCAGCGGCAGCGGCCCAGGGTGTGGACGAGGGCCGCGGCGCGGGCGTAGGGGCCGCCGTAGACGGGCTGCTCGAGGAGTTCGGCCCGGTGGCGGGCGACGGCCGCGATCGGCACCCCGAGGTCGTCGGGCGCGGGGTCGTGGTGGCCGGCGCGCTCGGCGACCTCAAGGATCCAGGAGAGGTCGACGTGCAGGGACATGCTCACGCGGCGGCACCCCGCGGCTTCGGTGCGGGGGCGGCGTGCTGCCGGTCCACGTCTGCGTGCTGCCGGTCCAGGTCGGCTTCGAGCTGGTCGAGGTATCCGGCGTGCTGGTCGAGGAAGCGCTGGGCGGCGGCCATTCCGGCGGCGCGGGCGCCGGTGGTGTCCTCGTCGATGAGGCGCTCCACGTAGTGGTTGAAGTCGAGGCCACGGGCGCGTGCCGCTTCCTTGCCTGCGGCGAGCACCTCTGGCTCCAGACGTACCTGGGTCTGCTTCCGTGTGCTGCTCATGCTTGGCATGGTAGCAGGGTGGTAGCAGTGGGGGCGGTCGCACAGGAGCGGCGGAAGCAGCGCGGATGCAGCAAGGTCATAGCAAGGGGCTGGTGGCGGCGGGCCGTGTGGCAGGTTGCGGGGGGCCGGTGAGGGCGGTCGCGGGGTGTTTCGGGGGTGGGGGCCGGGGTGCGTTGACCAGCGGGTCGGGTGGTCGGTTTGCTGCTCGGCGTGGGGCGGGGCGTTCGCAGGGCCCGTTTCCTTCTCTGTCGTCGAGCGAGGAATCCGAGGAATCCGATGAAGAAACTCCTTCACCTTCCTCTTCGCAACCTTCCTCTTCTTCCGCTTCCTCTTCTGCCGTTCTCGCTGCTGCTGCTCGTGGTGGCGGGGGCGTTCGCGATCGACCCGTCCTCCGTGCGGCCGGTGGCGGCCGTGGGGGCCGTGGTGAGCGCCGGGGCGGCGCTCGTGTGCCTGATGGCCCGTAGTCCTCAAGGGCGCTGACGCGTCCGTACGACGTCGCCGGCGGACAGCGCGTGCCCGGTGCCGTCGGCGGTGCGGACGAGCAGCCTGCCCTGGTCGTCCAGGCCGGTGGCATCGCCCAAGAGCGTGGTCCCGTCGGGGAGTTCGAGCGTGACCGCGGCGCCGACGGTGGCACAGTCCGCCTCGTACGCGGCGCGCAGGCCCGAGGCCTCCGGGTCTCCCCCGGCCGCCCGCCAGGACGCCTCGGCGCGGTGCAGGTTGTGCAGGAAAGCCACGGCGAGGTCGGCGCGCGCGACCTTGGCGCCCTCCAGGGTGAGGGACGTGGTGGGTCGGTGGCCGGGAGCCTCCAGCAGACCGTCCAGTTCCTCCCGGGCATGGGCCGTGTTGAGGCCGATGCCGATCACCACACCGCCTGTGCCGGAGTCGACCGCGTCCGCCAGAATGCCCGCGCACTTCGCCTCTCCGGGGCCCACGAGGATGTCGTTGGGCCACTTCAGGCGGGTCGCCAGGCCCGTGTGCTCCGTGACGGTACGGGCGGCCGTACGGGCCGTGAGCAGCGAGAGCCACGGCAGCCGGGCCGCGGGCACGCCCTCAGGGCGGAACAGGACGCTGAGGTAGAGGCCGGCGCCGCGGGGCGAGGACCAGGTGCGGGCGAGCCGACCGCGGCCCGCGGTCTGCTCCTCGGCGAGCAGGACGGTGCGGTCCGGGGCGCCGTCGCGGGCGGCCGCGGCGAGCGCGTCGTTGGTGGACGGGACGCTCGTCAACACGTCGAGTTTGTACGGGAGTTGGAGCTCGGCCAGGCGGGCGCGGAGGGCTTCGGTGTGCAGGGGCTCGTGATTCATGACCATATCCATGACCATCCTTGACCATCCTTCTCAGTACGGAATCCGGGGTCGTACGGAAATCCGGTGTCTTACGGGATCGGGCGAAGGCCCCCGCGCGGTGTGCGCGAGGGCCTTCGGCCGGTTACGGGTGCGTCAGCCGCGTTCCTTGCCGACGCGGCGGGCGAGCAGCACGGCGACCACCGTCAGCCACAGCAGCGACAGGAACCTGCCGAGCGGCACGAGGTAGGTCAGGCTGCCGTCCTCGGGCAGCAGCATGACCACCGAGCCGAGGCAGAGCACGCCGAGCGCGACGCCCACGTACGCGAGCCAGCTCGAGAGCAGACCGGAGCGCATCAGGGCGATGCCGCCGATCGCGACGATCGGGCCGAGGCTGGTGACCACCAGGGGTCCGCCGAGTACGAAGGTGATCTGGTGCACGACGCGCAGGACCGGCTCGGCGGCCAGGGTCTCCGGGCGCTGTGCGACCCACTGGAGCACGCCGGACATGAAGAGCCCGAGTGCGGAGAACAGCCCGCCCGCGTAGACGACGAGCGCCGCCTGCGTACGCCCCGTCCGGTTGATCACCGTGGCGAACCAGGCGCTGAACCAGGCGAATACGAGGGCGGAGATGCTCAGCGCGGCCCCGGAGATGCGGGACACGTCGGCGTTGTCCTGGCGCCACTCGACGATCAGCTTCACCGGGTCGTCGGCGGCGGGGTAGGTGGTGGTGGCCAGGGCGCTGTGGAACATCAGGCCGAGGATGAAGAACAGGAAGAACACGGCGATGCTCAGGACACCGCCGTACCCCGGGGTCGACGCCTCCCCGCCGCGCTGGGGCGCGCGGTCGGGGGTCGCGGACGGGGACTGGACAGACATCTAGAAGAGCCTCCAAGGTCGTTCATTGGCGTCGTGGCTGGGGGATGGGTCAACGGTGGCTGGGGGGGGTGGATCGACGGTGGCTGGAGGTCGATCAAGGACGGGCCGGCCTGGGTTCAGGCGGCCGTGCCCACGGCCTGGATGAGGTCGGCGCGTTCCGCGCCCGGGAGCTGGGGCGGCGGACCGGAGGCGAGCACCTTGAAGACGCGCTCGGCGATCTCCGGTGAGGAGTAGAGGGTGTCGGGGGTGTCGAGGGTCATCATGACCCGCGCGACGCGGCGCCACACGGTCTGATCGGCGGCCGAAGCGGCCACGACCATACCGAAGTTGAGCGGCGGAGGACCACCAGCCGGAGGACCGCCTGCCGCACCGGGAGGACCACCCGCACCAGGAGGCGGACCCCCGACCCCAGGAGGCGGCCCACCCGCCGCACCGGGAGGACCGCCGGCCGCCGCCCCACCCCCGTGCACGGTGGCCTTCCAAAGTCCGGCCCGGGCCCGGTCGTTGGCCACGGAGTCCTCGAACCACGGTGTGAACAGGGCCTCGCTCGCCTCCGCCGCCGCCCGTGCCTGCTCCACCGTCGGCTCGGGATGCTTGGCGAGCACGTCCGCGAGCTCGTACGCGTGCGCGAGGGCGAGCGAAACGCCGCGCCCGTAGGCCGGGTTGGTGGTGCACACGGCGTCGCCGACGTGGATCAGACCGGCCACCGGGTCGGCGCCCTCGGGCAGCGTGCGCAGCATGTTGTCCAGGCCGCCCATCGCGTACACCTCGGTGATCGGCTCGCTGACGCCGTCGGCGACCCAGGGGGCGAGCAGCGGCGTGGCGCGCAGGGCCGCGGTGAACGCCTCTTCGTTGCGTACGTTCTTCAGGTCCTTGTCGCCCGGCAGGACACCGAGCGCGATGGAGAAGGTGTCGTTGTCGCCGAGGAACAGGACGCCCGTGTAGTGGTTCCACAGGCCGCCCGCGCCGAAGCCGCGGTTGAGCGGGCCCGGCGCCTGGTCGGCGAGGAGCCTGAAGTGGCGGGTGTAGTAGGTGATTTCGCAGCTCTCGCCGCGCGGCCGCGGCGCGGGCAGACCGGCTTCCTCCAGCCACTTGGTGACCGGCGAGCGGCGGCCCGCGGCGTCCACGACGAGGTCGGCCTGGATGACGGTGTCATCGTCGAGGCGTACGCCGGTGACCTGCTTCGGGTCGGTCTCGCTGTAGACGAGGTCGCGTACGGTGACGCCGCCGCGGTAGCTCACGCCGGGCTGGGCGAGCACCTCCTTGCGCAGGACCCACTCGAAGGTGGAGCGGCGGCTGGTGAGCATCCGCAGGTCCTCGTCCCCGGCCTGTACGACGTACGGCCCGAAGGTCGGCGGGGTGGAGTCCGTCAGGTGGATCTCCTTGGCGCCCGCGGCGAGCAGGGCCGACCAGATCTCGGGGGCGCGCTCCTTGAGGATGTTGCAGCCGAGCGACCCGAAGGCGTGCGAGTGGACGCCCTGCGGGACCGTGGGCCGGGTCCAGGCGTGGGCCTCGTCGAGCGTGCCGGGCACCTCTGCGGTGCGGTCCAGGATCAGGACGTTGTCGCGGCGCTGCTGTGACAGGGCCAGTGCGGTGGCCAGGCCGGCGGCGCTGCCCCCGATGATCACTGTGGTCATGCGCGGGATCTCCCGTTTCTCCTCGTAGTTGAGGTGGCGAGCCGGTCCGGTCAGTCCGTCCAGAACTCGTCCATGGCGTACTGGTCGGCGGGGTAGGTCCAGAACTCGGAGATCTTGCCGTCGATGATCCGCATGATGTTGATGAAGGGCATGTCGACCTTCTTCTCCTGGCCGGCCGGGGTCCTGCGGGCGTAGGAGGTGATCACGCGGGCGTAGGCGTAGTCGTCGCTGGCGCCGATGTCGAGGACCTTCATCGTGAGCTGGCCCTCGCAGAGTTCGAACATCTTGCCCGCGAAGTCGATGGTCGCCTGCAGGCCGCTGTGGGAGCCGGAGAGCGGGCTGCGGCCCGGGTAGTGGTGGGTGCAGTCCTGGGTCCAGTAGGAGGCGGCGGTGTCGACGTCGCCGCGGCCGAAGGCGTCGTAGACGTTCTGCATCAGCTGGATGTTGGGGTGGACGCTCATGTGTTTCTCCCTGAGTTGAGACGGTTGACGAGGGTTCGGGTCAGACGCGTGCGAGGGTGCCGACCGTCGTACGGACCGCCGCGGCGATCCGGTCGGCGCCGGGCACGTACGCGTCCTCGAGGTCGGGGCTGAACGGCACCGGGGCGTGCGGCGGGGTGACGGTCTGCACGGGGGCGCGCAGCGCGTCGAAGGCGTCGCGGGCGGCGAGCGCGGCGATGTCGCCGGTGACGGAGCAGCGCGGGCTGGCCTCGTCGGCGATGATCAGGCGGCCGGTGCGCCGTACGCTGGCGAGGATCGTCTCCTCGTCGAGCGGCGAGACGGTGCGCGGGTCGACAACCTCGCAGTCGATGCCCTCCTCGGCGAGCTGCGCCGCGGCCTCCATCGCGCGGCCCACCATCAGGCCGATGGCGACGATGGTGCAGTCGCGGCCCTCGCGGACCGTCGCGGCCTTGCCGAAGGGCACCGTGTAGGGCTCCTCGGGGACCTCGCCGGGCACGAAGTAGAGCATCTTGTGCTCGAAGAACATGACCGGGTCGTCGTCGCGGATCGCCTGGATCATCAGGCCCTTGGCGTCGTACGCGTTGGACGGCACGGCGACCTTGAGGCCGGGGATGTGCGCGAACAGCGGGTAGAGGGCCTGGGAGTGCTGGGCGCCGCGGCGCAGGCCCGCGCCCCACATGGTGCGGACGACCATGGGGAGCTTGGCGCGGCCGCCGGTCATGTAGCGGAACTTGGCGGCCTGGTTGAGGAGTTGGTCGAAGCAGACGCCCGCGAAGTCGGAGAAGAGGATGTCGGCGACGGGCCGCAGACCGGTGGCGGCGGCGCCGACGGCGGCGCCGACGAACGCGGCCTCGGTGATCGGGGTGTCGAGGATGCGGCCGGGGAACTCGAGGTGGAGTCCGGCGGTCGGGCCCCAGGCGGCGCCGAGTTCGCCGTCGCAGCCGGTGCCGCCGACGCTGTCCTCGCCGAAGAGGACCACGTTCTCGTCGCGGCGCATCTCCTGGGCGAGGCCCTCGGAGATCGCTTTCAGGTAGGGCAGGGTGCGCGCCATGTCTTCCGGCTCCTCAGTGGGACGAGTGGGACGCGTTGTCCGCGTAGGACGCGTAGACGTCGGTGGTCAGCTGGGTGCGGGGCGGCTGCGGCGCGGTGCGGGCCGCGGTGACCGCCCGGTCGATGGCCTCCTGGGCCTCGGCGTCGAGCTCGGCCAGGTCGCCGTCGGTGGCGAGTCCGGCGACGGTGAGCTGGTCGGAGAGGCGCTGCAGGCAGTCGTGGTTGGCCCACAGCTCGTCGACCTCGCCGTCGCCGCGGTACGTCTCCTTGTCGTAGCCCTCCATGTGGCCGCGCAGGCGAGGCGTACGGAATTCCAGGAGGGTGGGTCCTTCACCGGACCGGGCACGGGCGATGGCTTCGCCGGCGGCCTCGTACACGGTGGTGAAGTCGTCGCCCGCGGCGGTGACGCCGGGGATGCCGTAACCGGCGGCGCGCTCGGACACGTCGAGACCGCGCAGGTGGTAGCGGGTGCCGGTGGCCTGCGCGTAGCCGTTGTTCTCGACGACGAAGACGACGGGCAGTTCCCATACGGCGGCCAGGTTGAGGCTCTCCGTGAACGCGCCCTGGTTGGCGCCGCCGTCGCCGACGAACGCGACCGCGACGTCATCGGTGCCGCGCATCTTCGCGGTGAGCCCGGCGCCGCACACCAGGGGTGCGCCGCCGCCCGCGATGCCGTTGGCGCCGAGCATGCCGAGGTCGAAGTCGGCGATGTGCATGGAGCCGCCCTTGCCGTCGCACAGGCCGCCCTGCTTGCCGTAGATCTCCAGCATCATCGCGGTCGGGTCGCAGCCCTTGGCGAGGGCGTGGCCGTGGCCGCGGTGGGTGCTGGCGATGTGGTCCTCGGGGCGCAGGTGGGCGCAGACTCCGGCGGCGACCGCTTCCTGGCCCGTGTAGAGGTGGACGGCGCCGGGGATCTCGCCGCGGGGCACTTCTTCGTGCAGCCGCTCCTCGAACGTGCGGATGGTCCGCATCGTGCGGTAGGCGGCGAGCAGAACTTCCTTGGTGGGGCTCGGGGTTCGGACAGCCATGCGCCGTAACTCCTCAGCGTTGGGCGGTGACGTTGCTCTTGGTGGGCAAGGCTCTCTTTTGCTCTTGGTGGCCAAGGTTTTGTTCTTGGTGGCCAAGGCTCTTGAGTGGCTGAGCGTCCCGGCCGAGTTGTCCCGGTGTCGTGGGGCGCCCGTCCCGGCTGAGCAGGGAATCAGCCACCGCTTGCGGGACGTTTGCGCGGGCTTGCGGGACGCTTTCGCGGGCCCTGACAGGCGTTTCGCCGCCGTCCGTCAACGGTCTACATTCGGCCAGTGCCAGAAAGGCAATGCCGGAAAAGGCTCAGGCTCACGACAGGGGGCGAGCGTGACTGCGTTGGACGGTGCGTGCGTGGAAGAGGGTCCGATACGAGCGCCAGAAGGACAGGGCAGAGAGGGCAGACCGGGCAGAGAGGGCAGAGTTCGGGTCCTCATCGCCGAAGATCACCCGGTGTTCCGTGCCGGACTGCGGACGCTGCTCTCCGGTGACGCGCGGATCGAAGTGATCGGAGAGGCGACGACGGGCACGGCGGCACTGAGCGAATCACGCCAACTGCGCCCTGACGTCGTACTGATGGACATGGATCTGCCCGGCCTGAGCGGGGTGGAGGCGACCCGGCAGATCCTGGCCCACCGGCCCGAGACGGCGATCCTGTTCCTCACGATGATGGAGGACAACGACACGCTGCTCGCGGCGGTACGGGCGGGCGCCCGCGGCTACCTGCTCAAGGGCGCGGGCCTTACGGAGATCAGCCGGGCGATCGACCTGGTGCACTCCGGCAATGTGGTGTTCGGGACGAAGGCCGCCGCGCAGGTCGTGGACCACCTGACGAAGCCACGGCAGGCGGCGGCGGTGCCGTTCCCCGAACTGACGGAACGCGAGCGTGCGGTGCTCGAACTCATCGCGGACGGCCGCGGAAACCACACGATCGCCCGGCAGTTGGGGCTCTCGCCGAAGACGGTGCGGAACTATCTGTCGCGGATCTTTGTGAAGCTGAGTGTCTCCGACCGGACGGAGGCGGCGGTGGCTGCTCGGCGGGCCGGGCTAGGGGCTTAGGCCCGAAGTTCTGTGCCGTCAGCCGGGGCTGGGGGAACTGGGGGCTGCGCCCCCCCGCGCCCCCCCCCTTCGCCCCTGAACGGGGCTCGTCCTCAAACGCCGGACAGGCTGTGGATCACGCACTCCGCCGGCTGAACGTCCCTCAGATGCGGCCGCAGAGCGGGCTCGACCATGTCGGCGTGTACCCGTGTCCGCAGGTGCCATACGGCCGCGGGCAGCGGGCCCTCGAATTCGTACGCCACCACGGCCGTGCCGTCGGACACCAGGACGAGGCTGCCGAGGAGGTGGCCGACCGGGCGGCCGCCCTCGCCGCGTACCTCGGTGTCGATGTGTTCGGCGGTACGCAGGGCGGCGCCCGCGGCACGGTCGGCGTCGTCCTTGAGCGGGTAGAACATCGCGTGCCAGGTGGTGGTCATGACGTACTTCCCTTCGTGCCGTTGGCGACGCCTGCCTGGGCCTTGCCCGGTCCTGCCTTGCCGGGCGGCGGGCCCTGTCGCTGCTGAAGCGGGACCTCGCGCAGCGCGAGGACCGCGGCCAGGCCGAGGGCGGCGATGGGTGCCGCGGTCAGGAACACCGGGGTGAGCGCGTGCGCCAGGGCGTCCGCGACGCCGTCCCGCACGGGGGCGGCCAGGGCGCGGACCTGTTCAGGACCGGCGAGCAGCGCCTCGCTGTCGAGGCCCTTCGCCGCGTCGCCCGGCACCTCGCGCGGCAGCCAGCGGGTCAGACCGGCCGCGAAGACCGCGCCGAACACCGCCACGCCCACCGAACCGCCAAGGGAGCGGAAGAAGTTGGCGGACGCGGTGGCGGTGCCGAGGTCGCGGCGCTCGACGGCGTTCTGCACGGCGATCACCAGGACCTGCGTGACCAGGCCGAAGCCGAGGCCCATCAGCATCATGTAGAGCGTGACGGTCAGCGTGGAGCTGTCCCGGTCGAGGGTGGCGAAGAGCAGCATCGCCACGGTCATCAGGGCCATGCCGATCACCGGGTAGATCTTGTAGCGGCCCGTCTTGGTGATGACCCGGCCGGAGACGGTCGTCGCGGCGAGGCCGGTGAGCAGCATCGGGAGCAGCAGCAGCCCGGATTCGGTGGCGCCCTGGTCCTTGACGATCTGGAGATACAGCGGCAGGAACACGGTCGCCGCGAAGAACACGCAGGTGGTGGCGAACAGTCCGGCGCTGACGCAGACGACGACCCGGTCCTTCATCAGGCGCGGCGGCAGGATCGGCTCGGCGGCGCGGCGCTCCTGCCGTACGAACAGGGCGAAGAGCACCACCGTGGCGACGGCGAGGGCGAGGATCTGCCAGGACGCCCAGGCGTACTCCTGCCCGCCCCACACCGTGATGAGGAGCAGCGCACAGACCGCGCCGACGAGCAGCGCGGCGCCCGCGTAGTCCACGCGGTGCGGCGAGCGCTGCGCCGGGATGCGCAGTACGACGGCGAGGACGACGAGCGCGATCGCGCCGAGCGGCAGGTTGACGTAGAAGATCCAGCGCCAGGTCAGATGCTCGGCGAAGTAGCCGCCGAGCAGCGGCCCGACGATGCTGGCGAGCGCGAACACGCCCTGGATGTAGCCCTGGTAGCGGCCGCGCTCACGCGGCGGCACGATATCGGCGACGACCGCCATGGACATCGCCATCAGACCGCCCGCACCGATGCCCTGCAGCGCCCGGAAGGCGATCAACTGCCCCATGTCCTGGGCGAGTCCACAGGCCGCGGAGCCGACGAGGAACACGACGACCGCCGCGAGCAGGACCTGTTTGCGGCCCCGCATGTCGCCGATCTTGCCCCACAGCGGGGTGGAGGCGGTGGCGGCCAGCATGTAGGCGGTGACCACCCAGGAGAGCTGGTCGAAACCGCCGAGCGTGCCCGCCACCGTCGGCAGCGCGGTGGCCACGATGGTCTGGTCGAGCGAGGCGAGCAGCATGCTCAGGAGCAGCCCGCTGAAGATCACCATGATCTGGCGGTGGCTCGGCCCCTGCCCGGGCTCCGGCGCCTGTCCGCCGTTGTTCGTACTCATCCTTCGCTCTCCTTCTGTCGTACGTACGCGGGCGCCGAGTTGGCGGTGGCGGTGTTGGCCGAGTTGAAGGGGCAGCGGCGGGCGTGGACCACGACGGCCGCGACCATGGCGACGATGGGCACCACGGGCCAGAACCAGGTCTCCGGCAGCGCCGCCCACAGCAGCAGCAACGCGAGCGAGACGCCGGTGACCGCGGCGATCTGCGGCAGCAGCAGCGGACAGCAGCCGCCGCGCGGGTGCGGGCCGTGCCCGGCGGTGGGTGGCGCCAGGTCGGCGGTGAGCCGGGCCCGCTCCTGCGGGGTGCGGGCCGCGTACACCGCGGCGATCCGGGCATCCGCCTGCTCGATCGACAGGGTTCCCGCGGCCAGCGCGACGGCCACCGAGCGCACCGCCTGCTCGCCGTCCTGTCTGCCGTCCTGTCTGCCTTCCTGTCTGCCGTCCTGTCTGCCGTCCTGTCTGCCTTCCTGCTCGCCTTTCACGTGAGCCCCCTTCTCGTCCCGGTCGCCCCTCCGGGGCCGGTCGACGGCGTTCAGTATGGTGAGCGGCCCCCGCCCCGGCCGTCCTCGTGACGCCGTAACCGCGCGTACGCCGTGGGGAGTACGGACGTACGTACGGGCGAGGGGGCAGGGGCGGGCGCCGGGCCGGGCGCGGGGCCGGATGTCAGGGGCAGGCGGCGAGGCTTCAGGGGTACGGGCCGGGGTGTCAGGGGGCAGGCCCGACGCGACAGGGGCGTGAGGCGCCAGTTGTGCCCCCACGAGGGGCACCCACGCCCCGTATGGTCATGCTCATGCGGGCCCGCTCATCGCTCTCGCGACGCGCAGCCGTGCCGGACGCGGTGCTCGCCGTGCTGCTCACGGCCGTCACCGTGCTCGGCTCCTGGCGGGCCGAGCAGTGGCAGGTACCACCGCGCCAGGAGCTGACCTGGCTCGGGTACGCGCTCCTGGTGGCGGTCGGCGGCGCACTGGCGTGGCGGCGGACGGCACCGCTCGCGGTGTTCGCGGCGACGACGCTCGGCGGCGCCTGTTATCTGGCGCTCGGCTTTCCGCACGGCCCGGTCGTCTTCCCGCTGGGCGTCGCGGTGTTCACGGTGGCGGCCCGCCATCCGCTGCGCCGTGCGGCGCTCGCCCTCGCCGTAGCGGTCGCCACCCAGCTGTCGCTCTGGCCGACGGCCCCCGGCCCGGCCACCCATACCACCGAGGTACTCCTCCAACTCTCCGCACTCGTCTGGATCGCACTGCCCTGGTGCATCGGCGCCGTCCTGCGCGTACAGCGCGAATCCTCGACGCGGGTGCGGCGGGAGGAGGCCCGACGGCACGCCTCCGAGGAACGCCTCGACATCGCCCGCGAGGTCCACGACCTGGTCGGCCACAGCCTCTCCGTGATCAGCATGCAGGCGGGCATCGCGCTGCATGTGAGCGGCAAGGACCCGGACGCGGCCCGCACCGCACTCGCGTCCATCCGGACGACGAGCAAGGAGGCCCTGGACGAACTGCGTTCCACACTGGCGGTGTTCAGGGAACAGGAGCGGGAGCGCTCGCGGAACGGGAGCAGGAGCGGTACGCCGCACGAAGAGCCGACGGGACGAGAGCTCACCCGCCTCGGCACGCTCGCAGCACGCATGACGGACAGCGGCCTACGCGTGGACTGCCGGATCGACGACGTCCTGGAGTCCGAGGAACTGCCCGCAATGGTGGACCGAGCCGCGTACCGCATCGTCCAAGAGGCACTGACAAACGTCCTGCGCCACTCCGACGCCGACCGGGCCCACGTCCACGTCACCCGCACAGAAGCCGGACTCGACATCGAGGTCACCGACGAGGGCCGCCCACGGGCGCCGGTCGGCCCACCGGCGGCGGGCAGCGGCTTCGGGCTCGTCGGCATGCGGGAACGCTGCGCCGCACTCGGCGGCACCCTGGAGTACGGGCCACGCGGCCCCGACGGCGCCCCCGGCTTCCACGTACACGCATACCTACCTCTGGGGGAAACCGGACGATGATCCGTATCGCGATCGCCGACGACCAGAAGCTGGTCCGGCTCGGGCTGCGCACGCTGATCGAGGCCGAGCAGGACCTGGAGCTCGTCGGGGAGGCGTCGGACGGCCGCCAGGCCCTGGAGCTGCTCCGCTCGGTCCGCCCCGATCTGCTGCTTCTCGACATCCGGATGCCGGAGATGGACGGCCTCGAGGCGCTGCGTGAAATCACCGCGTCGCCGCAGACGTCCGGGACCAAGGTGATCGTCCTGACCACCTTCGAGCTGGACGACTATGTCTTCGAGGCGCTCCAGGCGGGGGCGAGCGGGTTCCTCGTCAAGGACGCCGAGCCGCAGGAACTCCTGCATGCGGTACGGGTGGTGGCGCGCGGCGACTCGCTGCTCTCCCCCACGGTGACCCGGCGGGTGATCGGGGAGTTCGTCAGCCGGCGCTTTCAGCGGGCGACGCCGCACAAGCTGCTCGGAACGCTCACGGAGCGGGAGCGGGAGATGGTGGCGTGGGTGGCCACGGGTCTGTCGAACGACGAGATCGCGGAGAAGCTGTTCATCTCGTCGGCGACGGTGCGTACGCATGTGAGCCGCGCGATGGTGAAGCTTCAGGCGCGTGATCGGGCCCAGCTCGTCGTGTTCGCCTTTCAGTCGGGGATCGCGCTCCCGGAGGGGCAGGAGCCGACGTTGCCGTAATGGGTCGGATCGACTCCCCGCTCAGGCCCCTTCCATCGCCCCACTCAAGCCCCTTCTATCGCCCACAGCGGCGAAGTGACCGCTCCCCGGAGGGTTTTGGCGCGGAGGGATTCCATGCCGAGGTGGAGAGCGGTGGCGCCGTGGGCGTAGGCGTGCTCGATGGGGAGGTAGTAGACGAGGTTGAAGTACTCGTGGGCGCCGCGCAGTTGGGCGTAGTCGTAGCCGGTGGCGCGGAGCCAGACGGTGCCCGCGTGGCGGTAGTGGAGGCTGAAGGCGACCATGCGGTCTCCGGCGTACGCGGCGTGGACGGTTCCGGTGTCGGCCATGCCGTCGGCCTGGTCGCGCAGGAGGCGGGCCATGGCGGCGGGGTCGGCGGGGTGGCCGTGGCGTTCCTGGAGTTGGGCGAGGAGTGCGCCTGCGGTGTCGGCGCATGCGGAGAGCCGTAGGGTGCGGAGTTCGTATCCCGCTTCGGCGAAGGCTCGGCGTTCGCGGCGGATGGTGACGCGTCGCTTGGAGGGCAGGGCGGCGAGATAGTCGTCGAAGGTGCTGCCGGGCAGCGGGATGTGGGCGTCCTGGCTCAGCCGCACAGGCTCGGTGCCGGTGCCGCAGGCTTCGGCGAGTTCGGTGGCGGCCGTGTCGGTGACGTAGAGCCACCAGGGCTGTGCCTGGTGGGCGGTGGCGAGGGTGCGGGCGGCCGCCACGAGGTGGGTGAGTGCTGCGCGCCGCTGGTCGGGGGTGAGGCGGGGGTGGAGGAGGGGGGCGTTGAGGTAGCCGCGGCGGGCTCCGGCGAGCAGGGTTCTGGCGGGTGTGCGGTCGGGGATGAGTTCGTGCACGCGGTAGAGGGTGTTGGGTTCGGTGTCGACCAGGTACAGCGGTGCGGCGGCGATGAGGTGGCCCTCGTCGTGGACCATGGCGTAGCGGGCCTGTGCGGTGGGGTCGTGCTGCCCCGCGGCGAGCCACTGGTGCGAGAGGTAGAGACCGGCCGGGGTGGCGAGGGTGTCCCATGCGGTGGCGGGGATGTCCCTGATGTCGTGGCTGAGGGTGGGGTTCACGGCTGGGGTTTCTCCCGGTCGGGCGGGGCGTGGGCGTGGGCTGGGGCGAGGGCGTGGGCTGCGGGGACGGCGAGCAGGCTGAGGGAGGCGAGGAGCAGCCAGGGCAGGACGGGCTGTTGGCTCAGGAGCGCGGTGAGGACGACGGGTGCCGCGGCGCCGCCGATGGACCAGGACAGTTGGAAGGCGGCCTGGTGGCGGCCGTTGGCCCGGGCGGGGGCCAGGGCGACGGAGAGTTCGTTGAGCGCGGGAGAGCTGAGGATCTCCGAGAGGGTGAACAGGAGCATCGCCGCGACCAGGACGGTGGCGACGGTCCAGGCGGGTGCGCCCGTCCAGGCGAGGGGGGCGGCGAAGAGGGCGAAGGAGGCGGCGCCGATGAGGAATCCGGCCGCGATCGCGCGGTGCGGGCGGTGGCGGGCCGCGCGGCGGGTGAGGGCGGGGGTGAGGGCGGCGACGGCGGCGGTGTTGACGACCAGGAGGGTGCCGGGGATCCACGCGCCCGCGTGCAGTGTGTCGGTGACGTATACGGCGAGCAGGACCGGCGGCACCATCTGCGCGAGGACGAAGCCCAGGTTGGCGGCGACGAGCAGGAGGTAGCGGCCGTCGCGGAGCACGGCCGACCAGCTGCCGCGCCGGGGCGGGCGGCCGCCGCTGTCGTCCGGTCGGCCGGGCTCGTCCGTGCCGCCGCTGTCGTGCGGTCCGCCACTGTCGTCCGTGCCGCCGCTGTCGTCCGGCGCGGCCGGGTTTCGGGCGGGCTTCCAGGTGAGGAACAGCAGCGCCGCGCACAGGAACGTGCCCGCGTTCGCGGCGATGAGCACGTACAGGCTGTCCGGGCCGAACAGGGCCAGGGCGACGGCGGAGACGGCGGCGCCCGCGCCGATGCCGAGGTTGCGCAGGGACGAGATGAACCCGAACCACAGGCGCTCCTCGCCGGGCACGCAGGCGAGCGGCACCAGGTTGCGGGCGGCCGTCCAGTACAGGTTGATCCCGGCCTGGATGACGAGGTAGGCGAGGCTGATCTGCCAGGCGGAGCGGACCACGAGGAAGACCGTGAACCCGGCGGCACAGACGAGGTTGGCGGCCGCGACGACCGCTTTCGGACCGTAGCGGTCGAGGAGTGTCCCGCCGAGTGCGGGGGCGGGCAGCGCGAGCAGGTTCCCCAGCGTGAGCGCCGCGCCGATCTCCGCGAGGGAGAGGGGGGTGGCGTGGCTGAGGTAGACGACGGTGAAGGCGTACATGAGCCCGGTGCCGAGGCTGTCGACCGCGTGAGCGGCGACGAAGCGGCCCGCTCCGGTGAGCACGGGCAGCCCTGCCTTGGCCATGGGCCCGCGGCGCCCCGCCCGGCCGCCGTCGTCGGCGCGACGGCGTGCCGCTCGCCTGCCGGTGCGGATGCTCACCGGTTCGCGGGGGTCAGGAGGCGGCGGATCTTGTCGAGCATGGGGGCCGCGATGAAGCCGGTCTGCGCGGACAGTTCGGTGAGTTCCTTCACCACACGCCGCTCGTCGCCCAGGTCCACGGTGAACGTGAGGATTCCGCCGTGGTCGTGGCCGTCGACGATCAGGTCGTGGCAGGTGACGAGGTCGATACGGGCGCGGAGTTCGGCGAGCAGCGCGGGCGTGGGGTTCGCGGTGAGGCATTCGATCGCGTAGCGATCGGAGGGAGCGCACGCCTCGCCGCCGGTTCGGGTCGGCCAGGTGCCGTTCAGGATGTCGAGGAGGGCGACGAAGGTGTTGAGCCCACCGGCGGCGATGGACAGCGTGGTGGCGCCGCCGATCCGGGGGTTGATCTCCAGGACGTGGTAGACGCCGTCGGCATGGATCATGTCGACGTTGACGGACCCCTCGACCCCGAGTTCCGTGCACAGGTCCACCAGGCGCCGCGCGGTGGGCCGGAAGTCGTCGTCCCGGGTGGGGTCGGCGTACCGCAGGTCTTCGAAGGTGAACGCGGGCGGGCCTCCCGCGGTGCCGGTCCGGATGAGCGGCAGGACGGTGTAGTGGCCCCCGGCGCCGACGATGTCGACCGAACAGAGCTGTCCGCGGACGCACTTCTCCAGGACCGCGTGTGCCGCCGGGCGGGCGGCCAGGTAGCTCTCGAGGGCGCCCGGATCGGGAACGAACTCGATGCCCATGCTGGTGGAGTCCCACAGCGGCTTGGCCAGGAGGGGATAGCCGAGGTCCTGAGCGGCGAGGCGGACGGCGTCCGGGTAGGCCGGGACGGGCAGCGCCCGGCCGCTCAGGAGGTCGCTGTCGACGAGGACGGCGGGCGGGGTGGTGAGGCCGTGTGCGGTCAGGACCCGTTTGGTCTCCCACTTGTCGCACAGGACGCGCGTGGCGGCGAGGGGGGTCATGACGGTGCGGATGCCGAGGGCTTCGAGCTTGGTCTTGACGACGGCGTCGCGCAGGGCGTTCTCGTCCGGCAGGGAGATCGCCACGGCGGCATCGGCGCCCCAGGCGCGTATCCGCTCCACGAATTCGTCCGGCGTCGCGGCACGGTCGAGCCGCTCGCTCGTACCCGGGAACAGGTCGGGGCCGCAGTCACCGCTGGTGTGGAAGAGGCGGGCCTCGGCACCGAGCCGCTCCAGGACGGGGGCGATGCCGTGGATGTACGGGTCGGCCCGCTGGATGTGCACGGACCTGAGGAAGGCGATGCGCTGCATGTCAGTTCACTTCTATGCGGGTGTGGGCCAGTACGTGTGCGGCGTCGGCGTTGGCCTGGCCCGGAGTGGGGGCGGTGAGGACGAGGTGGCCGATGCGGGCCGAGTTGTCGTGGGCGCTGCCGACGGCGGCGCCGGGCGGGGTGGTGATGTGCTGGTCGACCAGGCCGCCGTGTTGGCCGAGGATGGTCACCCCCTGGAAGGTGCCTGCGCGCGGCGGGGTGAGGAACCGGATCGCGCACGCGCCCTCCCGGGGCGCGGGAACGTCCGGCTTCTCGTCCAGGACGGCCTGGAGGTAGGCCCGGGCTTCGTCGATGCCGGAGGCACGGCGTACGACGTCCACAAGGTGGTCTCCGGGCAGGCGGGCGCCCACCTCGATGACGACGGGGCCCGCCTCGGGCGAGATCTTGAGTTCGGTGTGGGCGACTCCGTTGCGGATGCCGAGCGCCTTCAGGGCCCGTTCGGTGGCCGCCCGCAGGTCGCGGAGGTCGGCGGGCGGCAGTTCGGCGGGGCAGGTGTGACCGGTCTCGGCCCGGTAGACGCCGCCGGTGGTGTGCTTCTCGACCACGGGCAGGTGGAAGTACTCGTCGCGCCGGACCACGGTGTCGAGGCTGAACTCGGGTCCGGGGATGTACTCCTGGACGACGACCCTCTGGTCCATGGGCAGCCCGTGCGGGGCGGCGATCGGCCAGGACTGGGCGTGCCGTACGGCGGCGTCGAGCTCTTCGGGGCTCTTGACCACGCTGACGCCCCAGGAGCCGCCCTGCTCGGCCGGTTTGACGACGACCGGGAACGTAATGCCGGCGTAGTCGAGGACACGCGCCGCCGCCCCGGCCGTACGCACGCTGATCGTTCGGGGAGCCGGGACCTGGCCCGCCGAGAAGGCCTCGGCCATCGCCGCCTTGTTCCGGCACGCGTGGGCGCGCCGCGGGTCGTTGCCGGGCAGCCCGAGGCACTGGGCCAGGTGCGCGACGAGCGGGGTGAAGAACTCCCAGCAGCCGGCCACCGCGTCGATCCGCGTCGTCCCGGCGAACGCGGCCAGCTCCGCCAACGCCCGGTCCGGGTCGGTGAGGTCGGTGAATACGGTGCCGTGGATCTGATCGCGCAGCGCCTCGGGATAGCTCTCGTAGACGTCCTCGTGGGTGGCGACGTAGACATGCGCTCCGAGTGCCCGGGCGGCATCCAGGAGATAGGGGCCCGAGTTTGCGAGTGCTTCGATCAGCAGGATGTTCTTCACGCAGCGCAGTAGACCGCACCGGCCGGGGCACGGCCATGAACGTAACCACCAGAGCACGGCGTTGATTTCGCGACCACGCTTGTAGCAAGCTCCAGCCGCCGACCCGGACGCGGGATCCTAGAGCTTCCGCTTTGCGGAAGCGACCGCTCCGGAGGAGTTCGGGTCTTCCCACAGGAGTGCGCGCTCCCAAGAGGCCGGGATTCGTGGGTACCGCACCTGGGTCCCGGCCCCCGATCGCGGCTTGACTCTCGGACGAACCACACATCAACTCGCTTACGAGAGGCCCGACTTCGCGTGAACAACGGCTACGCCGCACAGCTCGACGACTACATCCGCCAGGGCGTCATCCCGCCGTACAACTACTCCTACCCGTCGCGCTCCACCTACCGGCCGCTCGACGGCCGCTGGACCGCCGAGGAGGCCTGGAAACAGGACCTGAGCCTGTATCAGGTGCCCGAGCTCAACCTGTATCTGCATGTGCCGTTCTGTCGTTACAAGTGCGGCTTCTGCAACCTGTACACCGTGATCAGCGAGGACGCGGACGTCTACACGGCGTACATGAACGCGCTGTGCACCCAGCTGCGCGACCACGCCGACATCATCCGCGCCCGCCGCCTGCGCACCATCTACATCGGCGGCGGCACCCCGAGCCTGCTGTCCCTGCGCCACTTCGAGCAGCTGTTCAGCACGCTGGACGAGGTCTACCCCAACTGGCGCTCCACCGTGGAGGAAGTGGCCATCGAGGCCACACCGGACTCGATCGTCAACGAGCCCGGCACCCTGGAAGGTCTGCTGCAACTCGGCCTGACCCGCGCCAACATCGGCATCCAGTCCCTCGTACCGAAGGAGATCCGCGAGGCCGGGCGCGGCCAGGCGGGCGAGCAGGTCATCCGCAAGGCCATCGAGATCGCCCACGACAAGGGCCTGCCGGACCTGTCGACCGACCTCATCATGGGATTCGCCGGCCAGACCGACGAGACCTGGCGGACCTCCGTCGACGAACTCGCCAAACTCAACCCGGCCACGATCAGCACGTACTTCCTGACCGTGCGCCCGGACGCCTGGTTCTCCAAGACGGGCGCCTACCAGTACGCGCAGTCCCCGAACCTGTACGAGCGCTACGACTACGCCCGCCAGGTCTTCACCGACCACGGCTACGTCCAGGAAGGCTCCGTCCGCTACAAGAAGCTCGGCCGCGGCGGCTACAAGCAGAAGGTGCTCACCTTCCACGGCGTGCCGCTGCTCGGCCTCGGCGTCGGCGCCCGCTCCTACACCGGTGTCCTCGACTACATGGTGGGCTCGGTCAAACCGTCCATGACCGAAGTCGCCGACTACATCACCCAGGCAAACGCCCACGCGCTCCAGCCCGTCACCGGCTTCGTCCTCGACCACGAGGAGATCATCCGCAAGCGCCTCGTCCTGGACACCTTCGACCTGGACCTCGCCGAACTGGACCGCTTCGGCTACCAGGACAAGGCCCACCTGTTCGAGCCCATCCTGGACGCCGCCGAGGAGACCGGACTCCTGCGCCGCCTCGGCCGCCGTATCCAGCTCACCCCCAAGGGCTTCAAGTACCGCGACATCCTGTCCTGGATGTTCTTCTCCGACCACGTCATCCAGCTGGACCGCGACTACTACGAGGGGCTGCACGAGCAGAACAAGCGGGCCCAGAAGCACATGGGCACGCCGGTCGGCATCTCGGGCATCCGCACGGCGCAGGCGGCCTCGTGACCGAGCTGTTCATCGCGGCGGGCGGGGGCGGTGACCCGATCGGCACCGCCCTCGTCCACGCGAGCCTGGGCGGCGAGGCCGACGCCGTCGTCCTCACCTACGCCTGGGAGCGCCCCACCGTGGACCCGCTCCCAGGCCCCCTGGCCCCGGACGACTTCACGATCCTCGACCACGACGCCCTACCGGTGCCGCTCATCACCGCCGACACAAAGGCGATCGAACCGCGCGCCTCCACCCTGCCCCGCCTCGCCGCACACCTGCCCACGACACTCGCACTCCTCGACCCACACCCCGGAATCGAAAACCTCGCCGACCAGATCGAGCGGACCGCCCGCACCCTCGGCGTCGACCACCTCAACGTCGTCGACATGGGCGGCGACATCCTCGCCCACGGCGACGAACCCACCCTCGCCAGCCCTCTGCTCGACGCCCTCGCACTCGCCGCCTGCCACCTGACGGGCGTCCGCACCACCGTCCACGTCGCCGCCCCCGGCCTCGACGGCGAGCTGCCCGAAGCGACCCTGCTGCCCCGCCTCACCGGCCACGGCACCGAGCTCGACCCCACCGTCCCCACCTGGGCGGCGGACGTCTTCCGCTGGCACCCGTCCGAGGCCAGCACCCTGCTCGCCGCGGCCGCCACCGGGCTGCGCGGCCGCTGCGTCACCAGGTCGGGCCCGATCCCCCTCACCGGCCACAGCGGCCGCGTCTGGCACCTGCCCCTCGCCCAGGCCCTGGACCACAACCCGCTGGCCCAGGGCCTGGTGGAAACCCGCGCCAACACCCTGGCCTACGCGGAGGAGATCAGCCTCAAGCTGTACGGATTCAGCGAGATCGAACGCGAACGCCGACGAGCCGCCCGGCCGCACACCGCACGCACCCACATCGACGACGACACCTTCCTGGACGAACTGGACACCTGGCTCCGCACCCAGCGCGCCGCCCACCCCGACGCCCGGTACGCGACCGTCCGCTGCGCCGTCGAGGACCTGGGCCACGACTGGCGCCTGACCGAACACGTCCGCGCCCTGCTGACCAAGCACCGCCCCGGCCTGGACGCCTTCCCGCTCCTGTCCCTGACGGGCTGACCGACTCGTGTCCAGTGGACCTAGGGCCCGTCTCCCCGAGACGGGCCCTAGGCCGCGCGGTCGTCCAACTGCCCCCACAGTTCCCGCTCCTGCGCGGACATCGGCTCCGGCCAGGCGAGCCGTTCCGGGTGGCCCGGCGGGGGCTGTTCCAGGCGGGCCACCCGGGCGGCGTCGGGGGCCTCAGCCTTCGGGTCGGGGCGGCCTACCTGGTCCACCCACTCCAGCGCGCCCGAGGTGTACGGGTCCACGCCCGTCGGCGCGTGGCTCCAGCCCATGTGCACCATCGCCCGCAGCACCCAGCGCACCCCGCCCCACAGTGCGGCGCGGCATGCGGTGGCGGCACGCGCGGCGAGGGCAGGCGGTCGGTCGTACATCGGTGAATCCCTCCTCCTGCGTCCGGTCGCCCCGATCGTGACGGTCACCGCGCCCACGGACAGGGGCGTGCGGTCCCGCCCCGCCGGGCGCCTGTCCCGTCCGGGGTACGCGCCTCGCCGTACGTCCGTACGCAGGGCCGCGCAGCCCGATGCCGCGCGGGACCGGACGCCGCGCGCTCCGCCCGGCCGTAGCGTCGATGCCGAGGCGTACGACGACCGGAGCGGCGCCAACTCACCTGAGGGAGACGGCAGATGAAACTGACCGTGTTCGGTGCGACGGGCGGTACCGGCAGCGCCGTGGTGCGGCAGGCCCTGGCCGCGGGCCATGAGGTGACCGCCGCGGCGCGCAGGCCCGAGGCGGTGACGGAGCCGCGGCAGGAGCGGCTCACGCTCGCCCGTGTCGATGTCCTCGATCCCGCGTCGCTGGGCGCGGCTGTCGAGGGGCGGGACGCGGTCGTCTCGGCGCTCGGGATCGGTATGAAGCGGCATGCCACCACGGTGTATTCGGCCGGTACGGGGGCCATTGCCGGTGCGATGCGGCAGGCCGGGGTGAAGCGGCTGCTTGTGGTGTCGACGACCGGGTTGCAGGAGAGCCGGGATCTGCCTCTTGCCCAACGGGTCGTGGTGAAGGGGCTGTTGCAGCGGATTCTGCGTCGGCCGTACGCCGATATGGCGGCGATGGAGGAGTTGGTGCGCGGCTGCGATCTGGAGTGGACCGTGGTGCGCGCGGGGCGTCTCACCGATGGGGCCGCGGTCGGTGGCTATCGCGTCGCCGTCGACCGACCGCTGCGTGGCGCGTGGTCGCTGTCCCGGGCCGATCTGGCGCGGTGTCTGCTCGACCGGGTCGAGGACGCGGACGCGTACCGCCGGACCCTCGAAGTCGCTTATTGACGACGGAAGATGACGACGGAAGATACGGAGTACCCGGCCATGCGCAGCAAGGACATCCGCTCTCGGCTCGCTTGGGCCGGGTTGTTCGCCGTTCTCTTTCTGACCGGTTGTCTCGGGACGCGTTCGCTGATGCGTCGGTACGGGTCCGAAGGGCCGTTTCTTGTTGTGGAGTTGCTGCCCGCCGTGGCCGGGGCAGGGTGTGCGACGGTGGCGCTTTTTCTGACGTTGCCTGCGCTGGCGTCGGCCGGTGGGCCGCAGTCGTCGAAGCTGCGGGCGGACCTTGCCGCCATGGCGACGTTGCGGTATCTCGCGCTTGCCGAGTCGCGGTCGCAGCGGGATCGGTTGCAGCGTGATCTGCATGACGGGATCGGGCCCGTGCTCGCTTCGGTGCGGATGCATACCGATCTGCTGCGCACGCTGGTGCTGCGGGATCCGAAGGCCGCGGCGGCGCTTCTGGACGACTTTTCGTCGGCGACGGAGGATGCGGTGGGTGAGGTCCGTAAGGTGCTGCGGGAGTTGAGTGAGCCGTCGGTGGGCCGGATGGATCTGGTGGCGGCTTTGGAGGAGCGGGTCGCGGTGCTTGCGCGGGCGGCGGGTGACCGGATGGGTTTCGTTCTTCAGGCGCCGGCGGATCCGCTGACGCTGCCGGAGGACCTTGCTCGTAACGCGTATCTCGTGGTGAATGAGGCGCTGACGAATGCGGTGAAGCATGCGGAGGCACGGCGGGTCGTGGTCCGGGTCGCTCAGGGGCCGGGGGCGGAGCTGACGGTTGAGGTGACGGACGATGGTGTGGGGTTTGGTGGCGACCAGGTCGGCGTCCCGTCATCCGGCGGCGACGGCCACGGGATCGGTCTGGGTATCGGCCTCGACTCGATCCGGCGTCGCGCCGAAGCCCTGGGCGGATGCGCGGAGTTCGGCCCCGCGGGCGATGCGCCGGACCGTACGGGTACGCGGGTGCGGGCCCGTTTCCCGCTGCCCTCGGGCCACCTCGAACACGCGGCGGCGGCGCCGCGGTGACATCCGAGGCTGAGCGCGCCGTCGCAGCACGCGGCTGTGCCCCGTCCGGTCTCCGTCGACCGGGCGGGGCACAGCCGCGCGTCCATGGGTGCGGGTCAGTCGCGCAGTGCCCCGCTGTAGCCGCCGCCCGCGAAGATGGCGGTGGTGGTGCGGCCGTCGTCGAGGCCGAGGACCTGGACCGGGCGGGTGCGGTTCTCGGTGGTGCCGTCGCCGAGCTGACCGGCGTCGTTGAGGCCGAAGGCCCACAGGGTGTTGTCCTGGCCGAGGACGAGGGTGTGGCCGCCGGGGCCGAACTCGTTGCGGCCGCCGCCTCCGGCGACCGCGGCGACCGGCGGCAGTCCCTCGACGCGCTGCGGCAGGCTGCGGTTGGTGGTGGTGCCGTCACCGAGCTGACCGCTGTCGTTGTTGCCCCACGCCCACAGGGTGCCGTCCTCGTCGACGAGCAGGGAGTGGAAGTAGCCGCAGATGAACGAGCGCACCTTGACGTCGTCCAGGCCCTGCACCGGGACCGGGGTCAGCCGGGTCTCCGTGGTGCCGTCGCCGACCTGGCCGCGGTCGTTGCGGCCCCAGGCCCAGAGGGTGCCGTCCTCGCGCAGCGCGAGCGTGTGGCCGCCGCCGCCGACGACCTCGGTGACCCCGTCGATCTCCAGGGTCCGCACGGGGGCGAGGCGGGTGTCCGTACTACCGTCGCCGAGGCCGCCGAAGAGGTTGTGGCCCCAGGCCCAGACGGTGCCGTCGGCGCGCAGCGCGACGCTGTGTCCGCCGCCCCAGGCGACCGCCGCCACGTTCGCGAGGTCGGTGACGGTGACCGCTTCGGTGCGGTTGTCCGTGGTGGTGTCGCCCGCCTCGCCGCGGCCGTTGTGGCCCCAGGCCTTGACGGTGCCGTCGTCGAGGAGGGCGAGGGTGTGGCCGCCGCCGCCCACGATGGTCTTCACCTTGGGGAGGCCGGTGACGGGGACGGGGGCGCTGCGGTGGTCGGTGGTGCCGTCCCCGGCCTGGCCGTAGTCGTTCCGGCCCCAGGCGAGGACCGTGCCGTCGTGGCGACGTACGACGGTGTGGCCGCCGCCACCGGCCAGCTGCGCCACGCCGTCGAGCCCGGGCACCTGGACCGGGAGGCTGCGGTGGGTGGTCGTGCCGTCGCCGACCTGCCCGAAGGTGTTGTCGCCCCAGGCCCAGACGGTGCCGGCAGAAGTGTCGCTTCGCTGCATGTCGTGTTCTCCTCTTGTGGCGTGGCGTGCTGTCATGTCCACGCGGATGGGTTGGGCTCGGCGTGGACCAGCGCTCCGATCTGCATCAGGACCGCGGTGATGTGGTCGCTGATCCAGGACTCGACGACCTTGCCGTCCACGACGCGGTGCACGTCCGCGCCCCGCAGGGTGAATTCCTTGTCGGTCGCGGCGATGCCGAGGAAACTCGCCGCGTGCTGTCCCGTGGCGGTGAACTTGCAGACCACGAGCTCGCCGTCACCGATCATTTCCTCGATGTCGATACGGAAGTCCCGCGCCATGTTGCGCCACATGGCGACCGCGGCCCTGAATGCCTCGGGGCCGCGTGGCAGTGAAACTCCGTCTATATGGACCGTGAAGTCTTCCGCGAACACCTCGTCGACGAAGTCGGTGTTGCCCTTGTTGAAGCCCTCTTCGGTGACATAACGGACGAGTTCCTTGTTCTCCTGAGCCGACATCGGCCACCTCTCCGTGTGATCGTCGGGCGCATCGGACAGTTGGGGTGGCAGCCTGTCGGACACGTCCTCCCACTGCTCCCGGCAGCCCCTGGCGTACACGCTCGGGCTTGTGTCGTCCCTGTGTCACGGGTCGCCAGTCCCACCCGGCCGGGAAAACGCCCCGGTCAGACGGAAGATCCGGCCATTCCTGGGCCCGTACCAGCGCCGCTTTAATGAGCCCGCGTAAGGAAGTGCGCAGGCAACCACCCCACCACCGAGGAGCGGAACCATGGGTCGGCGTCGCATTGTTCTCTGGGGCCTGGACGGAATTCTCGCGAACCGCGAGAGCGGTTATGCGCAGAGCTACGGCGAGATATGCAGCAAGATCTCCGGCCGCTCGTGCACGGATGCACCGGCCGCGCTGTCGGCGGCAGCCCGCACGGACACGCAGATCCTTCGGGAGACCCTGACCGCCGGGGGCGTCCCGGACGAGGAGCTGCCCGAGCTGCTTGCCCGGGCCGTCGAGGAGCTGGTGCGGGCGCAGCCGGAGCGCCGGGACGCGCTCGCGGCCGTCGGACGGCCGCCGGGTGTCGCCGAGGCGCTCGCCGGGGTGCGGCTGCGCGGCCACCGGGAGCAGACCCTGGTGACCGGTGACCTGGAGCCGCTGGCGGCGCTGAAGGTCGGTGCCGTGGGTGTCGACCGGTACCTCAACCTCGCGGTGGGCGGCTACGGTTCGGACGCCGAGCAGTGGGACGCGCTGCCCGCGGCCGCCTGCGCGAAGGTCGAGAAGGCGGACGGCGGCGGGGCCGCGGCGGCCGACGCCGTGCTGCTGCTCAGCTCTCCGGCGGAGGTGACCGCGGCGCGCGCGGCGGGCTTCGCGGTGGTGGCGGTGGCCACGGGCAGCGCCGACGCCGCCGAACTGGCCGCGGCCGGGGCGGAGCTCGTACTTCCGGATCTGTCGGACACGGCGGCGGTGCTCGATGCGATCGAGGCTGCCGAAGCCGCCGAAGCCGCCTGAGGTTCTGCAGCGGGCCGAGGTGGACGTCGGGAGGCCCGGGCCCGCCCCGGCTACCGCGCCGGAAGCAGCCCGTGCGCCTCCTGTCGTACGACGACATCGCAGGCGGCGGACGACAGTCTGGTCATCACGATCCCACCGATCATGTTCTCCCCGCCGATCATGTTCCCCGCACGTCAGAAGGATGGTGCCCGATGCCCAGTGCCGCCCGAGCAGTCGATGCCAGCAAGGTGTACGGCAACGGCGAAACGCGGATCCGCGCCCTGGACGGGGTCAGCGTCGAGTTTCCCGCCGCCCGCTTCACCGCGATCATGGGCCCGTCCGGGTCCGGCAAGTCCACGCTGCTGCACTGCGCGGCGGGCCTGGACACCCTCACGTCCGGTCAAGTCTTCATCGGTGACACCGAGTTGGGCTCGCTGAGCGACAAGCAGCTCACGCTGCTCCGTCGTGAGCGGCTCGGCTTTGTCTTCCAGTCGTTCAACCTGGTGCCCACGCTGACCGTCGAGGAGAACATCACGCTCCCGCAGCAGCTGTCCGGGGCCCGCGTGGACCGGGAGTGGGTCGATACGGTCATCGACGTCGTGGGCCTGGCCGACCGCCTGCACCACCGGCCCAGCGAGCTCTCCGGCGGGCAGCAGCAGCGCACCGCCGTGGCCCGCGCCCTCGCGTCCGATCCGCAGGTGGTGTTCGCCGACGAGCCCACCGGCAACCTGGACTCGCGCTCCGGCGACGAGGTGCTGCGGCTGCTCGGCCGTGCGGTGCGGGAGATGGGCCGTACGGTCGTGATGGTCACGCACGACCCGGTGGCCGCCGCGCACGCCGACGAGGTGATCTTCCTCGCGGACGGGCGCCTGGTGGACCGGATGGAAGCGCCGACCGCGGAGCGGGTCCTGGACCGGCTCAAGCGGTTCGACCCGCTGAGCGTGCGGCGCGACGGCGACGCGACGCCCTTCGAGGCCGACGAGGCCGTAGTACTCGAAGGAGCGGCCCGATGAGTAGCCGACCCGGGCAGCGGCTCGCCGCGCCCCTGCGGCTCGCGTGGAAGTCGCTGCGCCTGCACAAGCGGCGGTTCGTCGGCACCGTGCTCGCCGTGTTCCTCGGCACGTCGTTCCTCGCGGGCACGCTGATCCTCGGCGACACGCTGCGGGGCAGCTTCGACTCGCTGTTCGCCACGTCCAACACCGGCACCGACGCGGTGGTCCGCAGCGCGGACGTCATCACGGCGGGGAACGCCGCGGCGGCCCGCGAGCCCGTGCCGACGTCGCTGGTGGAGAAGATCCGCGGCGTCGACGGCGTGGCCGCGGCAGCGCCCAGCGTGCAGGGCCAGGGCCAGCTTCTGGACGCCGACGGCAAGCCGGTGGGCAAGAGCATGGGCCCGCCGCCGCTCGCCGGGAACTGGATCACCGACGCCCAGCTCAACCCGTACGACCTGGCCGACGGCCGCGCACCCGAGCGCGCCGGCGAGGTGGTCGTGAACCGCGGCGCGGCCACCGCGGGCGGCCTGAAGGTCGGCGACAAGGCGATGCTGCGCACCCCCGACCCGCTGCACGTGAAGGTCGTCGGCATCGCGACGTTCGGCGGCGCGGACGGCATGGGCCAGCAGGTCTTCACCGCCATGACCCTGGACGAGGCGCAGCGGCATCTGATGCCCAAGCCCGGTCAGGCGGCGTCCATTTCGGTACGTGCCGAAGACGGCGTGAGTCAGCAGGAGCTGACCGACCGTATCGCCCCCGTACTGCCGAAGGGCGCGGAGGCGTTGACCGGCACGGAGGCGACCGAGGAGAGCCAGGAGATGATCTCCGGCCGGTTCCTCGACCTGTTCACCACGCTGCTCACGGTGTTCGCGGGCATCGCGCTGCTCGTCGCCACGTTCTCGATCCACAACACGTTCGCGATCGTGGTGTCCCAACGCACCCGCGACAACGCCCTGTTGCGCGCCCTGGGCGCCTCGCGGCAGCAGGTGCTCGGCTCGACGCTGATCGAGGCGACCGTGGTGAGCCTGGCCGCCTCGGTGGCCGGAGTGGCCGGTGGCCTGGGCATGGCGAAGGGCCTGTACGCCCTGTTCACGGCGGTCGGCATGGGTCTGCCGCCGGGCGGCCTGGTGGTCTCGTGGCTGTCGCTGCTGCTTCCGGTCGCGGTGGGCGTCGCGGTGTCGGTGGGTTCGGCGCTGCTTCCCGCGCTGCACGCCGGGCGTACGGCGCCGCTCGCGGTGCTGCGTGAGACGGCCACGGACCCGTCGGGGGCGTCGCGTGCGCGGACCGTACTCGGCGCGCTCGCCGCGGTGGTGGGCGTGGGCCTTGCGGTGTACGGCGCGCTGTCGCCCGACGTATGGCTAGGCGGGACGGGGGCGGTGCTGCTCCTGGTGTCCTTCATCGTGCTCGGCCCGGTGGCCTCGGCTCTGGCGGTACGGGTGATGGGGGCGCCGCTGTCCCGGCTGCGCGGCATCACGGGCGGGCTCGCGCGGCGTAACGCGCGGCGCAATCCGAAGCGGACCGCGGCCACGGCGACGGCCCTGATGATCGGCGTCACCGTCGTCACCCTGTTCACGGTCTTCGCCTCGTCCCTCCAGGCGACCATGGACGAGACCGTGTCGCGTTCGTTCGCGGGCGACGTGGCCGTCTCCACGTCCTCTGCCGGGGCCGCCCAACGCGGCGCGGGCGGCGGGGTCAGCCCGCAGCTGGCGCCGAAGCTCGCCGCACTCGACGAGGTCGACACCGCGGTGGGGCTCGGCAAGGGCGTCGCGAAGGTCGACGGCGCGGGCCGTCAGCTCACGGTCACCGACCCGGAGCAGGCGGCCGCGGTGCTCGAACTCGGCGCCGTGGACGGCTCGTTCGCCGGTCTCGGCCGCGACGAGCTGGCGGTGTCCCGCACGGAAGCGGACAAGAGGGACATGAAGGTCGGCTCGGTCCTCCGCCTCACCTTCACCGACGGCAAGCACGAGGACTTCACGGTAGGCGCGGTGTACGGGGAGACCGAGCTGGCGGGCGACTACGTCCTCACGCGCGAGGCATGGGCGCCACACCGCGGCCAGGACGCGGACTCGCTCGTCGCGGTCGTCTTCCGCGACGGCATCGACCCAGCCACCGCCGGGAAGACCGCGGTCGAGGACGCGGCCGCCCCGTACGGCTCGCTCCAGGTCAACACCCGTGAGGAGTACGCCGATTCGGCCGCCGAAGGCATGAGCATGATGCTCACCCTGGTGTACGCGATGCTGGCCCTCGCGGTCCTGATCGCCCTGTTCGGCATCACCAACACCCTGACCCTCGCGATCCACGAGCGCACCCGTGAGCTGGGCCTGCTGCGCGCGGTGGGCGCCCTGCGGGCCCAACTCCGCTCCCTGGTCCGCTGGGAGTCCGTCCTGGTCGCGGCCTTCGGCGCGATGGGCGGCCTGCTGCTCGGCGGGGTACTCGGCTGGGTCCTGGTCCGCGCCTCGGACGCGGAGGGCACCAGCGTCTTCGCGGTGCCGTGGCTGCGGGTGGGGCTGATCCTGGCGGTCGGCGTCCTGGCGGGCGTCCTGGCCGGGCTGCGCCCGGCGCGGCAGGCGGCGCGGCTGAATGTGCTGCGGGCGTTGAGCCATGCGTAGGGCTTAGCGGGCCCGGCGGGGCATGCGGGGCCTGCCGGGCCCGAGGGCTGCTC
This sequence comes from Streptomyces sp. NPDC002851, assembly GCF_053591935.1. Lineage (NCBI taxonomy): Bacteria > Bacillati > Actinomycetota > Actinomycetes > Kitasatosporales > Streptomycetaceae > Streptomyces > Streptomyces sp. NPDC002851. The sequence goes on along the minus strand of NZ_JBSFUT010000035.1, from coordinate 6,530 downwards.
AGCCCATGCTCTTCGCCCCGTCGAGGCACTCCCGGATGATGTCGGCGTGGCCGGAGTGCTGGGCGATCTCGGAGAGGATGTGCAACAGCACCCGGCGGGCCGACCACCGCTCGTCCGACTCGAACCACGGTGCCTTGGGCAGCGGCTGGGTGGCGTCCAAGTCGGGGAGAGTGCGGACGAATTGGTCGGTACGGCGTGCCACGTCCGCGTAGGCGTCAAGGACACCCGTCAGCGTCTCTCCGGGCAGCATGCGGAACTCGTCGGCCCGAGCGGCCCAGTCGGCTTCGGTCATGGCGGTGAAGTCGCCCATCGAGGCCGGGCCGTCCAGGATGAAGCCGACCCAGTTCCGCTCAACTGACGTGACGTGTTTGATCAGCCCGCCGAGGCACAGCTCGCTGGCGGTGGTGCGCAGCCCGGCCTGCTCGTCCGTCAGGTCACGGGTGGTGAAGCGCAGCATGTGCCGGTGCTTGGCCAGCTGCGCCAGGAGGTCGGCTCGCTCGCCGGTGGTCGGGGTCGGGGTCGGGGTCGTCATGATCTCCGCCTCTGCCTTGTTGGTCCTGTCCCGTCATGCGTCGTCCGTCATTCGTCGTCGGACAGGACCAAGCTAGGGGGCATAGCGGCCAGGTTCTGACCTATATCCGCTCCCTGATCACCAGGTGACCGGCAGTTCCACGAGGCCGCCTGTCAGCACGTCACCGCGGACGCGCAGTTCCTCGACCGGCACGGCAAGCCGTATCTCCGGGAAACGCGGGACGAGTCGGCCGAAGGCAACCTGCAGTTCCATGCGGGCCAGGGGCGCGCCGATGCAGTAGCGCATGCCGTGCCCGAAGGTGAGGTGTGAGGCCGCCCGCCGGGTGACCTCGAAACGGTCGGGGTCGGTGAAGACGGCCCTGTCGTGGTTGGCGGCGCCGTTGTCCACCATGACAAGGTCCCCCGCTTGGATGGTGACGCCGCCGATCTCGATATCGGTGTGGGCGTATCGCGGGATGCCGCCCCCACCCTTGCCCGGGGCGCGCAGGATCTCCTCGACCGCGAGCGGGATCAGGCCGGGGTCGCTCAGCAGTACCTGCCACTGGTCCGGATTGGTGAGCAGGAGCAGCGCCCCGAGGCCGATCTGAACGACGGTGGTCTCGTGGCCGGCGAACAACAGCGCCATCGACAGCATGGCGATCTCCTCGTCGCCGACTCCGTCGGTCGCACAGAGCCGGGAGATCACATCGTCCCTGGGCTGGCGGCGCTTGCGGGCCACCAGCTCCTGGCCGTAGGCGAAGAGGTCCCCCAGCCCCTGCTCGGAGCGAGTCCGGTCGAGTACGTCGGCGGCGGCCTGCGTCCAGGCGCGGAACTGGGTGCGCTCTTCGTACGGCACCCCCAGCAGCTCGCAGATCACCAGGATCGGCAGCGGGAGGGCGAACGCGGTGTTGAGGTCGGCCGGCGGCCCCTGCTCCACCAGGTCGTCCAGGAGTTGCGTGGTCAGGTTCTCAACGCGTGGGCGGAATGCCCGCATACGGCCCGGCGTGAAGTGCGGCTGAAGCAGTGACCGCATCCGTGCGTGGTCGACCTTCTCGGTGTCGTAGTTGCCCAGCGGGCCGCCGAACAGAGCCGACTCACTGGAGCGCGCGGCTTTGTCCGGGTCGGGGTGGGACCGGCCGAGCCGGTCGTCGTCGAGCAGGCGGCGCACCTCGTCGTAACCGGTGACCAGCCAGGCGTCGTCGCCGACCCGGGTGCGGATCCGGTGCACGGCGCCCTGGCCCTGCAGCGTGCGGAGCATCGGCGGCACGTGCAGCGGGCCGGTCTGAGCGAAGGGCAGCTGGATGGTCATGGCGCCTCCCAAGTTGACGCTCTTTTGTATACTCAACTTTAAACAAAGCTACTTGTATACTTGCACATAAACAAGAGGAGGGTGATCCGGTGGCGGCAGAGCAAGTGATTCCCGGTGGACCTGAGCCGGTCAGGCGGATGCGGCGGGACGAGCGGCGGGAGCAGATCCTCGACGCGGCCACCCGGGCGTTCGCGCGCGCCGGCTTCGCCGCCACCAGCCTCGACGATGTCGCCGGCGAGGCGGGCCTCACCCGGGTGATGCTCTACCGGCACTTCGAGTCCAAGGCCGACATGTACCGAGCGGTCCTCGACCGCGCCTGCACGCGGCTGGCCGAGACAGTGGGCAGCGATGACTTCGACGACGACTCGATCCCTGCCCTGCTCCGCGCCGCCTCGGCTGACCCCGACGGCTTCCGGCTGCTGTTCCACCACGCAGCCCGAGAGCCGGAGTTCCGTGACCTCATCGACACCCTCACCGCGGCCTCGGCCGAGATCGCCCAGCACAATCTCGCCCAGCGCATCCCCGCGGGGCCCTGGCTGGACTGGGCAGCGCGGGTGATCCCGGCATTCACGACCGACGCCGTCATCGGCTGGCTGGACGCCGGGCAGCCCGACCCTCAGCTGGCCGCCGACCGGATCGGTCGGGCCGTACGGGGCATCATCGAGGCCGCGCAGCAGACCAAGGGGTGATGCGCGCAAGAGCCGGTCCCACCCGCTCGGCCACGAGGTCCAGCTCTGACTCCCGGCTCAACGCGGCAAGGTCTGCGTGACCCGCCGCAGGCGGCGTCGGCCCGGAAAGCACGGGGGATCCCCTGATTGATCAGAGGGCTGATCACGCGGCCTGTGCCAGGTAGTACGGGGCGACGTCACGCCGGTCGGCGGGGCGGGCTTTGCGCGGTGTTCGCGCGGGGAGACGCCGAGGAGCGCATAGGCGGCCCGGGGTGACAAGCGCACTTCGACACACTCAACGCACTCGTCGCGGATCCGGGGCGGACCGGGCGACAACGCGGCGACGAGGCTGCTCAGGGGCCGCCTCCAGCTGATCCGCAGCTGTTACGGGAGAGGCCGGGCGGCCCCGTGGGACTGTGGGACGACATCGAGCAGGCGCTCACCGCGTGGCAGGACGCCGGGGAACCCGACATCAGCATGGTGCGGTTGCGCGTCACTGCCTGCGCTCACACCTACTGGATCGGGGAGGATCCCGCGCTGCGATGGGAACACCGTGTGGTCTGAGCCGCATGCGTCAACGGTGCGTGGCCTCCCGGAGTTCGCCGCCCCCCGCCCCGGTCGGGCGGGGGCGGGAGGCCGGGGGCGAGGGGTCAGGCCGCGTGGGAGGTGATGGTGACGAAGGCTGCTTCTGCTGCGGCCTCGTTTTCGATTTTGACCGCTAGCAGGAGGGACAGTTCGCGGACCGTTTCGTCGCGGAGCAGGGTGTTCGTGTCGATCGGGATCTCCAGGGCCGTTTCCAGGTGGCGCTTGAGGCGCAGGGCCGTGATCGCGTCGACGCCCTGGGTGTGCAGCGGCCGGGTGGGGCTGAAGCGGTGGGCCGGGGGGATGTCCAGGACGGCCTTCAGTTCGCCGCAGATGTGCGCCTCGATCGCGTCGGCGCGGTCCTTGATGGGCCGTGCGCGCAGTTCTGCCGCGGTGGGCAGCTGGTCGGTGCTCATCGTGTGGTCGGTGCTCATCGTGCCTCCTCGTCCGTGACCAGGACGATCTTTCCGCGTACGGCGGACTCTTCCAGGAGCTTGTGGGCCTGTCCGGCCTGGCTCAGTGGCAGGACGTCGGCGATGACCGGGGCGATGGTGCCCTCGTCGAGGAGGCGTACGACCTCCAGGAGGTCCTCGCGGTAGGCGTGCGGCTGCTTCTTCTCCAGGCTCCACGCGTTGTAGAAGAGCGTGCGGCGGCCGTCCGGAAGGAGCTTGGGTCCGAAGATGCCGCCGAGCATGCCGCGGGCGCCGATCGACAGCTTGGCCTTGCCGTCGACGAGTGCGGCGCTCTGGCCGTAGCCGATGAGGATGCCGCCGCGGCGCAGCGTCGCGTAGGAGCGGTTGAAGTGAGCGCCGCCGATGGGGTCGAGGGCGGCGTCGACGCCGCCGCCGTCGGGCAGGGACCGGATCACGTCGACGAAGTTTTCCGTGCGGTAGTCGATGGGGTGGCCGCCGAGCGAAGCCACCAGGTCGTGCTTGGCCGCCGAGCAGGTGCCGTACACCTCGACGCCGCTGGTGCGGGCGAGTTGGAGTACGGCGGTGCCGACGCCGCCGGCCGCGCCGTGCACGAGGACCCGCTTGGCTCCATCCGCCCCGGCGGACGCCCCGGCGGACGCCCCGGCGACCCGGTTCAGCATCTGTAGCGCGATGAAGTAGTTGAGGGACGCGGCCGCGAGGCGTACGAGGTCGGTCTCCTCGGGCACCGGCACCAAGCGCTCGGCGGGCACGGTCAGCTGCTCGGCGTAGCCGCCCTTGCGGATGAGGGCCACGACTCGGTCGCCCTCGGCGAGGCCGGTGACCCCGTCGCCGACGGCGTCCACGACGCCCGTGATGTCGAAGCCGGGTACGAAGGGGGCCTTGGGGCCGCCGGGGATGACGCCGTTGCGGAGCAGGATGTCTCCGTACGACACTCCGGCGGCTACGACGCGGACGCGGGCGTGTCCGGGCGGCGGGGCCTGGAGCGGCTCGGTGCACGCCTCCAGGACTTCGCTGCCGCCGATTCGGGTCACGGTGATCCGGCGGTTGCGGCGGTCGGTTTCGCTCTTGCGGTCCGTCGCCCCGCGTTGGTGACTTGTTTCGCTCTGGCTCTGCATGGTTCTCCCCACATCTGCGGCTGCTGCGTATGTGCTGCATCTGTGACGGTGATGGTGCGCTTCAAGTACGCGGTGTCGATAGGGAGTTGGGGCACGGCAGGCCGGGGGATCGTCCCGGGCGGCCGGGAAGGGTGCCCGGGCGCCGTGGGACGGCGGGCCCACGCGCGGGAGCCGCCCGGCGCGGGAGTCTGACCGGCGTCAGTACAGCCGGAACCGGCGCCAATACAGCCGGAGACTTCTAGCCAGGAGGACCCCCTAATGTCGGTCGCGGACAACAAGGAACTGGTGCGCCGGATCACCGAGGAAGGCATGAACAAGGGCGACGTGAGCTTCGTCGACTCCTTCTTCACCCCGGACTACCAGGTGCACACCGCGGGTCTCGATCTGCCGCGCGGGCCGGAGGCGTTCAAGAAGGCCGTCGCCCTGTGGCGTACCGCCTTCCCCGACTTCACCGTGAACATCGACGAGATGGTCGGCGAGGGCGACCTGGTGACGAACCGCTTCCACACCACGGGTACGCACACCGGCCCGCTGTTCGGCATCCCGGCCACCGGCCGCACCTTCGAGGTGCACGGCGTCGACATGCACCGGATCGAGAACGGCCTGGTGGCCGAGTCCTGGATCAGCGACGACGTGCCGCGGATCCTCACCGAGATCGGCATCGTGCCGTCCGGCCTTCCGGCGGGCGGCCCCCCGGCGGGCGCCCCGGCCGGCGCCCCGAGCGCGGTCTGACCCTGTCGGAATCGGAATAGGAGGCGTGACGATGGCTGTACGGCGTATCGGCTTCCTCGGCCTGGGCGCGATGGGCTCGGGCATGGCCGCCCGGCTCGTCGAGTCCGGCTTCGAGGTCACCGTGTACAACCGCACCCGGGCCAAGAGCGAGCGGCTCGGGGAGCTCGGGGCGAAGGTCGCGGACACTCCGGCGCAGGCCGCCGAGGGTGCCGATCTGCTCGTGCTCAGCCTCGCCGAGGCCGCGGTGGTGGAGCGGGTGCTTTTCGGCTCCGGGTCCGTCGGTGACGGGGTGCTCGGGGAGGACGGCGCGCTTTCGACGCTGCCCAAGGGTGCCCTTGTCGCGGATCTGAGTACGGTGCCGCCCGCGTTCGCGCAGGAGCTGGATGTACGGGTGACGCGGGCGGGCTTCCGGTTCCTGGACTCGCGGATCCTCGGCAACGCGGAGCACGCCCGTACGGGCGAACTGCGCTTCATGGTGGGTGGCCCGGCGGAGGATCTGGACACGGCCCGACCGGTGTTCGAGGCGCTCGGCAAGGAGATCACGCACCTGGGTGCGGTCGGTGCGGGCGCCACCATGAAGCTCGTGCTCAATCTGCTGATGGGCATCGAGATGCAGGCGCTCGCGGAGGCCGTGGTCTTCGGGGAGCAGGCCGGGCTGCCGCGTGAGGCGGTCATCAAGGCGATCGCCGCGAGTGGTTTCAGTTCGCCGGTGATGCGCTTCAAGTGCGGCGTGATGGCGCGCCGTGCCTTCGACGACCCGGACTTCCGGCTCACGCTGATGCGCAAGGACCTGGGCCTGGTTCTGGACGAGTCCCGCAGGCTCCAGGTGCCGATGCCGACGTCTGCGGCGTCGTGGTCCGCGCTCTCGGGGGCGGTGGAGCAGGGGCTCGGGGATCTCGACTGTGCGGCGATTCTGCAGTACGTGGAGCAGTCGGTGGGGCCTCAGTAGGCGCCGTAACCCGGATGCTCTGTGCTCGGGCCTGGGCCCGGTCCCCCGGTGTTGGGGGGCCGGGCCCTTGTCGTGTCTGCGGGTTGTGGGGTGGGTGATTGGTCCCCTACCCGCCCCTTCCCGAAAGCTTGCAGCCGCTTCGGGGCTGCCGCCCCGGACCCCGCCGCAGATATCGCGCAGGGGGGTACCTCCCTGCTCGAACGCAGTTGAGAGCTTGGGGGAGCGCTCGTC
>NZ_JBSFUT010000034.1:0-95566 GCF_053591935.1 Streptomyces sp. NPDC002851 | reverse complement strand
ACGGCCATGGCGGGCCCGATGCCGGGAAGGACGCCGATCGCGGTGCCGAGCAGCACGCCTATCGCGGCCCAGAGCAGATTGAGCGGGGTGAGGTCAGAGACCGGCGGCCTTGCGCAGCGCGTCCACGCGGTCCGTCTTCTCCCAGGTGAAGTCCGGCACCGGGCGGCCGAAGTGGCCGTAGGCGGCGGTCTGGGCGTAGATCGGGCGGAGCAGGTCGAGGTCGCGGATGATCGCGGCCGGGCGGAGGTCGAAGACCTCGCCGATGGCCTTCTCGATCTTCTCGGTGTCGATCGTGGCGGTGCCGAAGGTCTCCACGAACAGGCCGACCGGCTCGGCCTTGCCGATGGCGTACGCGACCTGGACCTCGCAGCGACCGGCGAGCCCGGCGGCCACGACGTTCTTCGCGACCCAGCGCATGGCGTACGCGGCCGAACGGTCCACCTTGGACGGGTCCTTGCCGGAGAAGGCGCCGCCGCCGTGGCGGGCCATGCCGCCGTAGGTGTCGATGATGATCTTGCGGCCGGTGAGGCCCGCGTCGCCCATCGGGCCGCCGATCTCGAAGCGGCCGGTGGGGTTGACCAGGAGGCGGTAGCCCTCGGTCTCCAGCTTGATGCCGTCGTCGAGGAGCGCCTTCAGCTCGGGCTCGACGACGAACTCGCGGATGTCGGGCGCGAGCAGCGAGTCCAGGTCGATGTCGGCGGCGTGCTGCGAGGAGACCACGACGGTGTCGAGGCGGACGGCCTTGTCGCCGTCGTACTCGATGGTGACCTGGGTCTTACCGTCGGGGCGCAGGTAGGGGATCGTGCCGTTCTTGCGCACCTCGGAGAGCCGCTTGGACAGGCGGTGGGCCAGGTGGATCGGCAGCGGCATCAGGTCGGGCGTCTCGTCCGAGGCGTAGCCGAACATCAGGCCCTGGTCGCCAGCGCCCTGCTTGTCCAGCTCGTCCTCCTCCTCGCCCTCGACGCGCGTCTCGTACGCCGTGTCGACGCCCTGCGCGATGTCCGGGGACTGCGAGCCGATGGAGACCGAGACGCCGCAGGAGGCGCCGTCGAAGCCCTTCTTCGAGGAGTCGTAGCCGATGTCGAGGATCTTGTCGCGGACCAGCGTCGCGATATCGGCGTACGCCTTGGTCGTGACCTCGCCGGCCACGTGGACCTGACCGGTGGTGATCAGCGTCTCGACGGCGACGCGGGACGAGGGGTCCTCGCGGAGCAGCGCGTCGAGAATGGTGTCGCTGATCTGGTCAGCGATCTTGTCGGGGTGGCCCTCGGTCACAGACTCCGAGGTGAACAGACGACGGGACACAACGCTCCCTGGGGTTGCAGCGGCTGCTGGCTGATCATTGGCGGACCGCCCGGGAGCTGCGCCCGTAACGATCCGCGACCAGTTTATAGGTCGTGCCAAGCCGCTGGACCACGCGTCTCGCTCCGTGGGAGCCCAGCGACCTGCGGCACTGCATTCTGCGACACCACCGTAGGGCTCCACCAGAGGGCCTGGGCCCTATTTCGCCCGGTTTGCTGCGGCGGGGGCGCCGAATACACCATTCACCGGATGTTCACCCGATGCGACGGGCGACCAGATCCCACACGGTGTCCGCCAGGTCCTCCTTGGGACCGTACGGCACCGGCGTCTCGCTGCCGTCGGAGCCGAGCACCACGGCCTCGTTCGCTTCCGAGCCGAAGGTCTTGCGCTCGCCCACCTCGTTGACGACGAGCAGGTCACAGCCCTTGCGGGCGAGCTTGGCCCGGCCGTTGGCGAGGACGTCGTCGGTCTCGGCGGCGAAGCCGACGATCACCTGGCCCGGGCGCGGGCGGTCGACGGAGATCTCCGCGAGGATGTCCGGGTTGCGGACGAGGGCGATCGGGGCGGGCTCCTCGTCGTCCTTCTTCTTGATCTTTCCGCTGGCGTACGCCTCCGGGCGGAAGTCGGCGACCGCGGCGGCCATCACCACGGCGTCGGCCTGTGCGGCGGCCTTGAGCACGGCCTCGCGCAGCTGCACCGCGGTGCCGACGTGGACGACCTCGACGCCTGCGGGGTCGGGCAGGTTCGCATTGGCCGACAGGAGCGTGACCCGGGCGCCGCGGGCGGCGGCGGTGCGGGCCAGGGCGTAGCCCTGCTTGCCGGAGGAGCGGTTGCCCAGGAAGCGGACCGGGTCGAGGGGCTCGCGGGTGCCGCCCGCGGTGATCACGACGTGCCGTCCGGTCAGATCGGGCTCCGCGGCGCCGCCCGGGGCGAGGCTGTGCCTTCTCAAGACGTGGTGGCAGACCTCGAAGATCTCGGCGGGCTCGGGCAGTCGGCCCTTGCCGGTGTCGACGCCGGTGAGGCGGCCGACGGCGGGCTCGATGACGATGGCGCCGCGGCGGCGCAGCGTCGCGACGTTCTCCTGGGTCGCCGGGTGCTCCCACATCTCGGTGTGCATGGCGGGCGCGAAGACGACCGGGCAGCGGGCGGTGAGCAGGGTATTGGTGAGCAGGTCGTCGGCGAGGCCGTGGGCGGCCTTGGCGAGCAGGTCGGCGGTGGCGGGGGCGACGACGACCAGGTCCGCGGCCTGGCCGATGCGGACGTGCGGCACCTCGTTCACGTCGTCCCAGACCTCGGTCGAGACCGGGTTGCCGGAGAGCGCGGACCAGGTGGCGGCGCCGACGAAGTTCAGCGCGGACCCGGTGGGTACGACGCGTACGTCATGGCCCGACTCGGTGAGCCGTCGAAGGAGCTCGCACGCCTTGTACGCGGCGATGCCGCCGCTGACTCCGAGCACGACCCTCGGTGTCGCGTCCGTCCTGTCCACCGTGTCTCCCCACCCTTCGGATTCCGTAGGCGCCCTGGTGACGCCGTACGCCTTCATGACACACCACAGGCCCGACAGTCGCGCTGCCGGGCCTGGAACTGGCTGGTGAGCCGACCGCCACCGGGGCGGTGGAGGTCTGCGCTTACTGCGCCGGGCCCTCGACGGCCTCGGAGGTCAGCAGACCCGCGTTGATCTCGCGCAGGGAGATCGAGAGCGGCTTCTCGTGCACGTGGGTGTCGACCAGCGGACCGACGTACTCGAGCAGGCCCTCGCCGAGCTGCGAGTAGTACGCGTTGATCTGGCGGGCACGCTTGGCCGCGTAGATCACGAGGCTGTACTTCGAGTCGGTGGCCTCGAGGAGCTCGTCGATCGGCGGGTTGATGATGCCCTCGGGCGCGGTGATGGAAGAGGACACGCTCTACCTTCCGAAGAATGGAAAAAGATCAGACAACGTTCATCAAGGCTAGCAGCTCACGCGCCACATCCTCGACGGAGGTATTGACGAGGGTGCTGTCGAACTCGGACTCCGCGGCCAGCTCGGTGCGCGCGGCCTCCAGGCGGCGCTCGATGACCTCGGGCGCCTCGGTGCCGCGGCCGGTCAGGCGGCGCACCAGCTCCTCCCAGCTGGGCGGGGCCAGGAAGACCAGCTGGGCGTCCGGCATCGACTCGCGGACCAGGCGGGCGCCCTGCAGGTCGATCTCGAGGAGCACGGGCTCGCCGTTCTGCAGGCGCTCCTCCACGGCCTTGCGGGGGGTGCCGTAACGGTTGCCGGCGAATTCGGCCCACTCGAGCAGCTCGCCGTTGGCGATCAGCTTGTCCATCTCCTCGTCGGAGACGAAGAAGTACTGCACGCCGTGCTTCTCCCCGGGGCGCGGCTTACGGGTCGTCGCCGAGACCGAGAGCCAGACCTCGGGGTGTTCCTTGCGCATATGAGCGACGACCGTGCTCTTGCCGACCCCGGAGGGGCCGGAGAGCACGGTCAGTCGCGGACGTGAATCCGGGGGTACGGGGGTCGCCCCCCGGGATGTTGCAGCCATGCAGCGATTATCCAGGTTCTCAGGACTGCCTGAGACCGTCAGGCGGCACCGCTGCTGCCGAACTCGCGCTCAAGCGACGCGATCTGGTTGGAGCCGAGTCCGCGCACGCGCCGACTCTCCGAAATGCCGAGCCGCTCCATGATCTGCTTGGCGCGGACCTTGCCCACGCCCGGCAGGGACTCGAGGAGGGCCGAGACCTTCATCTTGCCGATGACGTCGTTCTTCTGGCCCTGCTCGATGACCTCGTGCAGAGAGGCACCGGAGTGCTTGAGTCGATTCTTGACCTCGGCCCGCTCCCGGCGAGCCGCGGCGGCCTTTTCGAGCGCGGCTGCGCGCTGTTCAGGGGTAAGGGGCGGAAGAGCCACGCCTACGTCACCTCGGTTGTCGAACTGTCGGATACGGACCGGTGAGGAACCTAGTCGCCCCACACCTGGGGAGCAACGAGCAACGCGTTTGCCCGTGCGCTCTCGACGGAGACTAGCGGCAAGGACCGCCAGAGTCAGCGAGAACAGCGGAAAAGTCCTGGTCAGCCTTGCTTGAACTGTGCATATCGGACATATCGACCGAGATTTGAGGTGCACAGCTTGTCAAGAGGGCCTGAACAGGCACCCAGCCAACGCTCCAGGCTCCTACGCCGCCACCGCGTCCCGTACCTCTTCCGCGAACCGGGCCGCCGCCTCGCGGAGCGCGGCCGCGTCCGGCCCGAAGCGCAGCACGCCCCGACTGACGTTCGGTACGACGTTCCGTACCACCGGGCCGAAGACCCGCGGCAGGTCCGCCGGGGCCGCGCCCTGCGCCCCGATCCCGGGGGCGAGGAGCGGACCGTTGATGGCGAGGTCGTACTCCGGGTTGTCGGCGAGGTCGCCGAGCGTCGCGCCGACCACCGCGCCGAACGAGCCGAGCGGCTCGGCGCCCGCGTTCTCCGCCGCCAGGTGGGCCAGCATCGTGGCACCCACGGACCTGCCGTCGGCCCGCACCGCGCGCTGCACCTCCGCGCCCTCCGGGTTGGAGGTCAGGGCGAGCACGAAGAGCCCCGCCCCGTTCTCCCGGGCCAGCTCCACCGCGGGCTTCAGGGAGCCGTAGCCGAGGTACGGGGAGACCGTGAGGGCGTCCGAGAACAGCGGCGCGCCCTTGCGCAGATACGTCTCCGCGTACGCGGCCATGGTGGAGCCGATGTCGCCGCGCTTGGCGTCCATCACGACCAGGGCGCCCGCCTCCCGAGCCTCCTGGACCGAGGCCTCGAGGACGGCGATGCCGCGCGAGCCGAAGCGCTCGAAGAACGCGGACTGCGGCTTGAACACCGCGACCCGCTCGCCCAGGGCCTCGACGACCGTGCGCGAGAACCGCTCAAGGCCCTCGACCGTGTCCGGCAGGCCCCACGCGTCGAGCAGCGCGGCGTGCGGGTCGATGCCGACGCAGAGCGGGCCGCGGTCGTCCATGGCGCGGCGCAGGCGCGCGCCGAAGGGCTCCGGTTCAGTCATGCGGACTTCCTTACGTCGGCGCCGACGGCCTCGGCGAGGGTGGCGTACGGGCTGTTGTTCAGGCGGGCCGCGAGGCCCTTGTGGATCGCGCGCATCCAGAACGGGCCCTCGTAGATGAACGCGCTGTAGCCCTGAACCAGAGTCGCCCCGGCGAGGATGCGCTGCCAGGCGTCCTCGGCGGTCTCGATGCCGCCGACGCCGATGAGCGTGATGCGGTCGCCCACGCGCGCGTAAAGCCGCCGCAGGACGTCCAGGGAGCGCTCCTTCAACGGTGCCCCGGAGAGGCCGCCGATCTCCTTGACGAGCGCCGGGTCCGAGGTCAGGCCGAGGCCGTCGCGCGCGATGGTGGTGTTGGTGGCGATGATGCCGTCCAGGCCGAGCTCCACGGCCAGGTCGGCGACCGCGTCGATGTCCTCGTCCGCGAGGTCGGGCGCGATCTTGACCAGGAGCGGGACGCGGCGGCCGGTGACGCTGCGGTCGGCGGCCTCGCGTACGGCGGTCAGGAGCGGTCGCAGAGACTCGGTGGCCTGGAGGCTGCGCAGGCCCGGGGTGTTCGGCGACGAGACGTTCACGACCAGGTAGTCGGCGTGGCGTGCGAGGCGCTCGGCCGACTTCACGTAGTCGGCGGCCGCCTCGGCCTCCGGTACGACCTTCGTCTTGCCGATGTTGACGCCAACTGCCGTACGGCTGTGCTTGTTACCGAGGGCGGCCTCTCGCGCGGCGAGGCGCTGCGCGACGGCCGCCGAACCCTCGTTGTTGAAGCCCATGCGGTTGATCAGGGCGCGGTCCGGGATCAGCCGGAAGAGCCGCTTCTTGGGGTTGCCGGGCTGCGGCTCGCCCGTGACGGTGCCGATCTCGATGTGGTCGAAGCCGAGCATCGCCATGCCGTCGATCGCGACGGCGTTCTTGTCGAACCCGGCGGCGAGCCCGAACGGCCCGTGCATCCGCAGGCCGAGCGCCTCGGTGCGCAGCTCCTTGAAGCGGGGGGCGAGGACGGCCGCCACAAAAGTACGGAGCCCGGGGATGCGGGCCGCAAGCCGGATCCAGCGGAAGGCCAGGTGGTGGGCCTGCTCCGGGTCCATGCGCTTGAAGACGAGGGAGAAGAAGAACTTGTACATGGGGTGTCCTGGGGTGTCCTCACGAAGAGGGGGACACCGTTTCCGGTGTCCCCCCATCCGATGGCTAGTCGCGGGCCGCGGTCAGGTGCTGTGCGTGTTCCTGAAGTGAACGGACGCCCACGTCCCCGTGGTTGAGCGCGTCGATGCCCTGCACGGCGGCGGCGAGCGCCTGCACCGTGGTCAGGCAGGGCACGCTGCGCGCGACGGCGGCGGTACGGATGTCGTAGCCGTCGAGGCGGCCGCCGGTGCCGTACGGGGTGTTGACGATCAGGTCGACGACGCCCTCATGGATGAGCTGGACGATGGTCTTCTCACCGTTCGGGCCCTCGCCCTGCGACTGCTTGCGCACGACGGTGGCGTTGATGCCGTTGCGCTTGAGCACCTCGGCGGTGCCGGAGGTGGCGAGCAACTCGAAGCCGTGGGCGACGAGTTCCCGCGCCGGGAAGATCATCGAGCGCTTGTCCCGGTTGGCGACCGAGATGAACGCCCGGCCCTTGGTGGGCAGCGGACCGTACGCCCCGGCCTGCGACTTGGCGTATGCCGTGCCGAAGACCGAGTCGATGCCCATGACCTCGCCGGTGGAGCGCATCTCCGGGCCGAGGACGGTGTCGACGCCGCGGCCGTGGATGTCGCGGAACCGCGACCACGGCATGACGGCCTCCTTGACGGAGATCGGCGCGTCCATCGGGAGCGTGCCGCCGTCGCCCTCGGCCGGAAGCAGACCCTCCGCGCGCAGCTCGGCGATGGTGGCGCCGAGCGAGATGCGCGCGGCGGCCTTGGCGAGCGGCACCGCGGTGGCCTTCGAGGTGAAGGGGACGGTACGCGAGGCGCGCGGGTTGGCCTCGAGGACGTACAGGATGTCCCCGGCCATCGCGAACTGGATGTTGATCAGTCCGCGGACGCCGACTCCCTTGGCGATGCCCTCGGTCGAGGCGCGAAGCCGCTTGATGTCGAAGCCGCCGAGGGTGATCGGGGGCAGCGCGCACGCCGAGTCGCCGGAGTGGATACCGGCCTCCTCGATGTGCTCCATGACGCCGCCGAGGTAGAGCTCGTGGCCGTCGTAGAGCGCGTCCACGTCGATCTCGATGGCGTCGTCCAGGAAGCGGTCGACGAGCACCGGCCGCGAGGGGCTGATCTCGGTCGACTCCTCGATGTACGCCGAGAGCCGGGCCTCGTCGTACACGATCTCCATGCCGCGGCCGCCGAGCACGTACGACGGGCGGACGAGCACCGGGTAGCCGATCTCGTCAGCGATGTTCTTCGCTTCCGCGAACGTCGTGGCGGTGCCGTGCTTGGGCGCCGGAAGCCCGGCCTCCGCGAGCACGCGGCCGAAGGCGCCGCGGTCCTCGGCGGCGTGGATGGCCTCCGGCGGGGTGCCGACGACCGGGACGCCGTTGTCCTTGAGGGCCTGGGAGAGGCCGAGCGGGGTCTGGCCGCCGAGCTGCACGATGACGCCGGCGAGCGGGCCCGCCTGCTGCTCGGCGTGCACGATCTCCAGGACGTCCTCGAGAGTGAGCGGCTCGAAGTAGAGCCGGTCGGAGGTGTCGTAGTCGGTGGAGACCGTCTCCGGGTTGCAGTTGACCATCACCGTCTCGTAGCCCGCCTCGCTGAGCGCGAAGGAGGCGTGGACACAGGAGTAGTCGAACTCGATGCCCTGACCGATCCGGTTCGGGCCCGAGCCCAGGATGATCACGGCGGGCTTCTCGCGCCGTGCGACCTCGGTCTCCTCGTCGTAGGAGGAGTAGAAGTACGGCGTCTTGGCGGCGAATTCGGCGGCGCAGGTGTCGACCGTCTTGTAGACCGGGCGCACCCCGAGTGCGTGCCGGACCTCGCGCACGACGTCCTCGCGCAGGCCGCGGATCTCGGCGATCTGGTGGTCCGAGAAGCCGTGCCGCTTGGCCTCGGCGATCAGGTCGGCGGTCAGCTCCGGGGCACCGGCGAGCTCGTCGGCGGTCTCCTTGATGAGGAAGAGCTGGTCCACGAACCAGGGGTCGATCTTCGTGGCGTCGAAGACCTCGTCCGGCGTCGCGCCCGCGCGGATGGCCTCCATGACGAGGTTGATCCGGCCGTCGGTGGGCCGGACGGCCTCGCGGAGGAGTTCGGCCTTGTCGCCGGTCGGGCCGACGAAGGTGAACTGCGAGCCCTTCTTCTCCAGGGAGCGCAGCGCCTTCTGGAACGCCTCGGTGAAGTTACGGCCGATCGCCATGGCCTCGCCGACCGACTTCATGGTGGTGGTGAGGGTGGAGTCGGCGGACGGGAACTTCTCGAATGCGAACCGCGGGGCCTTGACCACGACGTAGTCGAGCGTCGGCTCGAAGGAGGCCGGGGTCTGCTCGGTGATGTCGTTGGGGATCTCGTCGAGCGTGTAGCCGACGGCCAGCTTGGCGGCGATCTTGGCGATCGGGAAGCCGGTGGCCTTGGAGGCGAGCGCGGACGAACGGGACACCCGCGGGTTCATCTCGATGACGATCACGCGACCGTCCTCGGGGTTGACCGCGAACTGGATGTTGCAGCCGCCGGTGTCGACGCCGACCTCGCGGATCACGGCGATGCCGATGTCCCGCAGGGTCTGGTACTCGCGGTCGGTGAGCGTCATCGCCGGGGCGACGGTGATGGAGTCGCCGGTGTGCACGCCCATCGGGTCGAAGTTCTCGATGGAGCAGACGACCACGACGTTGTCGTGCTTGTCGCGCATCAGCTCCAGCTCGTACTCCTTCCAGCCGAGGATGGACTCCTCAAGGAGCACCTCGGTGGTCGGCGAGAGCGTGAGGCCCTGACCGGCGATGCGGCGCAGCTCCTCCTCGTTGTGCGCGAAGCCGGAACCGGCGCCGCCCATGGTGAAGGAGGGGCGGACGACGACGGGGTAGCCGCCGAGCTCCTCGACGCCCCTGAGGACGTCGTCCATGGAGTGGCAGATGTAGGAGCGGGCGGACTCGCCGTGCCCGATCTTGGCGTTGACGGCCTCCACGACCTCCTTGAACAGGTCGCGGTCCTCGCCCTTGTTGATCGCCTCGACGTTGGCGCCGATCAGTTCGACGGAGTACTTGTCCAGGGTGCCCGCCTCGTGCAGCGAGATCGCGGTGTTGAGCGCGGTCTGGCCGCCGAGGGTGGGCAGCAGCGCGTCGGGGCGCTCCTTGGCGATGATCTTCTCGACGAACTCGGGGGTGATCGGCTCGACGTACGTGGCGTCGGCGATCTCCGGGTCGGTCATGATCGTCGCCGGGTTGGAGTTGACCAGGATGACGCGCAGGCCCTCGGCCTTGAGGACGCGGCAGGCCTGGGTCCCGGAGTAGTCGAACTCGGCGGCCTGGCCGATCACGATCGGGCCGGAGCCGATGACCAGGACGGACTGGATATCGGTGCGCTTAGGCACGCTCGGCCTCCATCAGAGATACGAAGCGGTCGAAGAGGTACGCGGCGTCGTGCGGGCCCGCGGCCGCTTCGGGGTGGTACTGGACGGAGAAGGCGGGCTGGTCGAGCAGCCGCAGTCCTTCCACCACGTTGTCGTTCAGGCCGACGTGGGACACCTCGGCGCGGCCGAAGGGCGTCTCGCTGACCTGGTCGAGGGGTGCGTCGACGGCGAAGCCGTGGTTCTGCGCGGTGATCTCGACCTTGCCGGTCGTACGGTCCTGCACCGGCTGGTTGATGCCGCGGTGGCCGTACTTCAGCTTGAAGGTGCCGAAGCCGAGCGCGCGGCCCAGGATCTGGTTGCCGAAGCAGATGCCGAACAGCGGGGTCCTGCGCTTCAGGACGGCGGTCATCAGGGCGACCGGTCCGTCGGCGGTGGCCGGGTCGCCGGGGCCGTTGGAGAAGAACACGCCGTCCGGGTTGACCGCGTAGACGTCCTCCTCGGTGGCGGTGGCGGGAAGCACGTGCACCTCGATGCCGCGCTCGGCCATGCGCTGCGGGGTCATGCCCTTGATGCCGAGGTCGATGGCGGCGACGGTGAACTTCTTCGCACCGATCGCGGGGACGACGTACGCCTCCTCGGTGGTGACGTTCTCGTACAGGCTGGCGCCCTTCATCTGGGGCTGTGCCTGTACGCGCGCGACGAGGTCGGACTCCGGGACCCCGGCGAGCGCCTCGCCGGAGAAGATGCCCGAGCGCATCGCGCCGCGCTCGCGCAGGTGGCGGGTGAGGGCCCGGGTGTCGATGCCGGAGATGCCGACGATGCCCTGGTTGACCAGCTCGTCGTCGAGGGAGCGCTGGGCCCGCCAGTTGGAGGGGATGCGGGCGGGGTCACGTACGACATAGCCCGAGACCCAGATGCGGCGGGACTCGTCGTCCTCGTCGTTCCAGCCGGTGTTGCCGATCTGCGGGGCGGTGGACACCACGATCTGCCGGTCGTACGAGGGGTCGGTCAGGGTCTCCTGGTAGCCGGTCATGCCGGTGGAGAACACGGCCTCGCCGAAGGTCTCCCCCACGGCCCCGTAGGCACGGCCGCGGAACACACGTCCGTCCTCCAGGACGAGTACGGCGGGAGCTTTTCCGGCTCCCCTGGTGGAGGTGGTCATCGTGCGTGGCCTTCCGTCGGTTCGGTCATCTTGGTTGGCTCGGTCATCTTGTTCAGGGTGTCGACCCACTCGGTGTGCTCGGCGGCGTGGTCGGAGCGGAAGCCGGAGTCGAGCAGCTTGCCTCCGTGCTCCCAGGTGACGATGAGCAGCCCGCCCTCGGCGAGGACCTTCCCGGCGATGCCCTTGTCGAGGCGGGCCTCGCGCAGTTGGGCGGCCGGGATGAAGAAGTCCCCGGCCCCGGGGCGCAGGACCGTCAGGCCCTCGCCGGTGAGCGTCAGCTCGGCCCGGCTGCGGGTGCCGAGACCGTGGGCCACGATCCGGTCGAGCCACTGCCCGGCCGTGGTGGACCCGTGGTACCGGCCGCTCAGCTCAAGTTTGGCCGGGCCCGTGGTGTCCGGCACCGCGGGCAGCTCGGGCAGATCGCCCTGGAGCGTGGCGCGCCACTTCCAGCCCTGGCGCATCAGCCAGTAGACGAGCGCCACGAAGAGCGCCAGGCCGACCAGCCAGCCGATGCGTGCGGCCCAGTCCGTCACCTCCGCCGATTTCTGTTCGGCGGCCTGAATCAGCAGTGGTGTGCTCACGCCAGCTTCCCGTCGATGACCGTGGCCCGGCCCCGCAGGAACGTGTGGGTGACGCGCCCCGGCAGCTCGCGGCCCTCGTACGGGGTGTTGTGGCTACGGGAGGCGAATCCGGCGGGGTCCACGGATCCACGGTATGCCGGATCGACCAGGGTGAGGTTGGCGGGCTCACCAGCCGAGACGGGGCGTCCGTGGCCGTCGAGGCGGCCGATCTTCGCGGGATTGACGGACATCCGCTCGGCGACGCCCGCCCAGTCGAGCAGACCGGTCTCCACCATCGTCTGCTGCACCACGGAAAGCGCGGTCTCCAGGCCGACCATGCCCATGGCGGCCGCGGCCCACTCGCAGTCCTTGTCCTCGTGCGGGTGCGGGGCGTGGTCCGTGGCGACGATGTCGATCGTGCCGTCCGCCAGGGCCTCGCGCAGCGCCATCACGTCACGCTCGGTGCGCAGCGGCGGGTTCACCTTGTAGACCGGGTTGTACGTGCGCACCAACTCGTCGGTGAGGAGCAGGTGGTGCGGGGTGACCTCGGCGGTGACGTCGATGCCGCGGGACTTGGCCCACCGTACGATCTCGACGCTGCCCGCGGTCGACAGGTGGCAGATGTGCACCCGGGAGCCGACGTGTTCGGCAAGCAGCACATCGCGGGCGATGATCGACTCCTCGGCGACGGCGGGCCAGCCGCCCAGACCGAGCTCGGCGGAGACGGTGCCCTCGTTCATCTGGGCGCCCTCGGTGAGCCGCGGCTCCTGGGCGTGCTGCGCGACGACGCCGTCGAAGGCCTTCACGTACTCGAGCGCCCGGCGCATGATCACCGCATCGTCGACGCACTTGCCGTCGTCCGAGAAGACCTTGACCTCGGCGGCGGAGTCGTGCATGGCGCCCAGCTCGGCGAGCTTCTTGCCCTCCAGGCCGACGGTGACGGCGCCGACCGGCTGCACATCGCAGTAACCGGACTCGCGGCCAAGCCGCCAGACCTGCTCGACGACGCCCGCGGTGTCGGCGACCGGGAAGGTGTTGGCCATGGCGTGCACGGCGGTCCAGCCGCCGCGCGCCGCGGCCTTGGTGCCGGTGAGAACGGTCTCGGAGTCCTCACGGCCGGGCTCGCGCAGGTGCGTGTGCAGGTCGACGAGGCCGGGCAGAAGGACCTGGCCGTCGGCCTCGATGACCTGGGCACCCTCGGCGGAGAGCCCGGTGCCGACGGCCGCGATGGTCTCACCGTCGATCAGAACGTCCTGAACCTCGCCACCCAGGACCTTGGCGCCACGGATAAGGGTCTTGCTCATGGTTACTTGCTCTCCTCGGTACGGGCATGGGTGACGGCGGGTTCGTTGCCGCCGAGCAGCAGATACAGAACGGCCATCCGGATGGAGACACCGTTGGTCACCTGCTCGATGGCGGTGCAGCGCTCCGAGTCGGCGACCTCGGCGGTGATCTCCATGCCGCGGACCATCGGCCCGGGGTGCATGACGACGGCGTGCCCGGGCATCTTCGCCATCCGCTCGCCGTCGAGCCCGTACCGACGCGCGTACTCCCGCTCGGTGGGGAAGAACGCGGCGTTCATCCGCTCCCGCTGGACGCGCAGCATCATCACCGCGTCGGACTTGGGCAGTTCGCGGTCGAGGTCGTAACTGACGGCGCAGGGCCAGGTGTCGACGCCGACGGGCAGCAGGGTGGGCGGCGCGACCAGGGTGACCTCGGCGCCGAGGGTGTGCAGCAGGTCGACGTTGGAGCGGGCGACCCGGCTGTGCAGCACATCGCCGACGAGGGTGATCCGCTTGCCGCTGAGGTCCTGGCCGAGCCCGGCGTCCGGGCCGATCAGACGGCGGCGCATCGTGAAGGCGTCAAGGAGCGCCTGCGTGGGGTGCTGGTGGGTGCCGTCACCGGCGTTGATGACGGGGGCGTCGATCCAGCCGGAGTTGGCCAGGCGGTACGGGGCGCCGGAGGCGCTGTGCCGGATGACGACGGCGTCGACGCCCATCGCCTCCAGGGTCTGTGCGGTGTCCTTGAGCGACTCGCCCTTGGAGACGCTGGACCCCTTCGCGGCGAAGTTGATCACGTCCGCGGAGAGCCGCTTCTCGGCGGCCTCGAAGGAGATCCGGGTGCGGGTCGAGTCCTCGAAGAAGAGGTTGCAGACGGTCCGTCCGCGCAGGGTGGGCAGTTTCTTGATCGGCCGGTCGGCGACCCGGGCCATCTCCTCGGCGGTGTCGAGGATCAGGACGGCGTCGTCGCAGGTGAGGTCGGCGGCCGAGATGAGGTGACGCATCATCGGGGTGGCTCCAGGCGAGGGACTGCTGGGAATCCGGAGGGTTCGGGCATAAGGGCGCCGGGTCGGCGCCCTACGGGCGCGCAGCGGCGCACTGAGGCGCCACGGGGTGTGCGCCGGGGTGGGGTGCTACTGCTCGCCGGCCGGGGCGTCCTGCTTGTCACCGAGCAGTACGGTGTCGCGACCGTCCTCCTCGGCGAGCTGGACCTTGACCGTCTCCCGCAGCGACGTGGGGAGGTTCTTGCCGACGTAGTCGGCGCGGATGGGCAGTTCGCGGTGGCCGCGGTCGACCAGGACCGCCAGCTGTACGGCCCGCGGGCGCCCGATGTCGTTCAGGGCGTCGAGGGCGGCGCGGATGGTGCGGCCGGAGAAGAGCACGTCGTCGACGAGGACCACGAGGCTCCCGTCGATCCCGTCGCCGGGGATGTCGGTACGCGCGAGCGCCCGCGGCGGGTGCATCCGCAGGTCATCGCGGTACATGGTGATGTCGAGCGACCCGCACGGGATGGCGCGGCCGGTGATCTCCGCGAGTTTCGCCGCGAGCCGCTGGGCCAGGAAGACCCCGCGGGTCGGAATGCCGAGAAGCACGACGTCGTCGGCGCCCTTCGCGCGTTCGACCATTTCGTGAGCGATGCGGGTCAATACCCGCGCGATGTCGGGGCCTTCGAGAACGGGCCGAGCGACATCGGAACTGCTTTTGGCGTCCATACGAAACGGACCTCCTTCTCCGCCTCACGGGACGGACCTTAAAGGACGTCTGGATTGCGCCATCTACCGTATCAGTAGCGGCAACACCGCAGCTCACCCCCCACCTGGCGGGCGGTACGGACCTTTCGGCTTGACGCATCCAAGTAACGCTGCGTAACCTCACAGTGAGTCACTAGGCACGCGTCCAAGCCGCATGATGAATGCAGCGTCCGGGGAGCTATATGTCCAGCGAATACGCCAAACAGCTCGGGGCCAAGCTCCGGGCCATCCGCACCCAGCAGGGCCTTTCCCTCCACGGTGTCGAGGAGAAGTCCCAGGGACGCTGGAAGGCGGTCGTGGTCGGTTCGTACGAGCGTGGCGACCGCGCCGTGACGGTGCAGCGTCTTGCCGAGCTGGCCGATTTCTACGGCGTTCCGGTGCAGGAGCTCCTGCCGGGCACGACCCCGGGCGGCGCCGCCGAGCCGCCGCCGAAGCTCGTTCTGGACCTGGAGCGGCTCGCCCATGTCCCGCAGGAGAAGGCCGGACCGCTGCAGCGGTACGCGGCAACGATCCAGTCGCAGCGCGGTGACTACAACGGCAAGGTGCTCTCGATCCGCCAGGACGACCTGCGTACCCTCGCCGTGATCTATGACCAGTCCCCCTCGGTCCTCACCGAGCAGCTGATCAGCTGGGGCGTCCTGGACGCGGACGCGCGCCGCGCGGTCGCTCACGAAGAGGTCTGATTCCGTACAGGACACCAGCAGAAACGTGCCGCCGGGGGTGGCCGGGCCGAGAGGCCACGGCCACCCCCGGCGGCGTTGTGACGTCCGCCCACGGCATCCCGGGCGTCCGTGCGTACGCGCACCGCCCCAGGCAACGACGACGGGCCCGTGCCACGCTGTTCGCGTGGGACGGGCCCGTCGTCGTAAGGCCGGTAGGCCGGGTCAGTCCTCGGACCGCCGCAGCGTCGGCTTGAGGTCCTTGAGACGGCCGAGCAGGCCGTTCACGAAGGCCGGCGACTCATCCGTGGAGAACTCCTTGGTGAGCTGCACGGCCTCGTCGAGAACGACGGCGTCGGGGGTCTCGTCCACCCAGATCAGCTCGTACGCGCCGAGGCGCAGGATGTTCCGGTCGACGACCGGCATCCGGTCGAGCGTCCAGTCCACGGCGTACTGCGAGAGCAACTCGTCGATCCGGGACGCCTTGGTGGCGTAGCCCTCGACCAGCTGCATGGTGTACTCGCTGACCGGCGGCTGCCGGGTGTCGGTCCGGGCGTGCCGGAGCCAGTCGCCGAGCACGGTCTCCACACCGGCGCCGCGCTGGTCGGCCTCGAAGAGGATCTGGAAGGCACGCTTACGGGCCGTGTTTCGGGCAGCCACGGTTAGCTGGTCACCCGGCCGAGGTAGTCGCTGGTGCGCGTGTCGACCTTGATCTTCTCACCGGTGGTGATGAAGAGCGGGACGTTGATCTGGTGGCCGGTCTCCAGGATGGCGGGCTTGGTGCCACCGGTGGAGCGGTCGCCCTGGACGCCCGGCTCGGTCTCCCGGATGGTCAGCTCGACCGCGGCGGGCAGCTCGACGAAGAGCACCTCGCCCTCGTGCTGCGCGACGGTCGCCTCGAAGCCCTCGACCAGGAAGTTCGCGGCGTCGCCGACGGTCTTGCGGTCGATGTGCAGCTGGTCGTACGTCTGCATGTCCATGAAGACGAAATAGTCGCCGTCCATGTACGAGAACTGCATGTCGCGCTTGTCGACAGTGGCCGTCTCGACCTTGACGCCGGCGTTGAAGGTCTTGTCGACCACCTTGCCGGAGAGCACGTTCTTGAGCTTGGTGCGCACGAAAGCCGGGCCCTTACCGGGCTTGACGTGCTGGAACTCGACGACGGACCACAGCTGGCCGCCGTCGAGCTTGAGCACCATGCCGTTCTTGAGGTCGTTCGTGGAAGCCACGGTTGCGGAATCTCCTGGACTGAAGCTGGTGGGACCTCGAAGGCCGTACGCGCTAGAGCGCGAGCAGCTCCTTGGTCGTAATGGTGAGTAGCTCGGGTCCGCCGTCCGCCTCGGGGCGCACGACGAGCGTGTCATCGATCCGGACACCGCCCCGGCCCGGGAGGTGGACCCCCGGTTCGACGGTGACCGGCACACGAGCGTCCAGTTTACCCATGGCCGCCGGGGCCAACTGCGGGTCCTCGTCGTTTTCGAGTCCGACACCGTGCCCGGTCCTCGGCGCGAGCCCGTGCCCGTGCCCCGCGGCGTCCAGGACGGAGCGCGCGGCACGGTCCACTTCCCGGTACTCGGCGCCCGGTACGAGCGCCTCGCGTCCGGCCCGCTGCGCGGCGAAGACCAGGTCGTACAGCTCGATCTGCCAATCCGAGGGGGTGGTGCCAATAACAAAGGTACGACCGATCTCGCTGCGGTAGCCGCGGTAGCAGGCGCCCAGGCAGACGGTGAGGAAGTCGCCCTCCTCGACGCGGCGGTCCGTGGGGCGGTGACCGCCCAGGCCCGAGTTGACGCCCGAGCCCACCGAGGTGGGGAACGCCGGACCGTCGGCGCCGTGGTCGACCAGGCGGCGCTCGAGCTCCAGGGCGAGGTGCCGTTCGGTCCGGCCGACCAGGATGGACTCGAGCAGCTCGCCGAGGGCCTGGTCGGCGATCTCGGCGGCGATCCGCAGGCAGGAGAGCTCTTCCTCGTCCTTGATCAGACGCAGCTGCTCCACGGCGCAGCCCAGGTCGGCGAGGCGGAGCCGGGGCGCGACGGAGCCGAGGGCGCGGTGCCGGGCGACCGTCAGATGGTGCTCCTCGACCGCGAGCGACTCGGCGCCCCGCCCGGCGGCGAGGTCGGCGGCCGCGACGGCCGGGTCACCGCCGGGCCCCGGCAGCTCCTGGACCAGCAAGGACGCGTCGAGGCGCCCCTCGGCGGGGCGACCGCTCGGCGGTACGCCCGGAGGGCTGCCCGGGGAGCCGACGCACAACAGAACGTCCTCGCCCGGGCCGAGTAGCAGGACCGCGTCACGGGGTGCCGCGCCCGCGAGATAGCGGACGTTGGCGGGGCGGGAGACGACAGCCGCCGCGCTGCCGCCGGCTGTGCACTGCTCTCGGAGCCGATCCCTGCGGGCCGCGTACACCTCGGACATGTGCCGAGCGTACGAGGGGCGGGGCGGGGTGGCCTGGTCAGCGCGTCCGACCGGGGATGTGGTCCGCCGGCTCGGGCCGCGCCCCTACCACTGCGGCGGGCCGGCGCCTACCACTGCGGCGGGCTGGCGATGGCGCGGGCCAGTACGTCGTCCAGGACTCGGGCCGTGGTGGGGACGTCGTACTGGGAGTTGTCGATGATCGGGAGTCCGGAGCCGTACCAGCCGGCCATGCGGCCGTGGATGCGGGCCACCTCTTCATTGGTGAGGCGGCGGTTGCCGGAGCGCTGGGCGTTGCGCTCCAGGACGATCTCCAGGCCCGGCAGGAGCACGACGGGGAGCAGGCCGGGGCCCACGTGCCGCTTCCAGCCGCCGAGGCCGACGACCGGGCGGTCCGGGAAGACGGCGTCGTCGAGGATGCAGGAGATTCCGTTGGCCAGGAAGTTCCGCGCGGCGAAGCCGCAGGTGCGGCGGGCCAGGCGGTACTGGGCCTCGGAGTTGTCGTTCCAGCCGGACTGCGGGTCGGCGAAGCCGGAGCGGACCCATTCGCGTACGTCGTCGAGGCTGATGTGGGCCGTGGGGACGCGGCGGTGCTCGGCCCAGTACTTGGCGACCGAGGTCTTGCCCGCGCCCGCGGGGCCGATGAGGAGCACGGCGAGCGTGGTGGCGCCGGTGTCGCCCTGGGTGGCGCCGGGCGGGGGGCTCGGCACGGCGACCGGGCCACCGGGCGGGAGCTGGACGTGCCCGGTGTTGCCATCGGGCACCGTCTGGGCGGAGGCGGGCGCCGGGGGCTGCTGCGCCGGGGGGCCCTGCGGATGGCCGTTGAACCCCGGCGGGTGCGGGGGCCCGGCCGGGGCGTGCGGCGCCGGAGGCGGACCAGAGGGCGCGGGGCCCGCAGGTGGGCCGGAAGGCGCAGGGGCCGGAGGCGGGCCGGAAGGCGCGGGGGCCTGTGGGGCGGGTGGCTGCCCGGGGTGTTGTGGGGCGCCCTGGGGCTGACCGGCCCCGGGGTGGGGGGCTTGGCCCGGTGGGCCCGGGTGTTGTGCGGCCGGCGACCAGCCGGTGGCCGGTCCGTGCCCCGGCTGGTGGGGCGGCGGCAGCGGATTCCCCACTGCGTGCTGCATCCGGTGCCACTCCGTCTCGTACAGGCAACAGGCGCTGGTCGGGCGCTTCTTCGGCAGAGCCGTGGCGCCCGGTTCCCTACCGAACGGTACCGTCCCCGGCCGCCGTTGTGTGAACGGCCGGGGACGGTCACAAGTGCCCGGTGTGGGGCGTGAGTTCGATCGGCACTCCGGCGACACGGCTCAGGAGGAGACCTCGCCGTACGCGGCGAGCAGGATCGCCGGGTCCGGGCCCTCCAGGACGGTCGGCTTGCCGAGGCCGTCGAGGACGATGAAGCGCAGCAGGTCGCCGCGGGACTTCTTGTCGATCTTCATGTTCTCGACGAGCTTGGGCCACTGGTCGCCGCGGTAGGTCAGCGGCAGCCCGACCGCCTCGAGGACGGTACGGTGCCGTTCAGCGGTAGCATCGTCCAAACGCCCGGCCAGGCGGCCGAGTTCGGCGGCGAACATCATGCCCACGCTGACGGCGGCGCCGTGGCGCCACTTGTAACGCTCGTTCTTCTCGATGGCGTGGCCGAGCGTGTGGCCGTAGTTGAGGATCTCCCTCAGGCCCGCTTCCTTGAGGTCGCTGGAGACCACGTCGGCCTTGACCCTGATGGACCGCTCGATCAGCTCGGCGGTGTGCGGCCCGGCCGGGGTGCGCGCCGCCTGCGGGTCGGCCTCGATCAGGTCGAGGATCACCGGGTCCGAGATGAACCCGGCCTTGATGACCTCCGCGAGCCCGGAGACGTAGTCGTTGACCGGCAGCGAGTCCAGCGCGGCCAGGTCGCACAGGACGCCCGCGGGCGGGTGGAAGGAGCCGACCAGGTTCTTGCCCTCGGCGGTGTTGATGCCGGTCTTGCCGCCCACGGCCGCGTCGACCATCGCGAGCACGGTCGTCGGTACGGCGATCCAACGCACCCCGCGCAGCCAGGTCGCCGCGACGAATCCGGCCAGGTCGGTGGTGGCGCCGCCGCCGACGCCCACGACGACGTCGGAGCGGGTGAAGCCGGACTGGCCGAGCGCCTTCCAGCAGTACGCCGCGACCTCGGCGGTCTTGGCCTCCTCGGCGTTGGGCACCTGGATGGCGACGGCCTCGAAGCCCTGCTCGGCCAGGTCGGCACGGAGCGCCTCACCGGTCTCGGCGAGCGCCTCGGGGTGGATGACCGCGACCCGCTTGGCTCCGCCGATGAGCGGGCCGAGTTCGCCGAGCAGCTGCCGCCCGACGAGCACCTCGTACGGGTCGGATCCGGCCGTGCCGCCGACCTGGATGCGCGTCACGTCGTTCTGCCCGGTGCTCATGGTTGCTTCAACTCCAGTGCGTCGAGGACCGCTTGGACGACCTCTTCGGGGGTGCGGCCGTCGGTGGGCACGACGGCGCGGGCGACTTCGGTGTAGAGGGAGCGGCGGGCCTCCATCAGCTCGCGCCACTGCTTGCGCGGGTTGATGGCGAGCAGGGGGCGGGCGACATTCAGGCCGGTGCGCCGGACCGCCTCCTCGACGTCCATCGAGAGATAGACGACGGGCAGGTCGGCGAGGAGCTCCCGGGTGCCCTCGTCGAGGACGGCGCCCCCGCCGAGCGCGAGCACACCCTCGTGCTCGGCGACGGCGGCCCGTACCGCCCGGCGCTCGAGCTCCCGGAAGTGCGGCTCACCGTCGTCGACGAAGATCTCCGCGATCTCCCGCCCCTCGGCGGCGACGATGTCGGCATCGGTGTCCCGGAAGGTGCAACCGAGCAGCTCGGCGAGGAGGGCGCCCACGGTGGACTTGCCCACGCCCATGGGCCCGACCAGAACGATCTGCGGGCCGCTCACCGGATCTGCAGGTGGTCGAGGTACGACTGGGCGTTGCGGCGGGTCTCGGCCACGCTGTCGCCGCCGAACTTCTCCGCCACCGCGTCCGCGAGGACCAGGGCCACCATCGCCTCGGCGACGATCCCGGCGGCCGGTACCGCGCACACGTCGGAGCGCTGGTGGTGCGCCTTGGCGGCCTCGCCGGTGGTCACGTCGATGGTGGCCAGGGCGCGCGGCACGGTCGCGATCGGCTTCATTGCGGCCCGTACGCGCAGGAGTTCCCCCGTGGTCAGACCGCCCTCGGTACCGCCGGAGCGGCCGGTGGTGCGGCGTACTCCCTCATCGGTGGCGACGATCTCGTCATGCGCCTTGGAGCCGGGCACCCGGGCGAGGTCGAAGCCGTCGCCGACCTCGACGCCCTTGATGGCCTGAATGCCCATCAGGGCGGCGGCGAGACGGGCGTCCAGGCGCCGGTCCCAGTGCACGTGCGAGCCCAGGCCCACCGGTACGCCGTACGCGAGGACCTCGACCACACCGCCCAGGGTGTCGCCGTCCTTGTGGGCCTGGTCGATCTCCGCGACCATCGCCTTCGACGCGTCCGCGTCCAGGCAGCGCACCGGGTCCGCGTCCAGCTTCTCCACATCGGAAGGCTTGGGGTAGACGCCGTACGGGGCCTTGGCGGCGGCCAGCTCGACGACGTGCGAGACGATCTCGATGCCGGCGGTCTCCTTCAGGTACGACCGCGCCACCGTGCCGAGCGCCACGCGGGCCGCCGTCTCACGGGCGCTCGCCCGCTCCAGGATGGGCCGCGCCTCGTCGAAGCCGTACTTCTGCATGCCCGCGAGGTCCGCGTGGCCGGGCCGCGGCCGGGTCAGCGGCGCGTTCCGGGCCAGCTCGGCGAGCTCGGCCTCGTCCACCGGGTCGGCGGCCATGACCTTGTCCCACTTCGGCCACTCGGTGTTGCCCACCATGACCGCGACCGGGGAACCGAGCGTGAGGCCGTGCCGGACGCCGCCCAGGAAGGTCACCTCGTCCTTCTCGAACTTCATCCGCGCACCACGGCCGTAGCCGAGGCGCCGCCGGGCCAGCGCGTCCGCCACCATCTCGGTGGTGATCGGCACGCCCGCGGGCAGCCCCTCCAGCGTCGCCACGAGTGCGGGACCGTGCGACTCCCCCGCGGTCAGCCAACGCAACCTGCTCAACGGTGCTCCTCCTGCTCGCGCCCTTTGGCTCTGCTGTGTGGCACGGCCGGGTGCGCGGCCCCATCGATGAGCCCGCCGCCCTGGCCCGCCTGCCTAGATCCTCCCACGTCCCGGGGCTCGTCCCGGCCGCCGGTCCAGCAGGCGGACGACTATGGGCAGTCCGTGGCGCGCGCGGCCAGCTCGCGCTCGCCCGCCTTGCGCATCGCGGCGAGCGGCGCCGGGGCGCGTCCGGTCATCTGCTCGACCTGCAGTACGGCCTGGTGCACCAGGAGGTCGAGGCCGCTGACCACGGCGCCGCCGCACATCGACCAGCGGGCGGCGAGCTGCGTCGGCCACGGGTCGTACAGAACGTCGAAGAGCGTGCCGGGACGCTCGGGCACGGCGTGGACCAGGGCGTCGGTGGTCCCGGCCGGGGTCGTCGCGATCACGAGGGGCGCCTCGAACGCGACCGCCGCGTCCGCCCAGTCGGCAGTGCGCACCGGCACGTCGAGCCGCCGCCCCCACTCGGTCATCTCCGCGGCGCGGGCCTCGCTGCGGACGTACGCCACGACCTCGCCGGTGCAGATCCGGGCCAGGGCGGCGAGCGCGGACGACGCGGTGGCGCCCGCGCCGAGGATCGCGGCGGAGGAGACCTCCTCGACACCTCGCTCACGCAGCGCGGCAACGATGCCGGGAATGTCGGTGTTGTCGCCGTAGCTCCGCCCGTCCTCGCCGAACACCACGGTGTTCACCGCCTCGACGGACGACGCGGTCTCGCTGACCTCGTCGAGCAGCGGCAGCACGGCCCGCTTCAGCGGCATGGTCAGGGAGAGCCCCGCCCACTCGGGCCCGAGCCCGCCGACGAAGCCGGGCAGCGCCGCCTCGTCGACCTCGTAGCGGTCGTAGGACCAGTCGTCCAGGCCGAGTTCGGCGTACGCGGCGCGGTGCAGCACCGGCGACAGGGAGTGGGCGATCGGCGAGCCGAGCACGGCGGCCCGGTGCTTGGTGGTGCGGCTCATTGCTCGGTCTCTTGCTTCTCTTGCTTCTCCAGCGCTTCCTGGTACTTCTCGCGGTTCCGGTTGTGCTCCTCGTTGGTCTCCGCGAAAAGGGTGGTGTCCGAGTTGATCGAGACGAAGTAGTACCACTTGCCCTTGGCCGGGTGGAACGAGGCCTTGAGCGCCTCGGCGCCGGGGTTGCTGATCGGTCCGGGCGGCAGGCCCTTTATCTTGTACGTGTTGTACGGGTCGTCGATCCGACGCAGCTCGTCGACGGAGCCGGTGGCCAACTCGGAGCGGCCGCGCAGGTAGTTGACCGTGGAGTCGAAGTCGAGCAGGCCGTACGTCTCGGTGTTGTCCGGCTTGAGGCGGTTGTAGACGACCCGGGCGACCTTCTCGAAGTCGTGCTTGTACTTGCCCTCTTTCTGGACGAGGCTCGCGACCGTGACCAGTTCGAGCGGGTCGTCGAGGTTCAGCTTCTCGGCCTTGCCCTCCAGGTCGTAGCTCTCGTACGCGGCGGCGGCCGCCGCGACCATCTTCTTGAGTACGTCGCCGGGGTCCTGGCCCTTGGCGACCGGGTAGGTGGTGGGGGCGAGGAAGCCCTCGAGCGGGTCCTTGACGTCCCGGTGCTCGTTCTTCGCCCAGTCGGGCAGGCCGAGCTCCCGCCAGTGCTCCTTCGCG
This sequence comes from Streptomyces sp. NPDC002851, assembly GCF_053591935.1. NCBI lineage: Bacteria > Bacillati > Actinomycetota > Actinomycetes > Kitasatosporales > Streptomycetaceae > Streptomyces > Streptomyces sp. NPDC002851. The sequence goes on along the minus strand of NZ_JBSFUT010000034.1, from coordinate 72,222 downwards.
TACTTCTGCGTGGTGCCCTTGTCCAGTTCCAGGCGCTTGTCGATCTCCTCGTAGACCTGGATGTTGCGCACGCCCGGAATGACCACGAGGTTGTTGCGGCTCTTCGGGTCCAGCATCAGGTCGACGGCGGCCTCGCCGGACATTCGTTTCTTCAGCGTGTACACACCGGCCTGGATGGTCAGGCCCTTGGGGTGCTCGCTCTGCGCGCTGACGAACGCGGCGGCGCTCTTGACGACGCCCGCCTGCTCGAGCTTGGCGCCGATCTCGTTGCCCCCGGCGCCCGTGGGGATCTCGACCGTCACCTTCCCGGTGCCCGCGCCGCTGTAGTCCTCGGCCGCGCCGAACTTGTCCTGGAAGAACTGGTAACCGAAGTAGCCGACACCACCGACGCCGCCCGCGAAGACCAGGGCCACGACCAGACAGGCACAGCCGCTGCGCCGCTTCTTGCCGCCGCGGCCGCCCCGGCCGCGGCGCTCGCGACGGGAGCGCCGCGGGTTGTCGTCACGGTCGTCGTATCCGTCGTCCTCGTCGTCACCGCCCGCGAAGAAGGCGTGCTCCCGGTCGTTCGGGCCCGGGTCCCAGTCGGTCTCGCCACCGGGGTCCCAGTCGTGGTGCTGCTCGGGTACCGCATCGCGCCGCCCGGGGGGCTGCGGCGGCGGGTAGGCCCCGGGGGTGTCATAGGGGTCGGGGCGCTCGCCGCCGTAGCCGGACGGTCCGGTGCCGTACGGGTCGTGGGCCGCGCCGCCGTAGGGGTCGGCCCCGTAGGCCGCCGCCTGGTGGCCGGTGTCCCAGCCACCGTTGAAGTCGTGCTGGGAATAGTCCTGCTGGGGATAGCCGCCCTGCTGCCCGCCTCCGTACTGCTGCTGCGGCTGGGGCTGCTGCGGGTAGTACTGCTGGCCGCCGTAGGGAGCGCTGCCGGCGTCGGCCTGCTGTCCTCCCCATCCCTGGTCCCCGTACAACGGGTCATCGGGATGCCACGGTTCGGAGCCTTGGCCCCGGCCATACTCAGTCATCGATCCCCTACGTGCCGCGAGGCGGCGGCCGCCGGGTAAGGGTGCCGCGGCGGCCGATGGAGCCTCTTCTGCTTGTGCGGTGACTGTTCGAACGCCACCGCATCGCGCGGAACGTTACCGTATCGCGATCACATGACCACTTCGACGCCCTCGCCCGGGGCTTTACCTGACGCCCGTTCGGACTCCAGTGCGTTCTGGAGGATGATGACGGCGGCCGCCTGGTCGATGACGGAGCGGCCCTTCTTGGATTTCACGCCGGAGGCGCGGAGCCCCTGGCTCGCGGTCACCGTGGTCATCCGCTCGTCCACCAGGCGCACCGGGACCGGCGCGATGCCGCGGGCGAGCTCCTGCGCGAAGGCGCGCACCTTGGCCGCGGCCGGTCCCTCGCCGCCGCTGAGGGAGCGGGGCAGGCCGACCACGACCTCGATCGGCTCGTACTCCTCGACGATCGCCTTGAGCCGCCGGTGGGCGGCCGGGACGTCACGCCCCGGCACGGTCTCCACCGGTGTCGCGAGGATCCCGTCGGGGTCGCACGAGGCGACCCCGATCCGGGCGTCCCCGACGTCGATCGCGATCCGCCGACCGCGGCGAAGGCCCGGGGTGCCCGAAGTGTCCGTGCTGCCCGGGGCGTCGCTCACGTCGTTCACGTCGCTCGCTCCTCAGGCCTCAGGCCGTCTCGGCGACGAGGCGTTCGACGGCGGCCGCGGCGTCGTTGATGGCGTCGGGGTTCTGGCCGCCGCCCTGGGCGACGTCCGGCTTGCCGCCACCGCCGCCGCCGAGGGTCTTGGCGGCGGTACGGACCAGGTCGCCAGCCTTCAGGCCGCGCTCGCGGGCGGCCTCATTGGTGGCGATGACCGTCAGCGGCTTGCCGTTGACCGTGGTGAACAGGGCGACCACGGCGGGGCGGTCGCCCGGGATGCGGCCGCGTACGTCGAGGACCAGCTTGCGCAGGTCGTCGGCGCCGGTGCCGTCCGGCACCTGGCCGGTGACCACGGCGACGCCGTGCACGTCCTTGGCGCCCTGGGCGAGACCCGCGGCGGCCTGGAGGACCTTCTCGGCGCGGAACTTCTCGATCTCCTTCTCGGCGTCCTTGAGCTTGCCGAGCATCGCGGAGACCTTCTCCGGCAGCTCCTCCGGGCGGCCCTTGATCAGCTCCTGGAGCTGCGCGACGACCGTGTGCTCCTTGGCGAGGAAGCCGTACGCGTCCACGCCGACCAGGGCCTCGATCCGGCGTACGCCCGAACCGATCGACGATTCGCCGAGCAGCTTCACCAGGCCGAGCTGGGCGGTGTTGTGCACATGCGTGCCGCCGCACAGCTCCTTGGAGAAGTCGCCGATGGTCACGACGCGGACGCGCTCGCCGTACTTCTCGCCGAACTCGGCGATGGCGCCCTGCTTCTTGGCCTCGTCGATGCTCATCACCTCGGCCTGGACGTCGAGTTCGCGGGCCAGGACCTCGTTGATCTTCTGCTCGACGTCCGTCATCACCGTCGTCGGTACGGCCGACGGCGAGCCGAAGTCGAAGCGGAACCGGCCGGGCTGGTTCTCCGAACCGGCCTGCGCGGCCGTCGGGCCGAGCGCGTCCCGCAGCGCCTGGTGCGTGAGGTGCGTGGCCGAGTGGGCGCGGGCGATGGCGCGGCGGCGCTGCACGTCGATGACGGCGTGGCCCTTGGCGCCGAGGGTGACCTCGCCGACCTGGACCGTGCCCTTGTGGACGTACACGCCGGGAACCGGCTTCTGGCAGTCGCGGATCTCGATCACCGCGCCGTTGTCCAGCTTAATGCGGCCGGAGTCACCGATCTGACCACCGCCCTCGGCATAGAACGGGGTGCGGTCCAGGACGATCTCGACCTCGTCGCCCTCGGTTGCCGCGGGTGACGAGGCGCCGCCCACGAGGATGCCGACGACGGTCGACTCGCCCTCCGTGGAGGTGTAGCCGATGAAGTTGGTGGCGCCCGCGGAGTCGGCGATCTCGCGGTAGGCGCCGAGGTCCGCGTGGCCGGTCTTCTTGGCCTGGGCGTCGGCCTTGGCGCGGTCGCGCTGCTCCTTCATCAGGCGCCGGAAACCGGTCTCGTCCACGGACAGGCCCTGCTCGGCGGCCATCTCCAGGGTGAGGTCGATCGGGAAGCCCCAGGTGTCGTGGAGCAGGAAGGCCTGGTCGCCCGGCAGGACCGTGGAGCCCTTGGCCTTGGTCTCGGTGACCGCAGTGTCGAGGATGTTGGTACCGGCCTTCAGGGTCTTGAGGAAGGCGGTCTCCTCGGCGAGGGCGACGGTTTCGATCCGCTTGCGGTCGGTGATCAGCTCCGGGTACTGCTGGCCCATCGTGTTGATGACCACGTCAAGGAGCTCGGCCACGACCGGGCCGGTGGCGCCCAGGATGCGCATGTTCCGGATGGCCCGGCGCATGATGCGGCGCAGCACGTAGCCGCGGCCCTCGTTGCCGGGCGTCACGCCGTCGCCGATCAGCATCGTGGAGGTGCGCAGGTGGTCGGCGACCACGCGGAGCGAGACGTCGCTGTCGCTGCTCTCACCGTGCCCGCCGTACTCGACACCCGTCAGCTCGCTGGCCTTGTCGATGACGACGCGCAGGGTGTCCGTCTCGTACATGTTCTGCACGCCCTGCAGAATCATCGCGAGCCGCTCGAGGCCGAGACCGGTGTCGATGTTCTTGCTCGGCAGGTCACCGAGGATCTCGAAGTCCTCCTTGGAGGTGCCCTCGCCGCGCTCGTACTGCATGAAGACCAGGTTCCAGATCTCCACGTACCGCTCGTCGTTGACGGCCGGGCCGCCCTCGACGCCGAACTCCGGACCACGGTCGTAGTTGATCTCGGAGCAGGGGCCGCACGGGCCGGGCACGCCCATGGACCAGAAGTTCTCCGCCTTGCCCAGGCGCTGGATGCGCTCGGCCGGGACGCCGACGACGTCCCGCCAGATCCGCTCGGCCTCGTCGTCGTCGAGGTAGACCGTGATCCACAGGCGCTCCGGGTCGAGCCCGTAGCCGCCCGCGTCCTGGGGCGTGGTCAGCAGCTCCCAGGCGTACTTGATGGCGCCTTCCTTGAAGTAGTCGCCGAAGGAGAAGTTCCCGCACATCTGGAAGAAGGTGCCGTGCCGGGTGGTCTTGCCGACCTCCTCGATGTCCGGCGTCCGCACGCACTTCTGCACGCTGGTGGCGCGCGGCGCGGGCGGCTTGACCTCGCCCAGGAAGTACGGCTTGAACGGGACCATGCCCGCGTTGATGAGGAGCAGCGTCGGGTCGTCTGCAATCAGCGACGCCGACGGCACGACCTTGTGCCCACGCTCTTCGAAGAAGCGCAGCCAGCGGCGGCGGATTTCAGCCGACTCCATCAGTGGTCCTCATTCCGGTTGTACGAGTACTTCGTGTTGTTGCGGTTCTCCAGCGCCACCACGCGTCGCTGCGCCGGGAGTTCGGGCGTCGTCTCGGAGTGCTCGGGGGCGTGCAGCCCCAGGGCGTCGCCGAGTTCGGCCTCGCGCTGGACCATGCCGTCGCGGACGTCGAGGGCGAAGTCCTTGAGGCGGTGCCCGGCGTCGATGGCCTTGTTCGCGGCCTGTGCCGCGAGGCTCTCCGGGGTCAGCTGCTTGAGCTTCCGGTTGACCTTGGTGGTGGCCCACACGCCGGCGGCCGCGCCCGCGGTGAACCAGAACGTACGGCGGAACATTGCAGCGTCAGCCCCTCTGGTTCCTCTTGTTCCGCTTCCCCCGGCGCGGCGTGGGCAGGCTACGGCCCACGATCACGGTACGGCGCGAGGGTTCGGGCGGCACATCCTTGCGGCCGATGGCCCGGCGCACGCCGTAGCCGAAGGCCGCGACCTTGACCAGCGGGCCGCCGAACGTCGAGGCCACCGTGGTGGAGAGCGCCGAGGCGTTGGAGGTGACCTCCTGGACGTCCGTGGCTATGGCGTCGACCCGGTCGAGCTGGGTCTGCGCGGAGCGGACCGTCGCGGACGCGTCGGCGAGCAGCGGGACGGCCTGTTCGGTCACGTCCGCCACCAGCTTGGTGGTCGCCTTGAGCGTCTGGGCCAGCCTCACCAGGGCCACGGCGAGGAAGGAGACCAGGATCGCCCAGAAGACGGCCACCAGGATCCCGGCCACCTCTCCACCGGTCACGCTGCACCGCTCTCTGCTCTCGGGGCTCATCGAAGGTCGTGGTCGACTCGAAAGTCGTGCATCCGACCCTATCGCGCCTGGCCTCGGGCTCCGTACCGGATTATCCGTAGGTGCGGCTCGAGTTGGCCGGTGCGATTGTACGGAGTGCACCCGGAACAGTACGCTCCGTGCCGATGCGAAGCTCACCGTGCCCCGACGAGGGCGGCCCGGCCGGCATTCTTCCCGCGGAGCTCAACTCCTTCGTGGGCCGGACTGCAGAACTCGACGAGCTCGCGGGGCTCCTGGCTCAGGCCCGCCTGGTGACCGTGGCGGGCGCGGGCGGCGTGGGCAAGAGCAGACTCGCGCTGCGCGCGGCGGCCTCGGCGCGGCCCTCGTACCCGGACGGCGTCTGGCTGGTCGAGCTGTCCTCCGTACCGGACCCGGAACTGCTCGAGTACGCCCTCGTGGAGGCCCTGGGCCTGACCGACCACACCGGACGGCCGCCGCGCCGCGTGCTCCTCGACCAGCTCGACGAGCGCCAACTCCTGCTCGTACTCGACGGGTTCGAGCACCTTGTGGACGCCTGCGCGGATCTCGTACGGGAGCTGCTCTGCCGGTGCCGCGGGGTGCGGGTGCTCGCCACCGGGCGCCGTCCACTCGACGTCGACGGCGAGCGGCTGTTCCGGCTCGCGCCGCTGCCGTCCGAGGAGGCGGCGGCGCTCTTCGCCGAGCGAGCGTCCGGGATCCTGCCCGGCTTCACGCTCGGCGACGGCCACCGGGACACGGTCCTGGAGCTGTGCCGACGCCTGGACGGCATTCCGCTCGCCGTGGAGCTGGCCGCGGGCCGTCTTGGCACGCTGTCCCCGGTGCAGCTGCTCGCCCGGATCGGCGACCGCTTCCGGCTGCTCACCGGCGGGCGGCGCGGGGCCCTGCCGCGGCACCGGACGCTGCGCACCGCCATCGGCTGGAGCCATGAGTTGTGCACGCCCGAGGAGCGGCTCTTGTGGGCGCGGCTCACGGTGTTCTCCGGGCAGTTCGACCTGGAGGCGGCCGAATACGTCTGCGGCGGGCACGGGCTGCTCGCCGACCAGGTTCTCGATGTGCTCGGTGAACTGCTCGCGCAGTCCGTCGTCGTACGCGAGGAGTCGGCCGCCGGGGTGCGCTACCGGATGCTCGACACGGTCCGGGCGTACGGCGCCGAGTGGCTGGGGGCGACCGGTGACGGGGAGCGGGTGCGGCGGCGGCACCGCGACTGGTTCCTGGGCCTGGCCACCTGGTGCGAGCTGGACTGGTACTCGCCGCGGCAGGCCGAGGTGGCCGCCCGGATCGACTGCGAGCTGCCCAATCTGCGCGGCGCCCTGGAGTACTGCCTGACCGAGCCGGGCGAGGCGTATCTGGGGCAGCTGCTCGCGGGCACCCTGTGGTTCTACTGGGTCGGCTGCGGGCGGCTCTCGGAGGGGCGGCACTGGCTGGACCGGGGCGTGGCCCTGGACGACGGCCCCGGCGACTCCCGCCTCAAGGCGCTGTGGGTGCTCGGCTATGTGGCGATTCTCCAGGGCGACACGGTCGCGGCGCTGGCGGCCCTGACGGAGTGCCGGGAGGCGGCCGAGCGTACGGGCAACGCCACGGCGGTCGCGTACGCCGTGCACCGCACCGGCTGTCTCGCCCTGGTCTCGGACGACATGCCGCGGGCCGAGCGGCTGTTCCGCGAGGCCCTCGCGCGCTACCGCGACGTCGGCGAGCTGAACAGCAACGTCCTGATGGGACAGGTCGAGTTGGCGCTGACGCTCGCGTTCCAGGGAGATCTGGCGGCGGCTCTCGAGCTGTGCGAGGAGGTGCACGAGATCTGTGTGGAGCGCGGCGAGCGCTGGACCCGCGCCTATGCCCTGTACGTCCTGGCGTACGCGGCGTGGACGCGCGGCGAGCACGGCAGGGCCCGGGAGTTGCTCGGCGAGTGCATCACGATCAACCACACCTTCCACGACCTGGTCGGCCTGGTCCTGGCGATCGAGCTGCTCGCCCTGGTGACGGCGAGCGAGGGCGACGGGGCCGAGGCCGCGCTGCTTCAGGGCGCGGCCGAGCCGGTGTGGGACTCGGTGGGCCTGAGGGTGTTCGGCTCGGACCACTTCGGGGTGCCGCGGGCGCTCTGCCGAAAGCGGGCGACGGAGCTGCTCGGCGAGGAGCGGTACCGCGGCCACGTACGCCGGGGCGGTGCGCTGACCCTGGACGCGGCCGTGGCCCGCGCGCTAGGTCCTGCCGCCGAACTCCCGTCGTCGCCCGAAGGGCGGGCCCGCCGGGGGCACCTCCCGCTCGAGCGAAGCCGAGAGTGGGGGAGTCTGGTGCGGCGATCGCCAGGCACCGGAAGGCCCTCGTAGCGGCGCTACGTGGGTCTTCCGGTAACGCAGCGAGCGTGCGTGCCAGGCGTCGCGGGGCAGGCGGGAGTTCGGCGGCAGGGGCTGGCCCCGCCGGGCTCCCGCACCGCGGCCCCGGAGCCGCCCGCGGCCGCCGAGCGGGGACGGCTCCCGGGCACGCGAAAGCCCGCCGACTCCCCCACCGGAAACGGCGGGAAGGCGGCGGGCCGACGCTGAGGCTACGCCTGGATCGACTCGGGGAGCCGGATCAGCGGGCGTAGTACTCGACGACGAGCTGCTCGTCGCAGATGACCGGGATTTCCTTGCGGTTCGGGTCACGGTCCAGGCGGAAGGCCAGGGCCTTCAGGTTCACCTGGAGGTAGCGCGGGGTCTCGCCCTCGGTGTCGTAGCCACCCTCACGCGCGACCTGGAAGGGGTGCTTCTCGCGGCTGCGCTCGCGGACCATGACGACGTCGTCGGGACGGACGCGGAAGGACGGCTTGTCGACCTTCTTGCCGTTCACCTCGATGTGGCCGTGCACGACCATCTGACGGGCCTGGTAGATGGTGCGGGCGATGCCCGAACGCAGGACCAGGGCGTCGAGGCGGCGCTCGAGCTCGATGATCAGGGCCTCACCGGTCTTGCCCTGCACCTTGCTGGCGCGCTCGTAGGCGCGGACCAGCTGACGCTCGGAAACGTCGTACTGCGCGCGCAGACGCTGCTTCTCGAGCAGACGGACCTTGTAGTCCGAGTTCTGCTTGCGGCCACGACCGTGCTCGCCCGGCGGGTACGGGCGGGCCTCGAAGTACTTCACGGCCTTCGGCGTCAGGGCAATGCCGAGCGCACGAGACTTCTTGACCTTGGGACGCGACTGGTTAGGCACGTTCTCCAGACCTCCATCAATAGGTTAGGTTAGGCTCACCTTAGTTCGAGGAGATCGCATGTCTCGCCGTGGGAACACCAGTCACGTCACGGACAGCACAGAGAACACCGACGCCGACTCGAGGGGCATCGATATGACGGAGGTCCGATCAGATCGTGGTCAGCCGCGTCCCAGCGGACTAGAAATCGTCCGGTTGCCGTCAGCAGCCGAACGCACACGAACTCTCGTACAGAGTACATGCTCGGGAGTACTGCTCGTACCGGGGCTTGATGCCGCACGGCCCGAGCAGCTCATGGCCGACGAGCGGAGCGTGGGCCCGGACGGGGACGTCTTCCTGGTCTTTCCCGCGGACTCCCCCGCGGTACGGGCCGCCACCCACGCCCAGGACGACGAGCTCTCCGCCGTGCTCGAGATCACCGACGTCGCGCCGGTCGCCGTGCCCAACCGTATCCGCGGCCGCGGCTGGCTCTCCGGCTGGCTGACCCACGTCCCGGGCATGGCCGAGCCGGGCCGGATGATGCTGCGCCTCGAAGTGGGCGAGGCGTCGATCGACGACCTGTGGGGCGCCGAGAGCGTGGCACCCGAGGACTTCGCGCGGGCCGCGGCCGACCCGCTCGCCTGCTACGAGGCCGAGCTCCTTCAGCATCTGCACGCCGCGCACAGCGACCAGGTGCAGCTGCTCGCCGCGCTCCTCGGCGAGCGGGCGTTCGTGCCGGGCCGGGCGGTGCCGGTGGCGCTCGACCGGTTCGGGCTCCGGGTGCGCTTCACCGGGGAGCGGTGCTTCGACGCGCGCTTCGACTTTCCCGAGCCGGTACGGGATGTGAACGGCCTGCGCCGCGCCATGCACCGGCTCTTCGAGGCAGCCTCTGCGTGAGTCGGCGCCGGTCCGCCGGTCAGGTCTGCGGGGGCGTCTCGCGGTCGCCGCGCAGCCGCTCCCGGACCCGGTCGGCCACATCGGCGTACCGGGCCTCCGCGCCGTACCGCGTCGGGCTGTAGTACTGCTTGCCGTGGATGGCGTCCGGGGCGTACTGCTGGGCCGCGATGCCGCCGGGCACGTCGTGCGGATAGACGTAGCCCTGGGCGTGGCCGAGTTTGGCGGCGCCCTTGTAGTGGCCGTCGCGCAGGTGCGGGGGCACGGGGCCCGCCAGGCCGCCGCGTACGTCCTCCAGGGCGGCGCCTATCGCGGTCGTCGCGGAGTTGGACTTGGGGGCCAGGGCGAGGGCGATGGTGGCGTGGCTCAGGGTGAGCGCCGCCTCCGGGAAGCCGATCATGGCGACCGCCTGGGCGGCGGCGACCGCGGTCGGCAGCGCCGTCGGGTCCGCGAGGCCGATGTCCTCGCTCGCCGAGATCATCAGGCGCCGGGCGATGAACCGGGGGTCCTCTCCGGCCTCGATCATCCGGGCCAGATAGTGCAGCGCCGCGTCCACGTCCGAGCCGCGGATGGACTTGATCAGGGCGCTCGCCACGTCATAGTGCTGGTCGCCGTCCCGGTCGTACTTGACCGCCGCGCGGTTGACCGACTCCTCCAGGGTCTCCAGGGTGATCTGCTGCTCGCCCTTGGCGAGGGCCGAGCCCGCGCCCGCTTCCAGGGCGGTGAGAGCGCGCCGGGCGTCGCCACCGGCGATCCGGAGCAGATGCGCCTCGGCTTCGGCCGGCAGCTCCACCGCGCCGTTCAGACCGCGCTCCTCGGCGAGGGCGCGCTGGAGCAGGCCCTTGAGGTCGTCGTCCGTGAGCGGTTCGAGGGTGAGGAGCAGGGAGCGGGACAGGAGCGGGGAGATCACCGAGAAGTACGGGTTCTCGGTGGTCGCGGCGATCAGCGTCACCCAGCGGTTCTCCACGGCGGGCAGCAGGGAGTCCTGCTGGGCCTTGCTGAAGCGGTGGATCTCGTCCAGGAAGAGGACGGTCTCCTTGCCGAAGCCGCCGGTCGCGCGGCGGGCGCCGTCGATGACCGCGCGGACCTCCTTGACACCCGCGGTGATCGCGGAGAGCTCCACGAAGCGCTTGTTCGTCGCCTTGGAGACGACGTACGCCAGGGTCGTCTTGCCGATGCCGGGCGGCCCCCAGAGGATCACCGAGGAGGGCCCCGCCGGGCCCGAACCGCCCTCGCCGACGAGCCGACGCAGCGGCGAGCCCTGCTTCAACAGGTGCTGCTGGCCCACGACTTCATCCAGAGTGCGCGGGCGCATACGGACGGCAAGGGGACTGCTCGCCGGGTCCTTCTCCTGACGGTCCTCGGCTGCGGCGGTAAACAGGTCGGGCTCCACGTCCAAGACCCTATGTCACGCCACTGACAACGCTCCCGGCCCGGCTCCAGGGCCCCGGGACCCGCAGGTCAGCTGGTCCAGAAGTCCCACCAGCGGGTCAGGATCAGCATCCCGATGATCCCGATGTGCAGCACCGGAAGGACCCAGGTGAACTCGTCGAAGAAGCCGCGCAGCCACCCCGGCGCCGCGAGCAGTCCGTTGCGGACGTTGTGCGAGGTGACGTACCAGAACATCAGGATCGTGGCGACCCAGGCCAGCGAGCACCACAGGCAGAGCGCGCCGATGTTGTACAGGGACTGGTACATCAGCCAGGTGCAGAAGCCGACGCCGAAGAGCATCCCGGCGTTCATGGTCAGCCAGTACCAGCGCGGGAAGCGGGCCCCGGCGAGCAGGCTCATACCGACGCCGATCACGATCCCGTAGGTGACCAGGCCCAGCATCGGGTTCGGGAACCCGAAGGCGGACGCCTGCTCGCTCTGCATGATGTTCCCGCAGGACACCACCGGGTTGAGGCTGCAGCCCGGCTTGAAGTCCGGGTCCTCGAGGAGCTTGAACTTGTCGAGCGTGATGACCCAGGAGGCGAGCAGCCCCGCGGCACCCGTGATCACCAGGAGCAGCGCGAGACCACGCCCCCCGCCGACCCGCCTCGTTCCGGACTCCTGCCCCTCGGCGGGCGCGCCGTGCACCGCTGTCGTCGTCATGTCGCCGTTCCATCGCTCCGTAGCTGCAGGACACGGCCATTGTGCCGCACCATCCTGTGAACGCGGGCGGGGCCGGGCGATCGGCCGCCCGGCCCCGCTCCCACGTGCGACAGATCAAGCCAGTCGATGACGCAGGCGTTCGACGATCACGCCGGTCGCCGCGTCAGGCGTTCGACGATCGCGTCGAGCGCGACCGGCTCCTGCTCTCCGGACTCCATGTCCTTCAGCTGCACCAGGCCCTCGGCCAGGTCGCGCTCCCCGGCCACGATCGCGTACGCGGCGCCGCTGCGGTTCGCCGCCTTCATGGACGCCTTCAGGCCCTTGCCGCCGTACGCGAAGTCCGCGGCGACGCCCGCCTTGCGCAGCTCGGTGACCACGCCGAACAGGATCCGGCGCGCCTCCTCTCCGAGGGGCACCGCGAACACGCTGGTGGTGGACGGGAGTTGGAGCTCCACGCCCTCGGCCTCCAGGGCGAGCACCGTACGGTCCACGCCGAGGGCCCAGCCGACGGACGGCAGGGACGGGCCGCCGATCATCTCGGACAGGCCGTCGTAGCGGCCGCCGCCGCCGACCGCGGACTGGGAGCCGAGGCCGTCGTGCACGAACTCGAAGGTGGTGCGGGTGTAGTAGTCGAGGCCGCGGACCAGCTTCTCGTCGTCCTCGTACCCGACCCCGGCCGCGGTGAGCAGTTCGCGGACCTGCTCGTGGTAGGCCTTGCACGCGTCGCACAGGTAGTCGCGCAGGCTCGGGGCGCCCACGAGCTGCTTCTGCACCTCGGGCCGCTTGTCGTCGAGCACCCGCAGCGGGTTGATCTCGATCCGGCGGCGGGTGTCCTCGTCGAGGACGAGGCCACGCATGAAGTCCTGGAGGGCGGCCCGGTAGACGGGGCGGCACTCCTTGTCGCCCAGGGAGTTGAGCAGGATGCGGAACTGGCGCAGGCCGAGCGAGCGGTACGCCTGGTCGGCCAGGATGATCAACTCGGCGTCCAGGGCCGGGTCTTCGGCACCGATCGCCTCGGCGCCGACCTGCGAGAAGTGGCGGTAGCGGCCCTTCTGCGGCTTCTCGTAGCGGTAGTACGAGCCCGAGTACCAGAGCTTGACCGGCAGGTTGCCCTGCTTGTGCAGGTTGGCCTCGAGGGCGGCGCGCAGCACGGAGGCGGTGCCCTCGGGGCGCAGGGCGAGCCTGTCGCCGCCCTTGGTCTCGAAGGCGTACATCTCCTTCGTGACGATGTCGGTGGACTCGCCGACGCCGCGCGAGAACAGCTCGACGTTCTCGAAGCCGGGCGTCTCGATGTAGCCGTAGCCGGAGTTCTTCAGCGGCGCCGCGATGGCCTCGCGTACGGCGAGGTACTGCGCGGAGTCCGGCGGAAGCAGGTCGTACGTGCCCTTGGGGGCCTGGAAAGTACTCACGGGAAGAAGTCTCTCGTCACATTCCTCGTCGGGGGGCGCTCGGTGCGCTGTCCCCGGGCCGGCTCGCCGCCACCTGCCGCAGATACGGGTTGGTGGCGCGCTCCTGGCCGATGGTCGTCTGGGGGCCATGTCCGGACAGGACCACGGTCGAGTCGTCGAGCGGCAGGCACACGCGGGCCAGCGAGTCGACCATCTCGTCCATGTCACCGCCGGGCAGGTCGGTACGTCCGATGGAGCCGGCGAAGAGCAGGTCACCGGCGAAGAAGATCGGCGGGATGTCCGCCGCTTCCGGCATCCCGAACGTCACCGACCCCTTGGTATGGCCCGGGGCATGGGCGACGGAGAACTCCAGACCAGCGAGACGCAGCGTCGCACCGTCGGTCAGCTCCTCGACGTCGTCCGGCTCCCCCACGGTCAGCTCGCCCATGAGCGGCATGCCGATGGAGCGGCCGATGCCCTTCTCGGGGTCGCTCATCATGTACCGGTCGGCGGGGTGGATCCACGCGGGTACGTCGTGCGCTCCGCACACCGGGACGACCGAGGCGACGTGGTCGATGTGGCCATGGGTGAGAACGACCGCGACGGGCTTGAGCCGATGCTTCTTGAGCGCTTCCTCGACGCCCTCGGCGGCCTGGTGGCCCGGGTCGATGATCACGCACTCCTCACCCGCGGCCGGGGCGACCAGATAACAGTTGGTCCCCCAGGCCCCGGCGGGGAACCCGGCAATGAGCACGTTCGTCCTTAATTCTGGTCCGGCGGGAGATCGCGGCAGCTCAGCGACCGCAGAACGCAGCCTACCGGCGCTGCTCGCCGCACAGGTAACCCATATACGGTACGGGGCACGTTCCACGCAGGCGGACCAGATCCCTAGACGTTACGAGGAGTAGACCCGGTGGTCAGCAACGATCAGCGGCGGCGGCAGCTCGCCCGGGAGAAGTTCGCGCGGCAGCAGGCCCGGCGCGAATCGGCACGCCGCAAGGCGAAGCAGCGCAACGCGGTGATCGCGAGCTCGCTCGCCGTAGTGCTCTTCGCAGGCGTGGCGGTCGCGGCGACCAGCGGCTTCTACGGTGATGACGAGAGCAAGAAGGGCAAGGTGCCGAGCGACGCCGCGTCGCCCACCCCGACAGAGAAGCCCGAGCCGAAGATGGCCATCGACAAGAAGGCCACGTACACGATGGACATGAAGACCGACCGGGGTGACATGGCCATCGCGATGGACGCGGCCAAGACCCCGCACACGGTCAACTCGTTCAAGTACCTCGCGGACAAGGGCTTCTTCGACGGCACCAAGTGCCACCGCCTTGTCACGGAGGGCATTCACGTCCTGCAGTGCGGCGACCCGGAGGGCACCGGGATGGGCGGTCCCGGTTACACGATCCCGGACGAGAACCTGAAGGGCCTCGGCAAGCCGGGCAAGGACGGCACGGTGACGTACAAGGCGGGCACGGTCGCGATGGCCAACACCGGGCAGCCCGACTCCGGCGGCAGCCAGTTCTTCCTCGTCTTCAAGAACTCCAAGCTGCCGCCGTCGTACACCCCGGTCGGCACGCTCGACGACGCGGGTCTCAAGGCGGTCGAGAAGATCGCCGAGGACGGCGTCGGCAAGGGCGGTCAGGGGCCGAGCGACGGGCCGCCGAAGAAGCCTGTGAAGGTCGAGAAGGTAACCGTGAAGAAGGACTGATTACGTCTGATTCGGGGGCCCCGGATGCGGACAGCCGCCCTGCTCGTCGCCTATGTTGGCGTTGTGCAGGGCACCGTATGCGGTGGCCTTGAAGAAACTGTGGACGATGCCCCGGGACCCCAACCCCGAGCAGGCATCAGGTGGAGGAGGCGCTGTGAGCAGCGACCCGTGGGGCCGCGTCGACGAGACGGGCACCGTGTACGTGCGTACGGCCGACGGAGGCGAGCGAGTCGTCGGTTCGTGGCAGGCAGGCTCCCCCGAGGAGGCCCTGGCCTACTTCAAGCGCAAGTACGACGGCCTGGTGGTCGAGATCGGGCTCCTCGAGCGCCGGGTGCAGACGACCGATCTGTCGACCAAGGACGCCATGACCGCGATCGAGCACCTGCGCGAGCAGGTCACCGATGCGCACGCGGTCGGCGATCTCGATGCCCTCGGCAAGCGTCTGGACAAGCTCGTGGAAGCCGTCGAGGCGCGGCGCGAGGAGCGCAAGGCCCAGAAGGCCAAGCAGACCGACGAGGCCCGGCACGCCAAGGAAGCCCTGGTCGCCGAGGCCGAGGAGCTGGCGCAGAGCGAGCAGTGGCGCGCCGCGGGCGAGCGCCTGCGCGCCCTGGTGGACACGTGGAAGGGGCTGCCGCGACTCGACCGCAAGTCGGACGACGAGCTGTGGCACCGCTTCTCGCACGCCCGGTCGGCGTTCTCCAAGCGCCGCAAGGCGCACTTCGCCGCGCTCGACGCGCAGCGCGAGGAGGCCCGTAAGACCAAGGAGCGCCTGGTCGCGGAGGCGGAGTCGCTGTCCAACTCCACGGACTGGGGTCCGACGGCGGCGCGCTACCGCGAGCTGATGTCCGAGTGGAAGGCCGCGGGCCGCGCCCAGCGCGAGCACGAGGACGACCTGTGGAACCGCTTCCGCGGCGCCCAGGACATCTTCTTCACGGCGCGCAGCTCGGTGTTCGCCGAGCGGGACGCCGAGCAGGCGGAGAACCTGAAGCTCAAGGAGGCGCTCGCCGACGAGGCCGAGCAGCTCCTGCCGGTGACCGATCTGAAGGCGGCCCGCGCCGCGTTCCGCGGCATCAATGAGCGCTGGGAGGCCATCGGCCACGTCCCGCGGGACGCGCGGCCGAAGGTCGAGGGCCGGATGCACGCGGTGGAGCGCGCCATCCAGGAGGCCGAGGAGGCCGAGTGGCGGCGCACGAACCCGGAGGCACGCGCGCGTGCCGAGGGGCTCACGGGCCAGCTTCAGGACGCGGTCGACAAGCTCAAGAAGCAGGTCGAGGCGGCCCGCGCGGCGGGCAACAACGCCAAGGCGGACAAGCTCCAGCGGGAGCTTGACGGTCGGCAGGCGCTGCTCGACCAGGCGCTTAAGGGCCTGGAGGAGTTCGGCGGCTAAACCCGGCGTTACATAAGGAGGGGCTCCCGTACGCGGCGTACGGGAGCCCTCCTCTTGTAGAGACGAAAAACCGCCGTCGGCTACGGCCTGCGGGCCGACGTCACCCGGTACACGTCGTACACGCCCTCAACTCCCCTGACGGCCTTGAGGACATGGCCGAGGTGCTTGGGGTCGCCCATCTCGAAGGTGAAGCGCGAGGTGGCGACCCGGTCGCGGGAGGTCTGCACGGCCGCCGACAGGATGTTGACGTGCTGGTCGGACAGGACGCGCGTGACGTCCGAGAGGAGCCGGGAGCGGTCCAGGGCCTCGACCTGGATGGCGACCAGGAAGACCGAGGACTGGGTGGGCGCCCACTCGACCTCGAGGATCCGCTCGGGCTGCTGCGACAGCGAGTCGACGTTGACGCAGTCGGCGCGGTGCACCGAGACGCCGCTGCCGCGCGTGACGAAGCCGATGATGGGGTCGCCGGGCACGGGCGTGCAGCAGCGGGCCAGCTTGACCCACACGTCCTCGACGCCCTTGACCATGACGCCCGGGTCCGCGTTCGCGCGGCGCTTGCTGCGGCCGCGCACCGGGGCCGCGGTCTCGGCGATGTCCTCGCCCGCCGCGTCCTCGCCGCCGAGGGCCTGGACGAGCTTCTGCACCACGTTCTGCGCGGACACATGGCCCTCGCCGATCGCCGCGTACAGCGAGGAGATGTCCGGGTAGCGCATCTCGTGGGCGAGCGTGACGAGCGAGTCGCCGGTGAGGATGCGCTGGATCGGCAGGTTCTGCTTGCGCATCGCGCGGACGATGTGGTCCTTGCCCTGCTCGATCGCCTCGTCCCGGCGCTCCTTGGAGAACCAGGCCCGGATCTTGTTGCGCGCCCGGGGCGACTTGACGAAGCCCAGCCAGTCGCGGGAGGGGCCCGCACCGGCCGCCTTGGAGGTGAAGACCTCCACCAAGTCGCCGTTGTCCAGGGTCGATTCGAGCGGTACGAGCCGCCCGTTGACCCGGGCTCCTATGGTGCGGTGGCCGACCTCGGTGTGCACGGCGTACGCGAAGTCGACGGGTGTGGCACCGGCCGGGAGCGCTATGACGTCGCCCTTGGGCGTGAAGACGAAGACCTCGTTGCGGGAGAGGTCGAAGCGGAGCGACTCCAGGAACTCGCTGGGGTCCTCGGTCTCCTTCTGCCAGTCGAGGAGCTGCCGCAGCCACGCCATGTCGTTGATGGCGGCTGCGTCCTTGCCGGCCTTCCCGGCCGGCTTGGGAACGTCCGTACGGATCTTGGAAGCGCCCGCGACGGCTTCCTGCTTGTACTTCCAGTGCGCGGCGATGCCGTACTCGGCCCGTCGGTGCATGTCGAACGTACGGATCTGGAGCTCAACGGGCTTGCCGTTGGGGCCGATCACCGTGGTGTGCAGCGACTGGTACATGTTGAACTTGGGCATCGCGATGTAGTCCTTGAACCGCCCCGGAACCGGGTTCCAGCGGGCGTGGACGGTGCCCAGGGCCGCGTAGCAGTCGCGGACCGTGTCGACGAGGACGCGGATGCCCACCAGGTCGTAGATCTCCGCGAAGTCCCGGCCGCGGACGATCATCTTCTGGTAGACGCTGTAGTAGTGCTTCGGTCGGCCGGTGACGGTGGCCTTGATGCGGGCGCCGCGCAGGTCCGACTGGACCTCGTCGGTCACTATGGCCAGGTACTCGTCGCGCTTGGGGGCCCGCTCCGCGACGAGCCGCACGATCTCGTCGTACATCTTGGGGTAGAGGATCGCGAAGGCGAGGTCCTCCAGCTCCCACTTGATGGTGTTCATGCCCAGGCGGTGGGCGAGCGGCGCGTAGATCTCGAGGGTCTCGCGGGCCTTCTGTTCCTGCTTGTTGCGCTTCAGGTAGCGCATGGTGCGCATGTTGTGCAGTCGGTCGGCGAGCTTGATGACCAGGACGCGGGGGTCCTTGGCCATGGCGACGACCATCTTGCGCACGGTCTCGGCCTGCGCGGCCTCGCCGAACTTGACCTTGTCCAGCTTGGTGACGCCGTCCACGAGCAGCGCGACCTGGTCGCCGAAGTCACGGCGCAGGGTGTCCAGGCCGTACTCGGTGTCCTCGACGGTGTCGTGCAGCAGGCCCGCCATCAGCGTCGCCGGGTCCATGCCGAGCTCGGCGAGGATGGTGGTCACCGCGAGCGGGTGCGTGATGTACGGGTCACCGCTCTTGCGCTTCTGGCCGCGGTGCCAGCGCTCGGCGACCTGGTAGGCGCGCTCGATCTGGCGGAGCGTGGCGGTCTCGATCTTCGGGTCATTGCTGCGCACGATCCGAAGCAGCGGTTCGAGGACCGGGTTGTACGGGTTGGAGCGCTGCACCCCGAGGCGCGCGAGCCGGGCACGCACCCGGTTCGAGGAGCCACCGGAGCGCGCGGGCTGCCCGGTCGGGTGCGGGCGCATCGGCGGCGCGGGGGTGCCGGAGGACGCCGGAGTGCCGGTGCGACCACCGGTCGCCGGTGCCGGGGACGCAGGAGGTGCCGGGGATGCGGGAGATGCCGGGGGCGCAGGAGGTGCCGGGGGCGCAGGAGGTGCCGGGGACGCCGCTGAGGCCGGCCCGGGCTTGGGGCGGGGCTTTTCGGCCGCCTTGCCGTTCTGCTCCGGCTTGGCCTGGTCCCCCTTCGGGGCCTCGGCCCGCTTGCCGTCTGCGGGCGTGGCGGCGCGCGCCGTGGCCTGCTCGGCCCGCTGGTCGGGCTCGGACTGGGCGGCGGCGAGTGGCTGACGGGCCTCGTCTGGCAAGAGTGCTCCTCATGCAGGTTCCGGCCCCCCGTTCAAGGTCCGGACTGCCATGGTATCTAGCCACGGGCCTCTGCTCGCGGCCGACCGTGGAGCCGGTCCCCTGGGGGGCAAGGCCGGAGGCGGGCATCCGGACCGTGCCGGATGCCCGCCTCCCTGTGGTGTGCCTGGGTCAGACGGTGAGCAGCGCCTCTATCGGGGCGCCCGCCAGGGCCGGCTCCAGGCGGGCCTTGCCGCCCAGGAACCCGAGCTCCATGAGCACCGCGACGCCCGCGACCTCGGCCCCCGCGCGTCGGATGAGCTGGAGGGATGCCTCGGCGGTGCCGCCCGTGGCGAGGACGTCGTCGATGACCATGACGCGGTCGCCGGTGGCCAGGTCCTCGGCGTGCACCTCGATCTCGGCCGTGCCGTACTCGAGCTCGTACGACTGGGACAGGGTCGCCCCGGGGAGCTTGCCCGCCTTGCGGACCGGGATGAAGCCGAGGCCCGCGCGGACCGCGACCGGGGCGGCCAGGATGAAGCCGCGCGCCTCCAGGCCCACGATCTTGGTGGCGCCGTGCTCCACACAGAACTCGGCGAGCGCGTCCGTGAGCGCGGTGAACGCCGTCGGGTCCGCGAGCAGCGGCGTGATGTCCTTGAACATCACACCGGGCTTCGGGTAGTCCGGAACGTCCCGGATCCGGCTGAGCAGCAGTTCCTTTACGTCCGTCATCGGCGCTTCCCGGAGGGTCGGCCGCGGCCCCGGCCGCGGGACTGCGGTTGGGTACGGCGCTGGCCGACGACGGCTCCGGCCGCCGCCGCGGTGGCGGCACGGTCGTCGCCGTCGTCGCCGTCGTCGGGGTTGTCCGGGAGGTCGGTGCCGGACTCCTCGGCCGACTCGCTCTTGGCGGCGGCCGCGGCGCGCTTGGCGAGCACCCGCTTCTTCAGCGCCTTCATCTGCGGCTCGCGCTCCTTCAGGTCCGCGACCAGCGGCGTGGCGATGAAGATCGACGAGTACGCACCGGCGGCCAGGCCGACGAACAGCGACAGCGAGATGTCGTTCAGCATGCCCGCGCCCAGGACGCCACCGCCAATGAACAGCAGGCCCGCCACCGGGAGCAGCGCCACCACCGTGGTGTTGATGGAACGCACCAGGGTGCTGTTGATGGAGAGGTTGGCGACCTCGCTGTATGTGCGCCTGGTCTGCTTGGTGAGGCCCTTCGTCTGCTCCTTGAGAGAGTCGAAGACGACCACCGTGTCGTACAGCGAATAACCGAGGATCGTGAGCAGACCGATCACGGTGCCCGGGGTGACCTCGAAGCCGACCAGGGAGTAGATCCCGACCGTGATGGTGATGTCGTGGATCAGGGCGACGAGCGCGGCGATGGCCATCCGCCATTCGAACGCGATCGCCAGATAGATAACGCACAGAACCAGGAAGATGCCGAGGCCCATCCACGCCTTGTTGGCGATGGTCTTGCCCCAACTGGGGCCGACCAGCTCGGCGGTGATGTTCTGTGCCTCGACGTCCAGATCCTCGGCCAGCCGCTCCTTGATCTGGTCGGACTTGGCGGTGTCGACCCCGCTGACCTGGACGCGCATCGAGCCGCTGCCGAGCTTCTGGACGATGGCCTCGTGGCCGGACGACTTCACGGCCGACTCACGGGCCTCAGCCACCGAGGCCGAGGTCTTCGGCGTCGTGAAGACGGCGCCGCCCTTGAACTCGATGCCCATGTTGAGGCCCTGCACCGCCAGGGCCACGATGGCCGTGATGGTGATCAGGACCGAGACGCCGTACCAGACCTTCCGCTTGCCGATGAAGTCGTAGCCGACTTCGCCGCGGTACAGCCGGGCGCCGAGGTTGCCGAGCTTCGACATCTCACGCCTCCTTCGGTTCGACGGGGCCAACGGGGGCGCGGCGAGTGCGGGAGCGTCGCAGCGGTGGCTTGGCGCCGAGCCGCTTCGGGTCGAGCCCGGACCACTTATGGCCGTTCGCGAAGAACTTGTGGCGGGCCAGGATCGTCATCAGCGGCTTGGTGAAGAGGAACACCACGACGACGTCGAGCAGCGTGGTCAGACCGAGCGTGAACGCGAAGCCCTGCACCTTGCCGACGGTCACGATGAACAGGACCGCGGCGGCCAGGAACGACACGAAGTCGGAGACCAGGATGGTGCGCCGGGCACGGGGCCAGGCCCGCTCCACCGCGGGGCGCAGCGTGCGGCCCTCGCGCACCTCGTCCCGTACGCGCTCGAAGTACACGATGAACGAGTCCGCGGTGATACCGATCGCGACGATCGCACCGCAGACGGCGGGCAGGTTCAGGGCGAACCCGATGGCCGGTCCGAGCAGCGACATCAGGGTGTAGGTGAGGATGCCGGAGGCGACCAGGCTGAGGAGGGCGATGAGCGACAGGCCCCGGTAGTAGGCCACCAGGTAGATGACGACCAAGGCGAGGCCGATAGCGCCCGCGATCAGACCGGCCTTCAGCTGCTCGCTGCCGAGCGCCGGCGTGACGGTGTCGACGCTCTGCTCGTGGAAGGTCAGCGGCAGGGCACCGTACGACAGGATGTTGGCCAGGTCCTGGGCGGACTCCTGGGTGAAGCTGCCGGAGATCTGGGCACTGGCGCTGAGCGTCTGGCTGACACTGGGGGCGGAGACGACCTCGCCGTCGAGCACGATGCCGAACCGGTTCATCGGCTCCGGCTGCGTCTTCAGCTTGGACGTGGTCTTGGAGAAGGCGTCAGCGCCCTTGTCGCTGAACTTCATCGTCACGATCCACTGGCCCGACCGGTCGTCGATCACGGCCTTGGCGTCGTCGACCTCCTTGCCGTCCACCTCGGCAGGCCCAAGGATGTACTTCTCCCACTGCCCGGCGCTGTTCTTGCCGCAGGCGACCATCGGGTCGCTGGGCTTGACGCCCTCGGCGGCCTTGACCCGCTCGTCCTTCTTGCGGCAGTCGAGCTTGGTGAACTTCGCCTGGAGCGCCTTGGTGGCGTCGTCGGGCTTGGGGGTCTCGGTCGCCTGCGGCTTGTCGGCCCCGTCCTTGCCGTCGGCCTTGGCGTCGTCCGACGCGTTCGGCGTGGGGTCGGCCTTGAGGGCGTCCGAGACGGCGCGGCCCTGCGCGGTCTGGCTCGGCGTGGGGGTCGGCGAGGCGGACCCGTCCGACCCGGCCTTGTCCTTGCCGTCGCCCGCCTCGGGGGTCTCGCTACCGGAGGCCGAGGGGCTGGGGCTCTTGGACGGGTCGGGGGTCGGCGTACCGGCGGTCGCGGTGAGAACCGGGCGGAAGTAGAGCTGGGCGGTGGTGCCGACCTGCTCGCGGGCCTGCTTCTCGTTCGTCCCCTTGGGGATGTTGACGATGATGTTCTCGCGGCCCTGGGTCTGAACCTCGGCCTCCTGCACACCGAGGCCGTTGACACGGCGCTCGATGATGTTCACGGCCGTGTTCATGTTGGTCTCGTTGACCGCGTCCTTCTGGCCGGGCGGGGTCTTCGCCTGAAGCGTGATGCTGGTGCCGCCGGCGAGGTCGATGCCGAGCCGCGGCGTGGTGTGCTTGGAGAGGAACATTCCCCCGGTGAGCGCCACCATCAAGATCAAAATGAAGGCCAGAGGGCGGCCGGGCCTTCCTTGGCCGCTCGGCTTCCGGCTCTTCTTCGGTGCTGCCACCTTCTCGTTTCTCCCTGTCCAACCGCCCTGAGCCGGTCACGCGCGTGGGCGGCCACGAAGTGGTGTCGAGAGACCGCCGAAGTATGCACGCCCAGAGGACCGCGGGGCGCTGCGGCACCCCGCGGTCCTCGGTCGTGCTTACTTCGAGTCGGCCTCGCCGTCGGTCTTCTTCGGCGCGGCGTCCGTCTTCGCCTCGGCGTCCTCCGCGACCTCGGCGGTCTCCGCCTCGGCGGCGTCGTCGGCGTCCTTCTTGCCGAGGTCGATGCGCGCGTCGTCAGGGGTGTCGGCGTCGGAGGGCTCGTCCGCCTCGGTCAGGGCGGAGGCGTCGTCCGGCACCTTGAGGTCGGTCTCGCCGTGCACGATGCGGTTGTACTCGTCGTCGTCGAGGACGGCGCCGACGGCGTTCTTCGCGTAGATGGCGTGCACGCCGGGAGCGACCTCGAGGAGGACCGTGTCCTCCTGGACCTCCTTGACGGTGGCGTACATGCCACCGATCGTGCGGACGCCGGTGCCGGGCTGCATCTGGTTGCGCATCTGCACCGCCTGCTGCTGCTTCTTCTTGGCAGAGCGGGTCATCAGGAACATGGCCCCGATGAGCACGATGAACGGGAGGAGGGTCACGATATTCGGCACGGGGTTTCCTTCGTGCGACCGCGCAGATTTGCGGCCTGATGGATGAGGTGGACGCGCCGCCCGCAAAGGCGGCATCGGCGGAGTCTAGGCGAGTCCCCACCTATGGAACAACGCTCAGCATGGCACTCGGGTTCCCCACCCGGCGACCCTCATCCTCGTCACGCCCCGAAGAGGCCCTGTTGTCCGCTTTCCCGGGTTCCCCCGGCCCCCGCGGCCCCCTGCGCCTGCGGTGGTACGAGGCCGAGGTGCTGCCAGGCGGCGGGCGTGGCCACCCGGCCGCGCGGGGTCCGGGCGAGCAGGCCCTCCCGTACGAGGAAGGGCTCGGCCACCTCCTCGACGGTCTCGCGCTCCTCCCCCACCGCGACGGCGAGCGTCGACAGACCGACCGGCCCGCCGCCGAACAGCTTGAGGAGCGCCTCAAGGACGGCACGGTCTAGGCGGTCCAGGCCGCGGATGTCCACCTCGTACACCTGAAGGGCGGCCGCCGCGATCTCGCGGGTCACCACGCCGTCCGCCTTGACCTGGGCGTAGTCGCGTACCCGGCGCAGCAGCCGGTTGGCGATCCGGGGGGTGCCGCGGGACCGGCCGGCGATCTCGGCGGCACCGACGGCGTCCACGCGTACGTCGAGCAGGTCGGCCGAGCGGTTGATCACCCGCTCCAGTTCGGCCGGACCGTAGAACTCCATGTGCGCGGTGAAGCCGAAGCGGTCGCGCAGCGGCGGCGGCAGCAGGCCCGCGCGGGTGGTGGCGCCGACCAGGGTGAAGGGCGGCAGCTCGAGCGGGATGGCGGTGGCGCCGGGGCCCTTGCCCACGATGACGTCGACCCGGAAGTCCTCCATCGCCATGTACAGCATTTCCTCGGCGGGCCGGGACATCCGGTGGATCTCGTCGAGGAAGAGGACCTCGCCCTCCTGGAGGGAGGAGAGGATCGCGGCGAGGTCGCCCGCGTGCTGGATGGCGGGCCCGGAGGTGATCCGGATCGGGGCCTCCATCTCGGCCGCGATGATCATGGAGAGCGTGGTCTTGCCGAGGCCGGGGGCGCCGGAGAGCAGCACGTGGTCGGCGGTGGCGCCGCGCTGCCGGGCGGCCTTCAGGACGAGGTCGAGCTGCTCTCGCACCCGCTCCTGGCCCACGAACTCGGCCAGGGACTTGGGGCGCAGAGCGGCCTCGACGGCCTGGTCCTCGCCGTCCGCGGCGGCTCCGACGAGGCGGCCTGCTGCGGCGCTGTCGGTGGGCGGTGCGGTGTCGTCCCAGTTCACGGTGGAGGCCTCGCGGGGGTCGGTGCTTGCGGTTCGGTGCTTGTTGTGTGGTGGGTGCTGCGCTTGTTGTGTGGTGGGTGCTGCGCGGTTCGGTGCTTGCTGTGCGGTTCGTACGGTGCGGTTCGTACGGTCGTTGCCTACGGTGCCGGGCTCGCTCGGCCGCGGGTCGGGCCGCTGGTCAGCGGGTCCGGTTGAGCGTGCGCAGGGCGGCCTTGAGGAGCGCGCCGACCTGCGGGGTGCCGTCGGCGGCCTCGGCCTGCGGGGTGACCGCAGCGACCGCCTCGTCGGCCTCGCGGGTTGCGTACCCGAGGCCGATCAGGGCGGCGTGCAGCTGGTCGCGCCAGCCGGGGGTGACCGCGGTGCCGACGGCGGGGCCGCTGGTGCCCAGGGGCTCGCCGAGCCGGTCCTTCAACTCAAGGAGCAGCTTCTGGGCGCCCTTCTTGCCGATGCCGGGCACGGCCGTGAGCGCCTTCTCGTCGCCGGTCGCGACCGCGCGGCGCAGGGCGTCCGGGGAGTGCACGGCGAGCATGGCCTGGGCGAGCCGGGGGCCGACGCCGCTGGCGGTCTGGAGCAGCTCGAAGGTCTGCCGCTCGTCGTCGTCGGCGAAGCCGTAGAGGGTGAGCGAGTCCTCGCGTACGACCAGGGACGTGGCGAGCTTGGTCTCCCTGCCGATCCGGAGGCCGGAGATCGTGTCCGGGGTGCACTGGACGGCCATGCCGATGCCGCCGACCTCGACCACCGCGGTGTCGGGGCCGAGGGCGGCGACCGGGCCACTGACGAAGGCGATCATGACGTACGGCCTTTCGGTGCGTGCGGGGCCGCCTGCTGGCGGCGGCTCTGGGCGACGGCCTGCTGGAGTCGGTTCTGCGCGACCGCCCGCTGCAGTCGGTGCTGCGCGGGGGCGCGCCAGATGTGGCAGATGGCGAGCGCGAGGGCGTCGGCGGCGTCGGCCGGTTTGGGCGGCGCCGCGAGCCGGAGCAGCCGGGTCACCATGGCGCCGACCTGGGCCTTGTCGGCGCGGCCGCTGCCGGTGACCGCGGCCTTGACCTCGCTGGGGGTGTGCAGTGCGACGGGGATGCCGCGGCGGGCGGCGCAGAGCGTGGCGACGGCGCTGGCCTGGGCGGTGCCCATCACCGTCCGTACGTTGTGCTGGCTGAACACCCGCTCCACGGCCATGAATTCAGGCTTGTGCTCGTCCAGCCACTGCTCTATGCCCTGCTCGATGGCGACGAGGCGCTCCCCCAACTCGGCGTCGGCGGGCGTACGGACGACGCCGACGCCGCGCATGGCGAGCGGCCGCCCCGCGACACCTTCGACCACGCCGACGCCGCAGCGGGTCAGGCCCGGGTCCACACCCAGTACACGCACCCCCGGCACCCCCCTTCCCCTCTTTGCGGCTAAACCGCCGCCGCTCTCGCGGACCTGCCACCGTCGTGGTGCCTCAATTGATGGTTGTGGTCCCCGGTGGCGATCTTTCGTTTCCCCGTCAGGCTATCCGCCGCCACTGACAACCGGCGACGAAGCAAAGGGCCGACGGGGTGTGTGTCCCCATCGGCCCTTGCACCTACGCCGAGTTCGAGCGCCGTCAGGCGTCGGACGTCGCTCAGGCGTCGACCTTCTCCATGACCTCGTCCGAGACGTCGAAGTTCGCGAAGACGTTCTGCACGTCGTCGCTGTCCTCGAGGGCGTCGATGAGCTTGAACATCTTCCGCGCGCCCTCCTCGTCCAGCTCGACCTGCATGGTGGGCAGGAAGTTGGCCTCGGCCGAGTCGTAGTCGATGCCGGCCTCCTGGAGCGCGGTGCGGACCGCGACCAGGTCGGTGGCCTCGCTGACGACCTCGAACTTCTCGCCCAGGTCGTTGACTTCCTCGGCACCCGCGTCCAGGACGGCGCCGAGGACGTCGTCCTCGGTGAGCTCGCCCTTGTTCACGATGACGACGCCCTTGCGGTTGAAGAGGTACGACACCGAGCCCGGGTCGGCCATCGAGCCGCCGTTGCGCGTCATCGCCACGCGGACGTCGGAGGCCGCGCGGTTGCGGTTGTCGGTGAGGCACTCGATGTAGACGGCCACGCCGTTCGGGCCGTAGCCCTCGTACATGATCGTCTCGTACTCGGCGCCGCCCGCCTCGAGACCGCCACCGCGCTTGATCGCGGAGTCGATGTTCTTGTTCGGAACCGACTGCTTCTTCGCCTTCTGCACGGCGTCGTAAAGCGTCGGGTTGCCATCGAGGTCCACGCCGCCCATGCGCGCAGCGACCTCGATGTTCTTGATCAGCTTCGCGAAGAGCTTGCCGCGCTTGGCATCGATCACGGCCTTCTTGTGCTTCGTCGTGGCCCATTTAGAGTGGCCGGACATCTGCCTGTCTCCTTCGCGTAACCAATCTCTGTACGAACGACAGAGATCCTACCGGGACCCGACCCGGTGATTCTCCCTGACCATCTCCACGAACAGGGCGTGCATCCGGTGGTCGCCGGTGAGTTCCGGGTGGAACGAGGTGGCGAGGGCGTTGCCCTGGCGCACCGCGACGATGTGCCCCTCGTGCTCGGCCAGCACCTCGGCGGTGGCGCCCACGGACTCGACCCAGGGCGCGCGGATGAAGACGCCCTCGACCGGGCCGACACCGGCCACCTCGACGGCGGCCTCGAACGACTCGTTCTGCCGCCCGAAGGCGTTACGGCGCACGATCATGTCGATGCCGCCGAAGGTCTCCTGCCCCGAGCGCGGGTCGAGGATCTTGTCGGCGAGCATGATCAGGCCGGCGCAGGTGCCGTAGACCGGCAGCCCGGCGCGGATGCGCTCGCGCACCGGCTCCATCAGGCCGAACAGCTCGGCCAGCTTGGAGATGGTGGTGGATTCGCCGCCGGGTATGACGAGCCCGTCGATCTCGGCGAGCTCCTCGGGGCGCCGGACCGGCCTGGCCACGGCGTCCGCCGCGGCCAGGGCGACCAGGTGCTCCCGTACGTCACCCTGGAGGGCCAGGACGCCGATCACCGGGGCTTCTGAAGTGGCTGCCATCGGTGCGCTTACCAGCCGCGGGTGGCGTAGCGCTCGGACTCGGGCAGGGTGTCGCAGTTGATGCCGACCATGGCCTCGCCGAGGTTGCGGGACGCGTCCGCGATGATCTTGGGGTCGTCGTAGAAGGTGGTGGCCTTCACGATGGCCGCGGCACGCTTGGCCGGGTCGCCGGACTTGAAGATGCCGGAGCCGACGAAGACGCCCTCGGCGCCGAGCTGGCGCATCAGAGCGGCGTCGGCCGGGGTCGCCACGCCGCCGGCGGAGAACAGCACGACCGGCAGCTTGCCGAGCTCGGCGACCTCCTTGACCAGCTCGTACGGGGCGCGCAGCTCCTTGGCCGCGGCGTACAGCTCGTTGTTGTCGTAGCCGCGCAGCTTGGCGATCTCGTTCTTGATCTGGCGCATGTGGCGGACGGCCTCGACGACGTTGCCGGTGCCCGCCTCGCCCTTCGAGCGGATCATGGCCGCGCCCTCGGCGATACGGCGCAGGGCCTCGCCCAGGTTGGTGGCGCCGCAGACGAACGGGGTGGTGAAGGCCCACTTGTCGGAGTGGTTGACCTCGTCGGCCGGGGTGAGGACCTCGGACTCGTCGATGTAGTCGACGCCGAGGGACTGCAGGACCTGCGCCTCCACGAAGTGGCCGATGCGGGACTTGGCCATGACCGGGATGGACACGGCGTTGATGATGCCGTCGATCATCTCCGGGTCGGACATCCGGGCCACGCCGCCGTCCTTGCGGATATCGGCCGGGACCCGCTCCAGGGCCATGACCGCGACCGCGCCCGCGTCTTCGGCGATCTTCGCCTCCTCGGGCGTCACGACGTCCATGATCACGCCGCCCTTGAGCTGCTCGGCCATGCCGCGCTTCACGCGGGCGGTGCCGGTCGCCGGGGTTTCGGCCTGAGGGGTGCTGGTGGAGAGCGTGCTGGACACGGATGACCTCACTGGAGGGAAGGAGAACATGTTGCCCGCAGAGCAAATATCGGCGGACCGGGCCACAACAAGGGCCAATGTGTGGCCGGTGGATCGTTTTCGACTCCCCGTCGGCTTGAGGTCTCTCTCCGTCGGTTTGAAGTCTGTCGGCCTGAAGTCTTACGTCGTCGCGCGCTCGGCCAGGGCTACGGGCGGCTCGTCGTCCATCTCGAAGGCCATCGGGAACGGCGCGTGCCCGGCGAGCCGGAACCACCGCACCTTGCGGTGCCGGCGCAGCGCCCGGGCCGCGCGTACCGAGTCGTTGTGGAACCGCCGGGCCATCGGCACCCGGCGCACGGCCTGTGCCAGCTCGCCCGCGGCCTCCTCACCGCCGGGCGCCTCGCGTACCGCCTCGACCTGCGCGGGCTCGGCGAACACCGCGCGCAGCGCCTGGCTGAGCTCGCTCTCGGCGACCTCGCGATGCTCCTCCTCGGCCTGCCTCGCGGCGTGCGCCGCCTCGTAGAGCACGATCGACGCGGCCGGATCGAGCACACCGGAGGTGGCCAGCTCCTGGGCGACCGAGGCCCTGCGGAGCAGCTGGGCGTCGAGCGCGGCGCGGGCGGCGTCGATGCGCGCGTGCAGTCGGTCCAGGCGCCCCGCGGTCCAGCTCAGGTACAGGCCGATCGCGAACAGGGCGACCGCGATCCAGATCAAAGTGGAGGTCACGGCCGGTAAGGCTACAGCCGGGCGCGTGCGGCCCGACCGGCTACGTCAGCCCCTGGTGGCCGACACCGTCTCAGTCCCGCCCTGAAGGCGCCGTCTCAGTCCCGCGCCAACCGCAGCCGCGCCCGCAACCCCGTGCGCTCGTCCGCCGCCACCGCCGCGGCGCCGTCCGTCACGGTCTCGTACACGGAGAGGATGTCGGCGCCCACCGTCGACCAGTCGAAGCGGCGTACGTGGGAGCTGCCGCGTTCGCGCAGCTCGGCGCGGCGCCCGGGGTCGGCGAGGAGGCGGACCGCCGCGTCGGCGAGGGCGTCCGCGTCCTCGTTGGCGAACAGCTCGCCCGCCGCGCCCTGGTCCAGGACCTGTGTGAAGGCGTCCAGGTCGGAGGCGAGTACGGGGGCGCCCGCCGACATCGCCTCGACGAGGATGATGCCGAAGCTCTCGCCGCCGGTGTTGGGCGCCACGTACACGTCGACGCTGCGCAGCAGGCGCGCCTTGTCCTCGTCGCTGACCATGCCGAGGAACTCCACGCGGGACCGCATCTCGGTCGGCAGCGACGCCACCGCCTCCCGCTCGTCGCCGCGGCCCGCCACCAGGAGGCGGGTGTCCGGGCGCTCGGCGAGGATCTTCGGCAGGGCCTTCATCAGGACGGGCAGGCCCTTGCGGGGCTCGTCGATGCGGCCGATGAAGCCGATGGTGGCGCCCTGCGGACCGGACAGCCCGTCTCCAGGGGCGTCGACGGCGCCGTCCGCGGCGCGGGCCTCGGGCGACTGCCACTCGGGCCGGGGCTCCGCCTTGGCGAAGAAGTCGACGTCGACGCCGTTGGGGATCACCACGGCGTCCCCGCCGAGGTGCTCGACCAGGGTGCGGCGGGCGTACTCGCTGACCGCGATGCGCGCGCTGATCTTCTCCAGGGCGGGCTGGAGGATCGGATACGCGGCGATCATCGCCCGGGAGCGCGGGTTCGAGGTGTGGAACGTGGCGACGATCGGGCCCTGCGCCGCCCAGCAGCTGAGCAGCCCGAGCGAGGGCGAGGCCGGTTCGTGGATATGGATCACGTCGAAGGTGCCGTCGTGCAGCCAGCGGCGCACCCGCGCGGCCGACAGGAACCCGAAGTTCAGGCGCGCCACCGAGCCGTTGTACGGCACCGGAACGGCCCGCCCGGCCGACACGACGTACGGCGGCAGCGGAGTGTCGTCGTCCGCGGGCGCGAGTACGGAGACCTCGTGCCCCCAGCGGATCAGGTGCTCGGCGAGGTCGCGGATGTGGAACTGGACGCCGCCCGGCACGTCCCAGGAGTACGGGCAGACGATGCCGATCCTCACGGCCGCTCCTCACCCGGCGCAGGGCGCTCCGCATGCGGGGCCTTGGCGGGGTCGAGGTCGGCGAGCCACAAGCGCTGGAGCATGTGCCAGTCCTCCGGATGGTCGGCGATCCCGGTGGCGAAGGCATCGGCCAGCGCCTGTGTCATGACAGACGTCTTCTCGGCCCGGGTACCTGTCTCGGGAACGTCGATCGGCGGATGCACCCGGCCCTGCAGAACCGGCGAGTCGTCGTACCAGAGCGTGACCGGCAGGAGCAGCGCACCGGTCTGCTGGGCGAGGATGGCGGGCCCGGCGGGCATGCTCGCGGTCTCGCCGAAGAACTTCACCTCGACCCCGGAGGCCGACAGGTCGCGGTCCGCGACCAGGCAGACCAGGCCACCGGCGCGGAGCCTGCGGGCCAGGGTGCCGAAGGCGGTGCCGCCGGTGTGCGGCAGGACCTCCATGCCGAGGCTGCTCCGGTAGGCCACGAACCGGTCGTACAGGGACTCGGGCTTGAGCCGCTCCTGCACGGTGGTGAACGGGGTCTCCAGCTTCGTGGTGACCCAGGCGCCCGCGACATCCCAGTTGGCCAGGTGCGGCAGCGCGAGGATGACGCCCTTGTCGGAGGCGAGACCGTCGGTGAGGTAGTGCACGTCCTTGGGCGCGAAGCCGTTCTTGATGCGGTCCTCACTCCAGGCGGGCAGCCGGAAGGACTCCATCCAGTAGCGCAGGTACGAGCGCATGCCCGCCCTGGACAGTTCGGCCAGGCGCTCGGGGGTGGCGTCCCCCACCACGCGCGCGTAGTTGGCCTCAAGACGCTGTATGCCCTTGCCCCGCCGCTTCCAGGCGAGGTCGGCGATGGTGCGGCCCATGCGTACGGCCACCGGCTCCGGGAGCTTCTTGACCCCGGCCCAGGCGGCGCCGTACAGCGTGTCCGTGAGCTTCTCGGTGGTCCTGCTCATGACGTGGCCCCGCTCCCCTGAGACGTTCCGTGCGCGTCGCCCTGCGCGCCCCCCTGTGTACTGCCATCCTGCGCCTCGTCCTGCGTGTTCTCGGAGTCGGGGGCCGCATCGGCCTCGGCCGCCTCCTTGCGCACCGTGACCACGCGCTGTGCCAGGGTCACCAGGCTGCCGACGGCAACGATCCACAGGGCGATGGGCAGCAGCACGTCGATGCCCGGGACGCCGAACTTGTGCAGGCCCGCGAAGCCCGCCGCCACCAGCGAGATCACCAGGCGCTCGGCCCGCTCGACCAGGCCGTTGACCGCGACCGGCAGGCCGATCGACTCGCCCCTGGCCTTGGTGTACGACACCACCTGACCGCTGGCCAGACAGAAGATCGAGACCGCGCACAGCACGTTGTCGTCGCCCTTGCCCGCGTACCAGAGCGCGAAGCCGCCGAAGATCGCTCCGTCCGCCACCCGGTCGAGCGTGGAGTCCAGGAAGGCGCCCCAGCGGCTGGAGACGCCCGCCTGTCGGGCCATGTTGCCGTCGACGAGATCCGAGAAGACGAACAGCGTGATGACGATCGTGCCCCAGAAGAACTCGCCCCTGGGGAAGAAGACCAGCGCACCGGCCACGACCCCGGCCGTACCGATAAGGGTCACCGCGTCCGGGCTCACCCCCCTGCGGAGCAGAAACGTGGCGAACGGTGTGAGAACACGCGTGAAGAACGCACGCGCGTACTTGTTCAGCATGGCCTTCCCGAGGGTCGGAGCGCCGTGCGGCCCCTGCTGGCCACCGGCGGGCCCATCGTAGTCGCGCAGCCCCGCGCCGCACCGCGTCAGGGGCCAGGGCCGTCTGCCCGGTCTTCGTGGATCTGCCCGCGGCTACCCGGCCGGGTGCGATCGCGTACGACGTATGGACGCACCGTGACGCGAGTGCAAAGCTCGAATCACCGCGGGCGTCGCCGGAGCCGCCAGCACGCGGTTCTCGCGTGTCCGCGCCCACTCCCCTCACCTTGCAAGGACATCGGGAGGCAAGTCATGGGCGACAAGGCAGGCGCACATACCGGAGCCGCCGGCAGGGCAGCGACGGCCGACCACCCCGCCTCC
Organism: Streptomyces sp. NPDC002851; assembly: GCF_053591935.1. Classification (NCBI taxonomy): domain Bacteria; kingdom Bacillati; phylum Actinomycetota; class Actinomycetes; order Kitasatosporales; family Streptomycetaceae; genus Streptomyces; species Streptomyces sp. NPDC002851. The sequence continues at coordinate 40,131 of NZ_JBSFUT010000034.1, read as the reverse complement.
GTACGGAATGTGGTGCTGGTCGGCCACTCCGGATCGGGTAAAACGACGCTGGTGGAGGCCCTCGCCCTGACCGCGGGGGCGGTGAAGAGGGCGGGCCGCGTGGAGGACGGCGGCACCGTCTCCGACTTCGACGAGATCGAGCACCGGCAGCAGCGCTCGGTGCAGCTCTCCCTGGTGCCGCTCGAATGGAACGGCATCAAGATCAATCTCCTGGACACCCCCGGATACGCCGATTTCGTCGGGGAGTTGAGGGCCGGTCTGCGAGCGGCGGACGCGGCCCTTTTCGTTGTCTCGGCGGCCGAGGGCACCGAAGGCATCAACGGGGCGACCCGCATGGTGTGGGACGAGTGCGCGGCCGTGGGCATGCCGCGGGCCATCGTCGTCACCCACCTGGAGGCAGCGCGCGCGGATTTCTTCGCGATGACCGACGCCTGCGCGCAGGCGTTCGGTGGCGACGACCCCGACGCCGTACTGCCGCTGTATCTGCCGCTGCACGGCGAGCCCGCCGCGGACGGCCACGCTCCGGTCACCGGCCTGCTCGGGCTGCTCTCCCAGCGGGTCTTCGGCTACGCGTCCGGCGAACGCGCCGAGTCCCAGCCGGACGACGAGCAGCTCCCGCGGATCGAGGAGGCCCGCAACCGGCTGATCGAGGGGATCATCGCGGAGAGCGAGGACGAGACCCTCATGGACCGCTATCTCGGCGGCGAGGAGATCGACATCAAGACGCTCGTGGACGACCTGGAACGGGCCGTCGCACGCGGCACCTTCCACCCCGTGCTCGCCGCCGCGCCCGCCGCGAACGGCGCCCGGCAGGGCCTCGGCACGGTCGAGCTGCTCGAACTGATCACCGGCGGCTTCCCGACCCCGCTCGAACGACCGGTGCCCGCCGTCACCACGCCCCAGGGCAAGGAGCGGCCCGCGGCGTCCTGCGACCCGTCGGGGCCGCTCCTCGCCGAGGTGGTGAAGACCTCGTCCGACCCGTACGTAGGACGGCTCTCGCTGGTCCGGGTCTTCTCCGGCACGCTGCGCCTCGACTCCACCGTGCATGTCTCCGGGCACGGGCTCGCGGACCGTGGCCACGAGGACCACGACGAGGACGAGAAGGTCGGCGCCCTCTCCTCGCCGTTCGGCAAGCAGCAGCGCACGCTTACACACTGCATCGCGGGCGACCTCGCCTGCGTCGCCAAGCTGAGCCGCGCCGAGACCGGCGACACCTTGTCGGCCAAGGACAACCCGCTCCTCATGGAGCCCTGGAGCATGCCGGACCCGCTGCTTCCGCTGGCCATCAAGGCGCACAGCAAGCCGGACGAGGACAAGCTCTCGACGGGCCTGTCCCGCCTGGTCGCCGAGGACCCGACGATGCGCCTCGAGCAGAACCAGGACACCCACCAGGTGGTTCTGTGGTGCCTGGGCGAGGCCCACGCCGACGTCGCCCTGGAGCGGCTGCGCAGCCGGTACGGCGTGCAGGTGGACGTCGTACCGTACAAGGTCTCCCTTCGGGAGACCTTCGCGGGGAAGGCCACGGCGCGCGGCCGGCATGTGAAGCAGTCCGGGGGGCACGGCCAGTACGCGATCTGCGACATCGAGGTGGAGCCGCTGCCCGGCGGCTCCGGCATCGAGTTCGTGGACAAGGTCGTCGGCGGCGCCGTGCCGCGGCAGTTCATCCCCTCCGTCGAGAAGGGCGTGCGCGCGCAGGCGGCGCGCGGGGTCGCCACCGGCAACCCGCTCGTCGACGTGCGGGTCACCCTCGTCGACGGCAAGGCCCACTCCGTCGACTCCTCGGACGCGGCCTTCCAGACGGCGGGCGCCCTCGCGCTGCGCGAAGCGGCCGCACAGGCCTCGGTGCAGCTGCTCGAACCCGTCGCCGAGGTTCAGGTCCTGGTCGGCGACGACTATGTGGGCTCCGTGATGAGCGACCTGTCGGGGCGGCGCGGCCGCGTGATCGGCACCGAACAGTCGCCCGGCGGGCGCACGCTGGTGCGCGCCGAGGTGCCGGAGATCGAGATCGGCCGGTACGCGGTCGACCTCAGGTCCCTCTCGCACGGCACCGGGCGCTTCAGCCGCTCGTACGCGCGTCACGAGCCGATGCCCGCGCAGGTCGCGGCCAAGATCCGGCAGGAGGCGGAGAACGGCGCATAGCCGGAGCAGGGAGCGCACGCCCGGCCCAACTCGCCTATCGCTGAGTGGAGTTGGGCCGGATGCCGCCCGTCATGGGCACCACGAGCGGGCGGCATCCGGCCATCCGCCTCGGCCGCGCGCTGACGGATGTCAGTGCCCCCGGATACATTGATGATCTGCCCGCCGGTGTCGGTCAACTGGTGTGCGGGGTAAGGAAGTCGGGAAGGTCCGCAGCAGCGGCGTTGCGGCGATGGGGGCGGCAGTGGCGAACGATATCGATACGTCCTTCGATTTCAGCCCGGGAGCACAGGTGCCGCTCTCGGGCGCCGCGGGCGAGACGGCGGCGACGCATGCCCTGGCCTCGGCCGCGTACCGGGACAGCGAGATCGACGAGATACTCAAGGCCAACAGCGAGTGGCACAAATCCGAGGTGAAACAGGGCAAGTTGTCGCTGTTCAAGCCCAACCTCGGCGAGGCCTTCGCGCGCGCCGTGCAGGTGCGGATGCTCGGCGGCGCCCGCCCACCGCTCATCCAGTCCTTCGGCATCGAGCCGCAGTCCGTCGTCGAGCACTGCCTCGCCGCGACCCGGATCCGCAAGGAGCGGGACACCCGACTCACCGCGGTGACCGTCCTGTTCGGGGTGCTGTTCCTGCCCGGTCTGCTCGCCTGGCTGCTGATCTTCCAGGCCAAGAAGACCCTCGCGAACCAGAAGAACGGCGGCGCCCTCGGCACCGCGATCCTCGTCGCGGCCTGCGGCGTGGGTCTGTTCTTCCTGATCACCATGCCGGTCGGCGGGCTGCTCGGCCTCTACATAAGGGCGGCGGTCGTCGCGCCCGTCATCGGGTGGGTGCTCGCCAAGCAGATCGCCGAGCGTACGGCCGTGGACCTGCGGGCCCGCTGGGAGAGCCTGCTCTCGGGCGGCGGCATCGGCGCCAAGATCCCCGAGGCGGTGCCGACCAGCCCGAACGAGAGCGCGGCCGAGCGGCTCCGGCAGAGCCTGGCCCGGCTCACCGCCGAGCAGCAGTCCAACTCCGTCTTCTACGCGGGCCCCAAGGGAATACTCGGCATGGGCACCCGCTGGGGCAGCTGGCAGCTCGCCGAGGAGCTCACCCCGCGCGACGGCTTCCCGGAGATCCACCCGTTCCGCAGCTGGGACGTCATCAAGGCGGTGCACGACCAGCTCAAGCTCCTGGAGCGCGGCCCGCTGCACACCGGCGGCTTCCCCAAGCCCTCCATACGCCACTGGATCGTCTCCCCGGTCGGGGAGAACGCCGGGGAGGTCGCCCGGCCCGGCGGCACCGACGTGGAGGCGTACCAGGTCCGCGGCCACGAGATACAGCGGATCTGCAACGAGCAGCAGTTCGGCAGCGGCGACCGGCACTATCTGGGCGTGCAGTTCCCGCTCTGGGACGGCCAGTTGGTGATCACCATGCTGATCACGGTCACCGTGCTGCACCAGACGCTGCGGATCGAGGTCACCGGCCACGCCCTGGGCCCGGTGCACCCGCTGTTCACGACCAAGCCCAAGAAGAAGGTCAAGGAGGTCTCCAAGACCATCAGGTTCTGGGAGACAAAGGAGATCAAGCAGCCTCTGGTGGAGCCGTCCGAGGTGGTGCGGCTCGCCGCGCGCGCCCCGTTCACCTGGTTCCCGCCGGTCCTGGACTTCCTCGGCGGCAAGCTCGTGCTGCCCGAGCCGTTCGGGCTGCGGCACGCCTGGGCCGACAAGCCCTGGCGGCACCGCTTCATGACGGACGACGCGGTGCGCGCGGCCCCGCCGGTGCTGCGCGTGGTGCACAGCTCGGCGATGAAGGTGCTCGAGGAGAACGGCGTGGACACCGAGCGCTTCGGCAACCGCTCGCTCTTCCTCAGCAACATGGTCCAGGACGCGACGCCGAGGAAGGCGGACGTGTTCGACGCGTAACGGGGCAACAACACAGCCCGTCCGGCGTTTGAGGACGAGGCCTCCCCCAAGCTCTCGGCTTCGCTCGAGCAGGGAGGTACCCCCCTGGCCGATAGCGGGGGTCTGGGGGCGCAGCCCCCAGAAGACGGCAACCCAGCCGACGGTACGGATCGTGATCCTTAAGACGCCCCAGCCCCGTGCGTCCGCTCAGCCCGTCGGCCAGACGTCCGCGAGCATCTTGCGGGTGTCGCCGAGGAGTTGGGGCAGCACCTTGGTGTGCCCGACGACCGGCATGAAGTTGGTGTCGCCGCCCCAGCGCGGCACGATGTGCTGGTGCAGGTGCGCCGCGATGCCCGCACCGGCCACGGTCCCCTGGTTCATGCCGATGTTGAAGCCATGCGCCCCGGAGGCGGTGCGCAGCGCGACCATCGCCTGCTTGGTGAACTCACCCAGCTCGACGGTCTCCGCCGGGGTCAGCTCGGTGTAGTCGGCGACATGACGGTAGGGCACGACCATCAGGTGCCCGCCGTTGTACGGATACAGATTGAGCACCGCGTACACCTGCTGGCCGCGCGCCACGACCAGGCCGTCCTCATCGGACATCTCGGGGATGGAGCAGAAGGGGCAGCCGTCCCCGGCCCCCGGGCCGGTCGGCTTGTTCTCGCCCTGGATGTACGCCATCCGGTGGGGCGTCCACAGTCGCTGGAACGCGTCCTGCGTCCCCACCCCGTTCTGCTGCTCCGGCTCACTCGTCATGCTCGCAGCATATGGCTTCGCCCGTACGGGGCGTGCCGCGGCCCCGGAGCGCGGGCAACGCTCCGGGGCCGCGGCCTCACGTCCTGACCGGACTCAGACCTGAGAGCGCTCCTCCACGACCTTCGCGATCTTCGCAATGGCGTCCTCGACCGGGATGCCGTTCTCCTGCGAGCCGTCCCGGTAGCGGAAGGAGACGGCGCCGTTGGCCATGTCCTCGTCGCCCGCGATGACCATGAACGGCACCTTGGCCTTCTGGGCGTTACGGATCTTCTTCTGCATGCGGTCCGAGGACGAGTCGACCTCGACCCGCAGCCCGGCGGCCTTGGCCTGCTTGGCGAAGTCCTCCAGGTACGGCACGTGCGCGTCCCCGATCGGAATGCCGACGGCCTGCACCGGGGCCAGCCACGCCGGGAACGCCCCCGCGTAGTGCTCCAGAAGCACCGCGAAGAACCGCTCGATGGAGCCGAACAGGGCCCGGTGGATCATGACCGGGCGCTGCTTGCTGCCGTCCGGGCCGGTGTACTCCAGGTTGAAGCGCTCCGGCAGGTTGAAGTCGAGCTGGATGGTCGACATCTGCCAGGTCCGGCCGATGGCGTCCTTCGCCTGTACGGAGATCTTCGGGCCGTAGAACGCGGCGCCGCCCGGGTCCGGGACCAGCGGCAGGCCCTGCTTCTCGGCGACCTGGCGCAGCGTCTCGGTGGCCTCTTCCCAGGCCTCGTCCGAGCCGACGAACTTCTCCGGGTCCTTGGTGGACAGCTCCAGATAGAAGTCGGTCAGGCCGTAGTCGCGCAGCAGGTTGAGGACGAACGTGAGCGTCGTGTCGAGCTCGTCCGCCATCTGCTCGCGGGTGCAGTAGATGTGCGCGTCGTCCTGGGTGAAGCCGCGGGCCCGGGTCAGGCCGTGCACGACGCCCGACTTCTCGTACCGGTACACGGTCCCGAACTCGAAGAAGCGCAGCGGCAGTTCACGGTACGACCGGCCGCGCGCATCGAAGATCAGGTTGTGCATCGGGCAGTTCATGGGCTTGAGGTAGTAGTCCACGCCCTCGTCGAGCTGCATGGGCGGGTACATGCCGTCGGCGTACCAGTCCAGGTGCCCCGAGGTCTCGAAGAGCTTCCCCTTCGTCGCGTGCGGGGTGTAGACGAACTCGTAGCCCTCTTCCTCGTGCCGGCGGCGCGAGTAGTCCTCCATCACGCGGCGCACGATGCCGCCCTTGGGGTGGAAGACGGCGAGGCCGGAGCCGATCTGCTCCGGGATGGAGAACAGGTCGAGCTCGCTGCCGAGCCTGCGGTGGTCGCGCTTCTCGGCCTCGGCGAGGAACTCCAGGTGCGCCTTCAGCTCGTCCTTGGACGGCCAGGCGGTGCCGTAGATGCGCTGGAGCATCGGGTTCTTCTCGCTGCCGCGCCAGTAGGCGCCGCCGGAGCGCATCAGCTTGAACGCCGGGATGTTCCGGGTGGTGGGCAGGTGCGGACCGCGGCAGAGGTCCTTCCAGCACAGCTCGCCGGTCTTCGGGTCGAGGTTGTCGTAGATCGTCAGCTCGCCGGAGCCGACCTCGGCGTCGGCGCCCTCGGCGGCCTCGCCCGCGTTGCCCTTGAGGCCGATGAGCTCCAGCTTGTACGGCTCGTCGGCCAGCTCTTCACGAGCGGCCTCGTCGGTGGTGACCCGGCGCGCGAACTTCTGGCCGCGCTTCTGGATCTCCTGCATCTTCTTCTCGATGCGCTTGAGGTCCTCGGGCGTGAACGGCTCGGCAACGTCGAAGTCGTAGTAGAAGCCGTCCTTGACGGGCGGGCCGATGCCGAGCTTGGCCTCGGGGTAGAGCTCCTGCACGGCCTGCGCCATGACGTGCGCGGTGGAGTGCCGCAGGATGTTGAGCCCGTCCTGGGAGGAGATCTCCACCGGCTCGACGATCTCGCCGTCCTGCACCGCGTACGCGAGGTCCTTCAGCTCGTACGCGACGCGCGCGGCGACAACGGTGCGGTCACCGGCGAAGAGCTCGGCGGCCGTAGTGCCCGTCGTCACCACGCGCTCTTCCCGCTCGGAATCGCGTTGGATGATCACACGGACATCAGACACCGGTCTCTCCTGCTCTGAAGGGGATTGCGCGGGCGGACGGCCGCGCGCAGTGAATCGTACCGAGCGGGACGCACGGAGCGCTAAACGGTTACGTGCGCGGCCTTACGGAAGGCGCTGTGTGGCCGTCGGAAGGAGCTGTGTGGCCGTCGGAGGGGGCGCCGCAGATCGCCCTGCGGGCTCGTCCTCAATCGCCGGACGGGCTTTATTTTCCGCCCCCGTAGTCGTCCCCCTGGCACGCCTCCTCGAAGAAGTCGAGGTTCTCCTGGAGGGACTTCAGCATCCGGTCCCGCTCCGCCTCGTCAAGGCGCACCGGCACCACCTCCGACGCCCCGGTCAGGCGCCGGAACCCGCTCCGGCTCTCCAGGCGGCCCTGCACCCGTACCGGCATCCCCACGAGATGGGCATGGCCCGCGATCCGGTACGCCTCCTCGTCGAGGCCGACCCGGACCTGCGGCACGTCCGCCCCGGCGAGCACCCTCAGCCGCACCGTGCCCGGCCCCCGCGGCCCCGACCTGCGCATCCGCACCACGGTGCCGGTGACCCGTACCGGCACCGACGGCTCCGCGCGTAAGTAGCGGGCGCCCGCCTCGCGCAGCACCGGTAAGTCCCCGGGCGAGAACTCGACCGGTTCGGGCCGCGCCTCGCACCCCTCGGGCACCCCCGCGGCGGGCGCCCAGCCGACGGTGATCCGGGCGCCCTCGGAGCCCTGCACCAGGGCGGCCAAGGCCTCGGTCAGCTCGTGGCTGACGCCCGCCTCGATCGCGGTGTCGAAGGCCTCCATGCCGCCGGTGGCCCGCTGGTAGTCGACGGCCTCCCGGGCGGCGTACAGCGCGTGGTAGAGCCGTACGGCCAAGGGGCGGCCGGGGTCCACGGGCACGAAGGCGGTCAGCCGCCGCCCGCCCGAGGAGGGACCCACGAGCACCCGCTCCAGGGACTGGGCGGCGGGCCGCCGGTGCCGCGCCCCGTAGTACCCGGCCCGGGCCCGCACCGCGAGCGCGCCCGCGAGCAGCAGATGCCGGGCCGCGGACCGCAGCTGCTCGGTGTCCGTCCAGGCGGTCGTGCCCGCCGGTCCCTCCGGCACATCGCGGGTCCAGGACAGTTCGTCGCTGGGCACGGCGAGCCCGACCAGGACGGCCCGGGCGGACGGTGCGGCGCTGCGGGCGAGGGCGAGCAGCGCCTCGCCGAGCAGGTCGTCGCTGTCGGGGAAGGCGCGGCTCTCCGGCACGAGCAGGCTCGTGACGCCCAGGGCCGGTGCCGCCGAAGGACCGCCCGGCGGCGTCCAGCGCGCATAGCGGCCGACCGCGCCGCCGCGCCGCCGCCAGCCGTGCCGCCGTAGCAGCGCACCGAACACGGCGGGGTCGACGCGCGCCGGATCCGGCCCGGGCACACCGGGCTCCCCTGGGTGGGGCCCCGGAAAGCCGCCCGCCCCTCGCACGCCACCACCCTCAATCGAAGGGCCTGCGGCCCAGCCATCTCCTCCTGGATGCCGCATCAGGGCCTCCCTCCCGCCCCGACCCGCGCCATGATCTCGCAGAGCGCGATGTCGTCGAAGATCCGCGAGGTCGGGATACGCACCGTGGTCCTGTGCCGGCCCCGCACGGGGTGCCCGGCCAGGTTGGTCCAGTAGCAGCAGTGCCGCAGATCGAGCCGGTCGTGGCTCGCCCGCAGCCAGTCGTCCCGTGCCCGTGGCACGAGCATCACGACGAGGATCTTGTGCACCGAGACGGGGGTGCGGGCGAGCTTCTCCAGGTGCGCGTTGTCGAGCGTGAAGGAGAAGGTGTCGCCCGCCGGATTCGGCGCGATCTGATACGTGCACTTGAGCTGCACCTTGATGGTGACCTCGTCGTCCACCGTGTGCCCGGGCGAACTGTGGCTGACGTGCCAGTCGATGCCGTTGTCGGGAAAGGGCTGCGACAGCGAACAGCCCGACGCGGCCGCCACCGCGTGCAGATATCCCACCTGGAGCGTCTCCATGCAGGCGGTGGTGGCGAGGGTGCCGCGCGGCGGTGCCGTCCGCTCGGGCAGCAGCCCACCCTGTCCGGGCCGCGCGAGCGCCATGTCGAACTCGCCTTCCGGGATCGGCCGTTGACGTACGGAATGACGTACGGAATCACGCACGAAACGCAACCGCGAGAAATAACCGGGAAACGAGACGTACGAATCCGACGGCGCCCCAATTCCCAGGCCCGTCACCTGTGTTGTCGCCGCCCGGCGTACGAGCCAAACAGCCTGGGTATCACGGATTCGGGCGGGGAGCACACGTCATCTGTCAAGCGGGAGCAGGGAGTTGGATGACCATGACGTGCTGGTACGAGGGACCCCTCGCCGCGTTCGACACGGAGACCACGGGCGTGGATGTGGAGACCGACCGCATCGTGTCGGCGGCCGTGGTCGTCCAGGACACCCCCGGAGCCCGCCCGCGCAGCGCCCGTTGGCTGGTGCACCCGGGCGTTCCGGTGCCGGCCGCGGCGACGGAAGTGCACGGCCTGACGGAGGAGCATCTCCAGCTCAACGGCCGCTGGCCGGCTCCGGTGATGGAGGAGATAGCCAGGGAGCTGGCGGAGGTGAGCGCGGCGGGCCGACCCCTTGTCGTGATGAACGCCCCGTTCGATCTCACGCTCCTGGACCGCGAGTTACGCCGCCACCGCGCCTCCTCGCTCGCCCGCTATCTGGAGCACCGCCCGCTCTGCGTGCTCGACCCACGGGTCCTCGACAAGCACCTCGACCGCTACCGCAAGGGCCGCCGCACGCTCACCGACCTGTGCGCGGAGTACGGTGTCGAGCTCGCCGACGCGCATGACGCCACGGCGGACGCGCGGGCCGCACTCGAGGTGGTCCGGGCACTCGGCCGTCGGTACGCGGACCGCCTCCAGGAGCTGTCGCCGGGCGAGTTGCACGCCCGGCAGGCGGTGTGGCACGCGGCGCAGGCCCGGGGCCTGCAAGCGTGGTTCGCGCGCTCGGGTACCGAGGAAGAGGTCAACCCGGCGTGGCCGATCCGGCCCGAACTCCCCGCGGCCGCCTGACACTTACGTCGTGACACCTACGTCCACGTCGTGGCCATTACGTCGTGCGCCCACCGACCATGGGGGGTGCGGGTGGCGAAGCCCCCGCTACGCGAGGCGAAGCCTCGCAAAACACGACGAGGGCGACATGGTCCGCGCATTTTGCGGACACATGTCGCCCTCGTACGAGTGGGCGATACTGGGTTCGAACCAGTGACCTCTTCGGTGTGAACGAAGCGCTCTCCCGCTGAGCTAATCGCCCGGGAACGCGTTGAACCATACAGGTCCAGCGGCCGTTCGTTCAAACTCGGGTCTCCCGCAACAGCCGCCGCAACCCCCGCTCTCCCGACGCCATCATCAACGCGTGGTTGAACAGAAAGACCGGCCGCCCGGGCACGGCCAGCCGACGCATCAACGGCCGCCGCACCTCCACCTCCTGCTCGTACAGCGCCCGGGTGCCACCGCCCGCCGCGGCGAGCGTCCAGCGCGCCCAGCCCTCCAGATCCCCGGTCATCTCGATCTCCAGAATCCCGGCCCCCGGATCCCGACGCCGCTCCCGCGTGGTCACCACCAGGTCGTACGGCAACAGCGAACGGAACCGCGCCGTACCGCTGCGCTCGTCCAGGGGCCGCACATCGCGCACCTGCCGCCACCACCGGGGGTACTCCTCGGCCCGCTCGAGCACCGCGAACACGACGGCGGGCGCGGCGGGCAGCCGCCAGACGCTGCGGAAGCGGTAGTGGCACCAGTCCATGCCCCGAGTCTGCGCCCCGGCGCACCCGGTAAACGCCGAGGGTCCGGGAGACGATGATGTCTCCCGGACCCTCGGTCCGGTGGGCGATACTGGGTTCGAACCAGTGACCTCTTCGGTGTGAACGAAGCGCTCTCCCGCTGAGCTAATCGCCCGGGCGCAGAGAGAACATTACCGCACTTCAGGAGCCCCTTTGACCACCGGCCGAGCACCCGGCCCGGAGGCTGTGGCCGCTCGGCTCACTGTTCGATCTTCCAGGGCATCACGAGGCCGAACTTCCACACGTAGATCGCGAGCAGGACGGCGACGATCACCAGGCCGATCGAGGTCAGGATGATGTTCCGTCGCCGCACCTTCGGGTCGAGCGCGCGCTGTGCGGCCTCGGTCACCTTCCGCTTGGTCCAGCGAAGGACCAGCTGCGCCCAGACGAACTCGGTCGCCCAGATCGCCATGCCGCAGAAGATCACCACCCAGCCGGGACCGGGCAACGGCAGCATGATGATGCCCGCGATCACCACAGCGAGCCCGACGACGAAGACGCCGACCTGCCAGCTCAGATGCAGCGCCCGGCGGGCCTGGATGAACGCCGGCGCTTTGGAGCCCAGCTCGGCGTCGGCCTTCTCCACGTTCTCAGCCTGCCCGATCTGTGCAGCCGGTGCAGCCTCCTGAGGCTGTGCGGACTCCTCAGCCCGCCCGGCCTGCTCAGCCTGCTCGGCCTCAGATGCGGTCCTCGACTCAACAACTGTGGCGGCCACGTTGCGGTCGTCACTCCCCGTACTCATACCCGGAGACATTACCGGAGAGAAACGCTTCACCGGAATGGGTGCATGCATCGAACGGCAACTCCGCTGTAAGAGCGACCGAAAGCCACGCAAATCGCTCAGAGGGGTTTACAACGGCACCGTAGGTGGCATGTCGATTTCGCCGACGTGCGAATCCCCGAGCGCACACTGAGCGAAAGGCCCTGGCGCTTATGAACACCACGGTCAGCTGCGAGCTGCACCTGCGCCTCGTTGTGTCGAGCGAGTCCTCACTGCCTGTACCCGCAGGACTGCGGTATGACACGGCCGATCCCTACGCCGTGCACGCCACCTTCCACACCGGAGCCGAGGAGACCGTCGAGTGGGTCTTCGCCCGCGACCTCCTCGCCGAAGGGCTGCACCGGCCCACCGGTACCGGTGATGTCCGTGTCTGGCCGTCCCGCAGTCACGGACAGGGAGTCGTCTGCATCGCCCTGAGCTCACCGGAGGGCGAGGCCCTGCTCGAGGCCCCGGCGCGGGCCCTGGAGTCCTTTCTCAAGCGAACCGACGCTGCGGTGCCGCCGGGCACCGAGCACCGCCATTTCGACCTCGATACGGAGCTCTCGCACATCCTCGCGGAGAGTTGACCGGCTGAGGCCGTACTGGCACCAAGCAGCCCGAAGCCGTCCGTCTCGGGGAGGCGGCTCGGGCCAGGACAACCGCATACCGGCAGTCACCGACGCCGTCCACCGTGGGTTCGCCCGCTGCGGACGGCGTCGGTGTTTTCGGGGCGAGCGGTAGCATCGGCCAGCATCGGCGGGCGCAGGCCCGACCCTCAGGCCAGGGAGCGAATCGTGTTGATCACCCACGACACCCGGTGCGCGCTCGACGCCGTGGTCGATCTGGTGAACACCACGCCGTCGGCCTCCGGCAGAGACGCCTCGGCCGACGGACTGGCGGATGTGGCGGCACTCGAAGAGTTCGTACGGCGGAACCAGATCAGCGACGTCGGGGTCCTGTCGGAGCACGATCTGGCGGCGGTGCGGCGGCTCCGGGACCGGTTCGCCGAGGTGTTCGCGACACCGGACGCGCAGACCGCCGCGCGGCTCATCAACGACCTCGTCGCCGCGGCCGGCACCACGCCGCGCCTGACGGACCACGACGGATACGACTGGCACGTGCACTACTTCGCGCCCGGCGCCTCGATCGCCGATCACCTGGCGGCCGACTGCGGGATGGCCCTGGCGTTCTTCGTGGTCGCCGGGGAGCAGGAGCGGCTGCGGCGGTGCGAGGCGCCGGACTGTCGGCACGCGTTCGTGGATCTCTCGCGGAACCGCTCGCGCCGCTACTGCGACAGCCGTACGTGCGGGAACCGGCTGCACGTCGCGGCGTACCGGGCACGGCGCAAGGAAGCGGCAGGCTGAGCGGCGGACCCGGCCGGGCGGGCCCCAACCGCCGGGCGGGCCCCGGTCGTGCCGGGACCCTGGTCGGGGCGTTCACAGGAGTAGCAGGTCGTGCACGGCGGCGGCGAGCAGTAGGCAGCCGATCACGCCGAGGAAGATCATCAGCGGCGGCTGGGAGAGCGCGAAGAGACAGCCTCGCCGCTCGGGGTCCGGGACGGGTGTGGGGGCAGGCGTGGGCGCGGCGGTGGGCGCGGCTGGTGCGGGGGGCTCGCCCCGGGATGTTTCCTGCATGGCGGGGCGATGATCGCGCAGCGGCGCCGCCGCGAACGTTCAACACGCCCAGAACAAAAAGGAGTTCGCCGGATTCCGTGCTTCTTTCCGAGGTCCGGCCACGTGGTTGGCGTCGCGGTGGCGCCGTGCTGCCCCTCGGGGGTCAGATGCCGTGCTTCTTCAGGATCGCCTCGATGTCCGAGAAGTCGTCCGCGTGCTCGGCGGGCTTCTTCCCCGTGGTCGTGGTGGACGGGGCCGTGCTGTGACCCGGGCCCAGGGACGGGGCCGAGGCGCTCGGCGCGGTGGCCTCGGGGCGGTCGGCCGATATCGTGCCGTGCTGCTTGCGGCCACCGCGGCGCTCCACGAACCGGGTGAGGATGAAGAGCACCCAGGCAAGGCCGAGCAGGCCGAAGCCGACCCACGTGCTGGGCCGGAAGACCAGGCTCGCGACCCACTCGACCAGGCCCGTCATCACCAGGCCGATCGGGATCAGGGAGTACGCGGCGATGCGCGTCGCGGCCAGGAAGCGCTTGCGGTAGGCCGTGATGGCGGCGATGCCCAGGCCGGCCGCGGACAGGGCGGAACAGACGGTCTCGGCAATCATCCGGTCCTCCAGCGGGGAGCCTCGGCGGTTACGTCCCTTCCATCGTGCACCGTCCCGGTGTGCGGTGGCCACGATCCGGGGCGACCTCAGGGAGAACCAAGGGTCGGTCCTAGGGGGCGGGTGTCTCCCAGGTCCGGGGCCGGACTCCTGCCGGGCCCAGGGCCGGGCTCCGTCCCAGGTCGGGGTTGGGTCCGGCGGTGCGGGCCTGTAAGACTGCCGCCATGAGCGACTCCTCCCCCGTCACCCCCGCCGACCGCCCCGTCCTCGACATCTGGTGCGAGCTGCAGTGCCCGGACTGCCGCACCGCCCTGGACGACATCCGCGCCCTGCGCGAGCGTTACGGCGACCGGCTCGAGCTGCGGCTTCGCCACTTCCCGCTGGAGAAGCACAAGCACGCCTTCGCCGCCGCCCAGGCCGCCGAGGAAGCCGCCGCGCAGGGGCAGGCCTGGCCGTACGTGGAGGCCGTGCTCGGCCGGGTCAAGGAGCTCGCCAGCAAGGGAGAGCCGCTGCTCGTCGAGGTGGCGGGCGAACTCGGCCTGGACGCCGAGGAGTTCGACACCGCGCTGATCGACGGCCGCCACATTCTGACCGTCGACGCCGACCAGGCCGAGGGCAAGGCGATCGGGGTCACGGGCACGCCCACGTACGTCATCGGCGGCGAGCGTCTGGACGGCGGCAAGTCGCAGGACGGGCTGCGCGAGCGGATCGAGGAGATCGCGGACCGGCTGCTTGCGGAAGGCTGAGTTCGGGGCTGCATCCCGCGCCGCTGTTGTCGCGCCGAACGCGCTCGCTCGTTCTCAAGCGCCGGACGGGCTGATTCACAGCGACAGTGCGCTCACAACAGTGGCTTGTACACGTGGTACGTCACCGGCGCGTACCCCAGCGACTCGTACAGGCGCAGAGCCGGAGTATTGCCCGCGAACACGTTCAGGCCGATGAAGCCGAACCCGGCTGCCGTCGCCTGCTGTTCGGCTACGAGCATCAGGGTGCGGCCGTGGCCGTGGCGGCGGTGTTCCTCGGCCACCTTGACGTTGTAGACGAACGCCTGGCCCTCGCGTTCGGCCAACCACAGCGTGCCCACCGGCACGTCGTCGTGCATGAGGACGCTGAGCTGGACGCCGGGGGTGGCCAGGCCCTGTGACAGCAGGGCGGTGTGGTCGGCCTCCGACTTGGCGTACGCCTGCTCCTCGGGGACGCCGCGCTCGATCCAGCTGCGCGCGTACGAGGTCTTGGACTCGGCGAGCCAGTCAGTGAACTCCCGCTCCGTCAGCGGCCGGGCGGCGCTGCCCGCGGGCAGGTCCGGGGGCATGCCGGTGAGCGGCTTGGACATGGCGCGGTTGCGTTCGACGTACCCGAGGGCGGTGGCCAGGCGCAGGGCCTCCGGGGCTGCGGCGGGCAGCGCGGCCTCCACGCGGCGGCAGCCCCAGCCGCGGAGCACCTCCTCGGCGGCGAGCGCGGCGACGGTGCCGCGGCCGCGCCGCCGGTCCGCCTCGTCGATCCGCAGCGCCCGGATCAGGCCGACCTCGTGGCCGAAGACGGGGTGCGTGGCGAGCTCCGTACGGCCCACGGGGCGGCCGTTCACACACACGTCGTAGGCCCGGGAGCGGACGCCTCCGGTCTCCTCCTGGATGGGCCCGGTCGGCCGCAGGGTGGTGGTCATCACGGGTTTCTACCCCGCTGCCGGGCCCGTGCGCCATCCCTTTCCGGGACACACACCCCGCGGGCTACACCGTCGGCGGGTCCTCGTCCGCGGCGGCGCGCTCGTCGAAGATGCGCATGGCCTTGGCGGTCACCGGGCCCGGGGCGCCCGGCAGCTCACGCGCGTCGACCCGGTGCACGGCCTGGATGTCGCGCAGGGTCGACGTGAGGAAGACCTCGTCGGCGCGGTCGAGGACGTCGAGCGGCAGGTCGGTCTCGTGGGCGCCGGTCCACTCGACGGCCAGCGCGCGCGTGATCCCGGCGAGGCAGCCGGAGGCGACCGGCGGGGTGTGGATCTCGCCGTCAAGCACGACGAAGACGTTGGATCCCGTGCCCTCGCAGAGCTGCCCGACGGTGTTGGCGAAGAGCGCCTCGGTGGCCCCGGTCTCGTGCGCACGGGCCAGCGCGACCACGTTCTCGGCGTACGAGGTGGTCTTCAGGCCCGCGAGGGCACCGCGCTCGTTCCGCGTCCACGGCACCGTGATCACGGTGGTGCTGTCCGCCCTGCGCCGCACCTCGCCGACAGCGACGACCAGCGTCTGGCCCTGGTCGCCCCGGTCGGAGCCGAGCGGCGAGAGCCCCCCGGTGTACGTGATCCGCAGCCGGGCGAGCTCGAACGGGTTGGCGTCGAGCACCTCGGCGCAGGCCCGGCGCACCTCGTCCGCGTCCGGCTCGGGCAGGCCCAGGCCACGGGCCGAGCGGGCAAGGCGCTCCAAGTGCCGGGTGAGCGCGAAGGGACGGCCCCGTACGGCCTTGACGGTCTCGAAGATGCCGTCGCCCACGGTCAGTCCGTGGTCGAGGACGGAGACACGGGCGGTGTCGAGGTCCTGAAGGCCGCCGTTGAGCCAGATCTTCACCGGGTTTCACCTTTCGTCGTACGTACCCGACGTTACCGCCAGCAGCCGCGCGGCCTTCAGCTCCGTCTCGCGCCACTCCCCCTCGGGGTCGGATCCCCAGGTGATCCCGGCCCCGGTACCGAAGCGCAGGACGCCCGCCGTGCGGTCCGCCCAGAAGGTGCGGATGCCTACGGCCAGCTCGCCGGTGCCGCGGTCCGCGTCGACCCAGCCTATGCCGCCGCAGTACGGGCCACGGGGCGCCGTCTCCAGGTCGCCGATGATGCGCAGGGCGCTGGACTTGGGCGCTCCGGTCACGGAGCCCGGCGGGAAGGTCGCGGCGAGCAGCTCGGGCCAGCCCGCGCCGTCGGCGAGCTCGCCGCGCACGGTGGACACGAGGTGCACCAGGCCCGGGTGCTTCTCGACGACGCAGAGGTCGGGGACGGTCACGGAGCCCGTGGCGCAGACCTGGCCGAGGTCGTTGCGGACCAGGTCCACGATCATCACGTTCTCGGCGTAGTCCTTGTCGAGCAGGTCGGCCTCGGTGCGGCCGGTGCCCTTGATCGGGCCGGACTCGACGGTCCGCCCGGCGCGGCGCAGAAACAGCTCGGGCGAGGCGGTGGCGAGCTCCAGTCCGTGTGCGGGCAGCCGCACCGTGCCCGCGTACGGGGCGGGGTTGCCGCGGGCCAGGAGAGCGGTCAGGGCGTCCAGGTCGGCCTCGGGCGGCAGCGGCGCGGAAAGGATTCGGCAGAGGTTCGCCTGGTAGACCTCACCGGCCGCGATGTGCTCCCTGATCCGGCGCACTCCGGCCGTGTACGCGGCGCGGTCGAGCGATGTCGACCAGTCATCCGGGTCGGGGCCGTGCCAGCGCCCGGGCTCGGGGGCGGGCACCGGCTCTTCTCGTACGTCCTCGAAGCGGGCGCAGACGACCCGGCCCTCGAAGTCCGCGGTCACCGCCCAGAACCCGCTGGATTCGAGCGCCGCGGGGTCGCCGGTGACATCACGCAGTCCGGTGGCGACGAGACTGCCGAAACGTGCCATCGGGGAGAACTGTGGAGGGGCGCTGTGCACGGCTGTGAGTCTATGGCGGGCGTCGTCGACCTGCCCCGGGCGGCCGTCGGTGCAGCGTGCAGCGGCAATCGGTTTTTGTGCTTGCCCCGGAATCCGCTAGAGTTCAACACGTCGCCGGGACGCGCCAAGCGCCCCGGAGGAACAAGCGGACGTAGCTCAGTTGGTAGAGCGCAACCTTGCCAAGGTTGAGGTCGCCAGTTCGAACCTGGTCGTCCGCTCGGATGTGGGGGATCTTCCCGAACCCCCAGCTCCTGGTGGAGTGGCCGAGAGGCGAGGCAACGGCCTGCAAAGCCGTCTACACGGGTTCAAATCCCGTCTCCACCTCCAAGGACGATTAGCTCAGCGGGAGAGCGCTTCCCTGACACGGAAGAGGTCACTGGTTCAATCCCAGTATCGTCCACTGCCCGGTTCTCTCCGGGTCCCGCGCGATTAGCTCAGCGGGAGAGCGCTTCCCTGACACGGAAGAGGTCACTGGTTCAATCCCAGTATCGCGCACGCAGTATCCACGGTCCTCGGCGACGAGTTCGGCGAAGTCCCGTCACCCCGAGGACGATTAGCTCAGCGGGAGAGCGCTTCCCTGACACGGAAGAGGTCACTGGTTCAATCCCAGTATCGTCCACACGGCTTGAAGCCCCGGTCCTCGCGGCCGGGGCTTCTTCGTGTGCTCAGGACGCGTGCTCAGGACGAGAACAGCATCCGGCCGAAGCTCTTGTGCCGGTAGTGGCCATGGTGCCCGTGATGGCCGGGGTGGCCGTGCTGCGGGGCGCCCCAGGCGGGGGCCGCCGGAGCCGGGGCGGGGGCCGGGGCCGCGTAACCGCCGGGCGCGGGGGCCGCGGGCGGGGCGGGCGGCGGCGCCTGTTGCGCCCACTGGGACTCGAGACGGGTCAGCGCCTCCAGCTCGCCGTAGTCCAGGAATATCCCGCGGCAGCCGCTGCACTGCTCGATCTGGACGCCGTTGCGGTTGTACGTCTGCATCGGCGCTCGGCACTTGGGACACTGCATCGTCGGCTCAACTCCTCATCGGTACGTAGGGCTTCACCGGGACGGGTGCCCGGCTTTCCTACGTTGCAGCCTACTTGGGCAGGTCGGGCGCCAACTCGGGCGCCAGCGCGGCCATTCGGTCGCAGGCCGCGATCAGGTCCTGCTCGACCTCGTCGAGGGCCCGGCCCGCCTCGGCCGCCTTGGCGATGGCGAGCGCGGCGGTCTGGACCGTGAGGGCACGGGCCGGGACGTCGAGGGCAGGCCACGGGTCACCGGTGGCGGGCAGCGCGGGGCCGTGCGCCGCGCGGTAGGCGTCGACGAATCGGGCCCAGTCCTCGGGCGGCAGCAGACCGGTGGCGTACCAGGCGGCGGGGCGGGCGAGGTCCCAGGACGGTACGCCGAGACCGAGATCGTCGACGTCGATCAGGAGCCAGCCGTCGACGGGCGCGGCGGGGTGGCGGACGAGCTGGCCGAGGTGCAGGTCGCCGTGGCAGAGGGCGCGCGGGGCGGGCGGCATGGGGGACTCGGCCCGGGCCCAGGGCGGCAGGTTGGCCCAGGCTCGTTCTACGGCGGTGGCTTCGGGGTGCGCGGGGGTGGCTGCTCGTGCGGCGGTTCGGGAGGTTTGGGGTTCGGTGGGCGGTGCGGTGCCTGTGGTCCGGAGTTCGGTGGGCAGTGCGGTGCCTGTGGTTCGGGGTTTGGTGGCTGGTTCGGTGCGGGGCTTGGTGTTGCGTACCGCTCGGCGCATGCGCGTGATGGCCTGGGCGACCTTCGCGGGGCCGCGCATCGGCGGGAGCGGGCCGGGGAGCTGGTGCGCGGGGATGGCGTGGAGGCGGGCGAGCAGGGTGCCGGCTGCCTCCCATGGGGCCGCCTCGGGGTGCTCCGGGTCGACGGGGGTGCCGTGCGGCCAGAACGTGACGGGGCGGCCGTCGAGTTCGGTGCGGGGCAGGTCCAGCGGGGGCAACAGGACGCCGTGCAGCGCGGGGTGGGCGGCGACGGCGATGCGGCGGGCAAGGGCGGTGCGGTCGGTATCCGGGGCGTGGGCCTTGGCGACGGTGTCGCCGTGGCGGACCACGGTGCCGTCGCCGCGGTCGGCCAGGACGGTACGGACGGCCGCGGGGCAGGGGCAGGTGGGGTGGGGGTTGCGGGGGTGGAGGAGGCGGAAGGTGGTGGCCACCAGGGCGTCGGTGACGGAGCCGGGGCCAGGTCCAGAGCCGGGACCGGGACCGGAACTGGGGCCGGGGCCAGAGCCGGGACCGGGGCCAGGGCCAGGGCCGGGACCGGGACCGGAGCCGGGGCCAGAGCCGGGACCGGGACCGAGGCCGGAACCGGGGCCCTGGCCGGAACCGGGGCCAGGGCCGGAACCGGGACCGAGGCCGGAACCGGGACCAGAGCCGGAACCGGGGCCAGGGCCGGAACCGGGACCGGAGCCGGGGCCAGGGCCGGGACCGGGACCAGAGCCGGAACCGGGGCCGGAACCGGGACCGAGGCCGGAACCGGGGCCCTGGCCGGAACCGGGGCCAGGGCCGGAACCGGGACCGAGGCCGGAACCGGGACCAGAGCCGGAACCGGGGCCAGGGCCGGAACCGGGACCGGAGCCAGGGCCAGGGCCGGAACCGGGACCGAGGCCGGAACCGGGACCAGGGCCGGGATCGGGACCGGAGCTGGGGCCAGGGCCGGAGCTGGTCATCTGTCTCGGTGCCCCCTTCGAGTCCGCGCTCCGTGGCCCTCCGCGAGTCCTCGCCGGTGGTCCTCGGGGGCCGTGGGTCCGCGTGTGTGCGTGGGCGGGTACGTGTGTGTGCCTGTTGGTGGAGCGTACGCGGGTGGTACGGAGCCGGGGCCGGGGCCGGGGCCGGGTGGGAGTGGATAGCGCAATGCCCGCGCAGCTCCCCAGCTGCGCGGGCATTGGTGCCGTCCGCCGCACCCCCGTCCCCACGGGGCTCTTTCAGGCCGGATGTCCCCGCCCGGACCGCTCTTCCGGGCCTGGGGCGCCGCTCAGCGCCCCAGCATCACGCCCACGGACGACGCTTGTGCGACCACTGCTTCCCAGCCGCCGAAGGCGACCACGAGCAGGACCGCCAGGGGAAGCACCATGGCCGTCGCCACCAGCGGGTGACGCGTACCGGACGGGCGGCCGCTGAACGCGGCTGTTGCCTTGCGTCCCTGCGCGCGGAGAACGCTCCGCGTTGCCGTGTCCGCCATCGTGCCTCTCCTGTCGTCTTGGCAGCGGCGGGTGTCTGACCTCGGGGGACGAGTGCTGCACCCGCCGCTTGCCCTCAAATCTAGGGGCGGCCGTGGCGCGGATCGTCATGCCCGCGTACCGATTCCCGGGCCTCCCGCAGGATGACCCCGGTCCCCCGGATGTACTCCCCAGGGTGGAGACGCGGTCCTAGGACTTGGGGTCTTCCCGGAGGGGACGCCGGTCCGGGGCCTCCGTGGTGTCGGTGCGGGGCACCGGCTGCTCTACGAGGGGCGAGGACGCGGTTGGCCATGAAGCGGCCGTCGCCCAACGTCCTTCCCTTCCCCTCACTTCCCCTCCCCTACTGCCTCAACGGCGTGGGGGACCTCAGCGCGTGACTTCGCTCACTTCGACCACGCCCCGGCGGACCGTGGTCTCCACCCGGTGGCCTGCCCGGGCCGCGGCCACTTCGTGTGTTCTTGTCGTGTCCCCGGCGTCGACCACTCTCTCGACTCGGTCACCCTTCATGATGCCAATCCCCCTTACGCGACGGACCGTTGGGCCCCGGCAGCCAAGCTGCCCCGTCAACGTGACTGGCTGCCGCGGACCCTGACCACGCTTCAAGTCTCCCACCCGGAACTGACAATCGGTCCGGCCGTGAAGGCGCGGCCTATGAGCGCACGCGGGCGCGGATACGTAAGCTGTGGCTCGTCAATCGGTCAGGGCAGCAGGGTGACGAGGCGACAGGGATCAGGATGGCGATGATGCGGCTCCGGCGCGAGGACCCGCGTGTCGTCGGCTCGTTCAGGCTGCACCGGCGGCTCGGCGCCGGCGGGATGGGCGTCGTCTATCTGGGGTCCGACCGGCGTGGGCAGCGGGTCGCGCTCAAGGTGATCCGGCCGGATCTCGCGGAGGATCAGGAGTTCCGCTCGCGTTTCGCCCGTGAGGTGTCCGCCGCCCGCAGGATCCGGGGCGGGTGCACCGCTCGGCTCGTCGCCGCGGACCTGGAGGCGGAGCGGCCGTGGTTCGCCACACAGTACGTTCCCGGGCCCTCGCTGCACGACAAGGTCGCCGAGGAAGGGCCGTTGACCGCTGCCGAGGTCGCCGCGGTGGGGTCCGCCCTCTCCGAGGGGCTCGTCGCGGTGCACGAGGCCGGTGTGGTGCACCGGGACCTCAAACCGTCGAACATCCTGCTCTCCCCGAAGGGGCCACGGATCATCGACTTCGGGATCGCCTGGGCGACCGGGGCTTCCACCCTGACGCATGTCGGTACGGCGGTCGGCTCGCCCGGTTTTCTCGCGCCCGAGCAGGTGCGCGGGGCGGCGGTCACACCGGCGACGGACGTGTTCTCGCTGGGCGCCACGCTCGCGTACGCCGCGATGGGTGACTCGCCCTTCGGGCACGGGAGTTCCGAGGTGATGCTGTACCGCGTGGTGCACGAGGAGGCGCAGCTGCACGGTGTGCCGGACGCGCTTGCGCCGCTGGTGCGGGCCTGCCTGGCGAAGGACCCGGAGGAACGGCCGAGCACCCTGCAACTCTCGCTGCGGTTCAAGGAGATCGCGGCTCGCGAGGCGCAGAGCCTCGGTCTGGACGACAGTCGGCCCGCGGCCGCGAGCCGAGGGCCCGAGCGGACCCCTTCGGGGCGTGTGGAGCGGACAGTCGAGGGCCGTGTGGAGCGGGCGGCCGAGGGTCGTGTGGAGCGGGCGGCCGATCGGCCCGACGGGACGTCTCGTCCCGAGGGTCCCGCCTCGCAGCGGCCCAAGGGGCGTGCCGCCGGTACTCCCCCGCCTTCGTCCCGGACCGGCGGCACCGCCGCCCGGCGGCCCGCTCAGCGGGCGACGGCTCCCCGGAACACGGCGCGTTCGGGTGGTCGACCCACGTCGCGTAGCGGGAAGGGGCGGCCTGCGCCACGTACCACCGGGACCGGGCGCCGTGGACCGGCCAATCCGCGGCTGCTGCGGCAGCGGTTGATCGTGTTCGTGGTCGTGACGTTGCTTGTCGCGTTGGGGATCGCGGCGGCGCAGGGGTGCCAGGGGCCTGCGAAGGGGCTTGCCCGGCATGTCTCGGTGCTGTCGGCTCCGCTGCCGGAAGCGGGGGCCTCGCCTCCGGGCCCCCCGGGGGTTCTTCCCCAGTCCCGCCCCTTCCCGTAACCAGGGGGCGCTGCCCCCTGGACCCCCGCTCCTCAAACGCCGGAGGGGCTGGGTGGGGTGCCGGACGGGCTCAATGTGGCCGCCCCGAAGTGACCGCGTAGAACGCCACCGCCGCTGCCGCGCCCACGTTGAGGGAGTCCACGCCGTGGGCCATCGGGATGCGGACCCATTCGTCGGCGGCCCTCAGGGCCTGGGTGGACAGGCCCTCGCCTTCCGCGCCGAGCAGCAGGGCGACCCGGTCCATGCGGTGCGGGGCCATTTCGTCGAGGGTGGCGGCCTTCTCGTCGGGGGTGAGGGCGAGGAGGTTGAAGCCCGCCTCGCGTACCGTCTCCAGGCTCTTGGGCCAGGACTCGAGACGGGCGTACGGGACCGAGAAGACCGCGCCCATCGAGACCTTGACCGAGCGGCGGTAGAGCGGGTCGGCGGAGTCCGGCGAGAGCAGGACCGCGTCGATGCCGAGGGCGGCCGCGCTGCGGAAGATCGCGCCGATGTTGGTGTGGTCGTTGACCGCCTCCATGACCACGATCCGGCGGGCCGTGGTCAGGAGCTCCTCGGGGGCGGGCAGCGGCTTGCGCTGCATGGAGGCGAGGGCGCCGCGGTGCACGTGGTAGCCGGTGACCTGCTCGGCGAGGTCCGGGCTCACCGCGTACACCGGGGCCGGGACCTCGTCGATGACATCGCGCATCACGTCGACCCACTTCGCCGAGAGCAGCATCGAGCGCATCTCGTAGCCCGCGTGCTTGGCCCGGCGGATCACCTTCTCGCCCTCGGCGATGAACAGGCCCTCGGCGGGCTCGCGCCTGCGTCGCAGCTCGACGTCGGTCAGGCCGGTGTAGTCGCTCAGGCGCGGGTCGTCGGGGTCGTCGACAGTGATGAGTTCAGCCACAGGGTGATGGTGCCTTGTCCGGGGGGTGGTGCCAATGTCTCGTACGAGATTGAGTTACCGGTGGTTACTGGTGGGTGGCGGGCGCGGGTCCCACCGTGACCACCTCGCCGATCACGATGACGGCCGGAGGGCGGACGTCCTGGGCGGTCACCGTCTCCGCGACCGTGGCCAGGGTGGCGTCGACACGGCGCTGGGCGGCCGTCGTGCCCTCCTGGACCAGGGCCACCGGGGTGTCCGCGGGCTTGCCGTGGGCGACCAGGGTCTCGGCGATCCTGCCGATCTTGTCGACGCCCATGAGGACGACGAGCGTGCCGGTCAGCTTCGCGAGCGACGGCCAGTCGACCAGGGAACGCTCGTCGTCGGGGGCGACATGGCCGCTGACCACCGTGAACTCGTGCGCCACGCCGCGGTGGGTGACCGGGATGCCCACGGCGCCCGGAACGCTGATCGAGCTCGAGATGCCCGGGACCACCGTGCACGGGATGCCCGCCTCCGCGAGGGCCTGGGCCTCCTCCATGCCGCGCCCGAAGACGAAGGGGTCGCCGCCCTTGAGACGTACCACCGACTTGCCCTGCTTGGCGTGCTCGATCAGGGCGTTGTTGATGGCCTCCTGGGCCATGTAGCGGCCGTACGGGATCTTCGCGGCGTCGATCACCTCGACGTGCGGCGGCAGTTCGGCGAGCAGGTCGCGCGGGCCGAGCCGGTCCGCGATGACGACGTCGGCCTCGGCGAGGAGGCGGCGGCCGCGCACCGTGATCAGGTCGGGGTCGCCAGGGCCGCCGCCGACCAGCGCGACGCCCGGCGTACGGGTGCGCTGGTGCGGGGCGACCAGGGTGCCGTCGCGCAGGCCCTCCACGACGGCGTCCCGGATGGCTGCGGTACGCCGTGGGTCCGGGGCGGCGCCCAGGATCGCGACCGTGACGCCCTCGGAGTGGCCGGTCGCCGGGGTCCAGGCGGTGGCGGCGGTGGCGTCGTCGGAGCGCACGCACCACACACGCTGGGCCTCGGCCTCCGTGGACGCCGCCTCGTTGGCCGCGTGGTCGCTGGTGGCGATGAGGGCGTACCAGGCGTCGGCCAGGTCCCCCTCGGCGTACGACCGCTGGTGCCAGGTGATCTCGCCCGCGTCCGCCATCGCCTCGACCGAAGGCGTCGCGGACGGGGAGATCAGATGGATGTCCGCGCCCGCCGCGATCAGCGCCGGGAGGCGGCGCTGGGCGACCTGGCCGCCGCCGAGTACGACGACGCGGCGGCCCGTGAGGCGGAGTCCTACGGGGTAGGCGGGGTGTTCGGCCTGCTGTGCCATGACTTGTACGGCTCCTCGAGCGGGAGGGCGTGCGCCGCTGCGGCGGTGGAGCGGCACTGTGGGTGTGACATGCGGGGATGTGGTGCGGGTCCAGGGTACGGCTCGGGTGGGCGGGAGATTTTCCCCAGTCCCGCCCCTTCCCGAAACTGGGGCCCGCGGCGAAGCCGCTCATGGATGCAGCGCCCCCAGACTCCCGCTCCTCAATCGCCGGAGGGGCTTAAATGATCACTTCTCCGTGACGCCCGCCGAGTCGAACGTCGCCACCTCGTGCATCGCGCGCGCCGCGCTCTGCACCACCGGCAGGGCCAGGAGTGCGCCCGTGCCCTCGCCCAGGCGCAGGTCCAGTTCGACCAGCGGGCGCAGGCCCAGCTTCTTGAGGGCCGCTACGTGGCCCGGCTCCGCGCTGCGGTGGCCCGCGATGCAGGCCGCGAGGACCTCGGGGGCGATCGCGCGGGCCACCAGGGCGGCGGCACCGGCGCTGACGCCGTCGAGGATCACCGGGGTGCGCAGCGAGGCGCCGCCCAGCAACAGGCCGACCATCGCCGCGTGTTCGAGCCCGCCGATCGCCGCGAGGACTCCGATCGGGTCGGCCGGGTCGGGCTGGTGCAGCTCCAGGGCACGGCGTACGACATCGGTCTTGCGGGCCAGTGTCTCGTCGTTGACGCCGGTGCCGCGGCCGGTCACCTCGGTCGGGTCCGCGCCGGTGTACACCGAGATCAGGGCGGCGGACGCGGTGGTGTTGGCGATGCCCATCTCGCCGGTGAGCAGCGCCTTGTTACCGGCCGCCACCAGGTCGCGCGCGGTGTCGATGCCGACCTCGATGGCCTCCTTGACCTCCTCGCGGGAGAGGGCGGGACCGGTCGTCATGTCGGCCGTGCCCGCGCGCACCTTGCGGGGCAGCAGGCCGGGGGTGGCGGGCAGGTCGGAGGCCACGCCCACGTCGATCACGCAGACCTCGGCGCCGACCTGGTTGGCGAAGGCGTTGCAGACGGCGCCGCCGCCGAGGAAGTTGGCGACCATCTGGCCGGTGACCTCCTGCGGCCACGGCGTGACGCCCTGGGCGTGCACCCCGTGGTCGCCCGCGAAGATCGCGACCGCCGCGGGCTCCGGGACGGGCGGCGGGCACATCCGTGAAAGTCCGGACAGCTGCGCGGAGATGATCTCCAGCATGCCGAGCGCGCCCGCAGGCTTCGTCATGCGCTTCTGCCGCTCCCAGGCCTCGCCGAGCGCCTTGGCGTCGAGCGGGCGGATGCCCGCGACGGTCTCGGCGAGCAGGTCGTGCGGGTCCTCACCGGGCAGGGCGCGGCGGCCGTACGTCTCCTCGTGCACGACCCAGGAGAGCGGGCGGCGCTTGGACCAGCCCGCCTGCATCAGCTCGGGCTCGTCCGGGAACTCGTCGACGTATCCGACACAGAGGTACGCCACGACCTCCAGGTGCTCCGGCAGGTCGAGGGAGCGCACCATCTCGCGCTCGTCGAAGAAGCTGACCCAGCCGACGCCGAGGCCCTCGGCGCGGGCGGCGAGCCAGAGGTTCTCGACGGCGAGCGCGGAGGAATACGGGGCCATCTGCGGCTGGGTGTGCCGACCGAGGGTGTGGCGGCCGCCGCGGGTGGGGTCGGCGGTGACGACGATGTTCACCGGGGTGTCGAGGATGGCCTCGATCTTCAGTTCCTTGAACTGCTTGGCCCGGCCCTTGGGCAGCGACTTGGCGTACGCCTCGCGCTGCCGCATGGCCAGTTCGTGCATCTTCTGCCGGGTCTCGGCGGAGCGGATGACCACGAAGTCCCAGGGTTGCGAGTGCCCCACGGACGGCGCCGTGTGGGCGGCCTCGAGCACGCGGAGCAGCACCTCGTGCGGGATGGGGTCGCTACGGAAGCCGTTACGGATGTCGCGACGCTCCCGCATCACCCGGAGCACGGCCTCGCGTTCGGCCTCGTCGTAGCCGGGGGCGGGGGTGCTGGGGGGGTGTGGGGGCTCGGTGGCTTCGGTCGAGTGGGTGGCTTCGGTGGAGTTGATGGCCTCGGTGGCTTCGGGGGTTTCGGAGGCTGTGGAGGTCTCTGCGCTCTCGGGGGCTTCGGGGGCCTCCAGAGCTTCGGGGGTTTCCGGGGCTTCGGAGGGCTCGTTGGCCTCGGGGGCCTCGGCGGTCCCGGGGGCCTCAGCGGTCGCGGGGCTGGCGGGAGTTTCCGGGGCTTCGGACGTCTCCAGGACCTCGGAAGTCCCGACATTTGCGGGAGCCTCCGGGGCTTCGGTGGCCGTGGGGTTTTCGGCGGCCGCGACGGTCTCCAGGGTCTCCGCAGCCTCGACGGCTTCGGGAGCCTCCGTGTTCTCGGGGGTCGCCGGGGTGACCTCGGTGGCCTCAGGACCGACCGGGGCGTCCGCGGTTTCGGCGGGGGCAGGCTGCCCGGAGCCTTCCGGCTGCTGCGGCTGGCCCTGCTGGTCCGGCTCGTCCGACTGGTCCACCTGGACCGGCTGTTCGGTCCCGCCCGCCTGTTCCGTCTGCTCCGGCTGGTCCGATTGCTCCGAATTGGCCGGTTGTACGGGGGCCGCGGGCTGCGCGGGGGCCTCCACCGCCTCCGGCTCCGCGGGCTCGAGGAACTCCGGGCCCTCGGGGGTCGCCGAGGTGTCCGGGGACTCCGGGGTGGGGGCGGGCCCGGGCTCCGTCGCGGGGGCGTCGGGCGTTGGGGCCGGTTCGGCCGTCGGGGCCGTATCCACGATGTTGTTCTCGCCGTTCTCCGGGGTCGCCGGGGTCGCGGGTGGTGCAGTTTGTGCTGGTGCAGTTGGTACGGAACTCGCGGGGGTCTCCGGGGAGTTCGGGGAGTCCGGCGTGCCGGTCGCCTCGGGGGCCGGTACCGGGGCGTCGCCGTCGCGGGGTGCGGGAACGGTCGCCACGGGCTCCTGCGCGGGTGCCGCCACGAGTAGGGCACCCTCCTCGGACGGCGGCTCGGGGGCAGCGGGCGCCGTCGGCGTCACGTCGTCGGCGTCGGCGTCGGCGTCGGCGTCGGTGGGCTGTTCCGCCGTAGCGGAACCGTCAGGCGCGTCCGCCTCGGGCTCCTGTGCGGCCTCCGGCTGTGCCGCCTGCGGGAGGTGCAGCGCATGCGGGGGCGTAGGGGCGAGGTGCGGGGTCGATGGGATCGAGCCCTCGACCGGTACGAACTGGCCGACCGGTTCCGGCATCGGCGTCCCGCCCACCGGAGTGGCCCCATCGGCCGACGCGGAGGCTTCGGACAGTTCGACGGGCTGCGGCTGCGGCACGCCTCCGGCGGGCGTTTCGGCCATCTGCGGTGCCGGGGCCTCCGCATCCGGGGCGGGCCCAGCCGCGGACTCCGGCTGCTGCTCGGGCTGTTCGGGCTGCGCGGGCCGGGAAGCCGAAGCCTCCGGAACAGGCACGGCCTGCGGTGTGACGTGCGGGACTTCCGAGGACTGAGGGGCCTGCGCGGCCTGCGGGTCCTGAGTGACCTCTGGGACGACCGTTTCTGCAGCGTTCCCAGCAGCCCCCTGCGCCTCAGGCTGCGGCTGAGCCTGCGGCTCCGGCCACGGCATCGCATTCTGCGGCGGCAGTTCGCCGCGTTGGGGCCCGGCGGGCCCCGCGCTCTCGTCCTCCCGTGGCACGTCGAGGTACTCGGGGCCGACGGTCGGCGGGCCCTGCCGGTGGGGCTGCGGGGTGCCCGCCGGGCCGCGGTCGGCGAGTGAGCGCACCGGGGTGCCGGCGCTCGCGGCGGGCGTGGGCGGGCCGAGGTGCAGCGGACGGCGGCTCGGGGCCGCCTGCTGCGGGCCGGGCGTCGCGTGCTGCGGCGCCGGGCCGGTGTGCGGCGCGGGGCCACGGCCGCCGAGGGCACCGGCGGCGCCCAGGTCGATGGAGCCACTGTCACGGCCCGACGCCTCGTGGGCGCCCGGCTGGTGCGCGGCCTGGGCCGCAGCGGCCACGGGCGCGGGAGCGGGCGCGGCCGGGGCGGCCTGCCGCGGGTCGTGCGCCGCGGCCGCCGACTCCGCGACGGGCGCGGCCTGTTCGGGTCCGGCGGGCGCCGCGTGCCCGGCGTACTGCGGGGCGGGCGCGGCCGGTTCCTGCGCGGGCGCGGCGACCGGCTGCGGGGCAACCGGCTGTGCGGCGCCGGGCTGGCCCTCGGTCCAGGCGCCCTGCGCGCCGGGCATCAGGAGGAGATCGTCGTCGTCTGCCGGGGTGCCGGAAGGGTCGAGGTAGGTGTAGGCACCCGGCGCGTGGGCGCCCGGCTGCTCCACCGTGCCTGCGCTCTCCGGCAGTCCCTCACCCGGGACCTGGCCGGTGTCCGTCATGCGTACCCCTCGCCCATCGGTCGTGCTCTCCTTCGGCCGGCTCGCCAGGGGCGGTGCGTCAACCACCCATGGACAAGAACGAGCGTGCGCGCCGCGCGGCACGGAACGGCCCTACCCCAAGGCGACATGTCGCCAAAGGCATTGTGACGGCCGGGCCGCTGTTGTGACAGATGATCCGCCACAGCCCGCTGTGGACTGCGCCACGTCGCGCGTCCTCCGATCCCCGCCGTACCACACACGCCTCAAACCGGGCGCGTTTTCCGGACATTGACGTATGAATCAGTGAACGCCCGGCCGCAGTACAACGATCGGTCAGCCTACCTCGCTCCGAGGGGTCACACGGTCACGGGTTGCGATCCAGAAGTTCCCCAGAGAGCAGAAAAACGACGGCGCGTTCGCGCTCCGTCCAGGCGCGGGTGTCGAGTTCCACGCTCTGCAGCAGGGCGCACTCGACGGCGTATCCGTGCTCGCTGAGGTCACGGCCGATCAGCTCGGCCTCGTCGCGGGTGGCGGCGTGCGTGACGATCCGCTCGGGCCTGCGGTCGGCGACGGCGGAGACCACCGCGGCTCCCCCGCCCCCGACGCGTACGACATCGGGTTCCGGCAGGTCCTCGAGGAGGTGCGGGGCGGTGCCGTGAAGGACCTGGAGTGCGACGCCGAAGCGGCGGGCGGCGTCGGCGGTGCGGGCACAGGCGCGCGGATCCCGGTCGACGGCGATGACGGCGGCACCGAAGCGGGCGGCCTCCACGGCGAGCGCGCCGCTGCCGCAGCCGATGTCCCAGACGAGGTCGCCCACGCGCGGGCCAAGGCGGGCGAGTTGGGCGGCGCGGAGCCGTTCGTTCTCGCCTTCTCCGAGGCCGCTGCCGAGGCCGCTGCCGGGGGTGGGCCCCAAGCCGCCGCCGTTCTCCGCGACGGTGTACGCCGCCGCGGGCAGGCCCCAGCCGCGCGGCGGGGTGCCCGGGTCGCGGCCCGCGATCCAGCCGGTGTCCTGTGTGACGGGGCCGCCGATGACGATGACGACGTTGGGGTTCCGCCAGGTGTGGTCGGCGGCCTTGTCGGAGGTGAGGACGGTGACGCGCTCGTTCTCGGTGCCGAGTTCCTCGCAGATCACGAAGGTGCGGTGGACGTCCTGGAGCAGCAGGGCGAGTTCGGCGGGGCCGGCGCCGGGCGAGGTGAGCACGGCGACCTTGGTGTGGGCGCGGCAGACGTTGACCGCGCGGCGCAGGGTGCGGCGGTGGGCGACCACGATCTGTGCGTCGTCCCAGGGCATCCCGGCGCGCGCGAAGGCCTGGGCGACGGAGGAGACGGCGGGGACCACCTCGACCTCGAGGCCGTGTTCGGGGGCGCGGAGGGTGCGTACGACGCCGAAGAAACCGGGGTCGCCGTCCGCGAGGACGACCGCGGTGCCCCGGTGTGCGGCGATGCGCCGGGCGGCGAGGGAGAGACTGCCGAGCCGGATGCGCTCGGCGGCGGCGGGTACCTCGGGCAGGTCGAGGTGGTGGGCCGCGCCGGCCACGAGGGTGGCGGCGCCGAGCGCGGAGCGTGCCGCCTCGGTCAGCGGGGAGCCGTCCCAGCCGATCACCGTGACCCGGTCGGCCATCGTCGTCAGTCTCCTGGTGGTTCGCGCAGGTCGTCAGGGGTATGCCGCCGGTGGCCAGGGCCTAGGGCCGACGGGCATCGTGAGCGTACCTGGTGGGACTGAGCGGGGCCCGGAGGGCGGGGGTGGGCGGACGCTTACGCTCCGGTCAGTTCCACTCGGGGAACGCCGGGTAGCCGGAGGTCTCGGCCAGCTGGTCGGTGACGCCCTCCAGGTCCTCCGGGAGCAGGCTCCACACGAGGAGGTCGGTGCGGACGTCCAGCCAGGCGCCGTCGTCGCCCTGGGCGCGCGCTATCCAGGCGCCGCGCAGGACGCCCTCGCTGATGCAGCCGATCTTCTGCGCGACCTGCTGGGCCGCGGTGTTGTCCGCCGCGATCCGCAGCTCCAGGCGCTCGAACTTCTGGTCCCGGAAGAGCCACTGCGCGACGGCGAGCGAGGCCTCCGATGCGTACCCCTCGCCTCTGGCCCAGGGCGCGACGGCGAAGGCGAGCTCGGCGGAGCGCACCCGCCAGTCGGTGTTCCGCAGCCGCACCGCGCCCACCAGGCGCTGGGTGAGGAACTCGGTGACGGCGAAGAGCGTGCCGCGGCCCCGGGTGCGTTCGGCGGGCGCGTCGGTAAGGAGCCAGGGGCGGGCGTCGGCCTCGGTGTAGGGGTGCGGGGTCTCGGTCCAGGCGGCGACCTGCTCGTCGTTCATCATGTCGACGTACGCCGGGATGTCCGCCTCCTCGAACGGGCGCAGCACAAGGCGCTCCGTGCTGATGGAGATGTCCGGGAACATCAGGTGGGCCGTCGTCATCGCCGCTCCGTCACTACTGGCTGCTGAAGTGCCCAGCATGCAGCATGCAGCCGGATAACTGCACCACGGGGCCCGCACCTTGTGTGGTGCGGGCCCCGTGATAAGCCGCGAGGCGCGGTACCGATTCGGGTGACCGTAGCGGCCGTTGGCAGAACCTGGTACTTGTCCTCGTTGACCTCCACTTGTCCCGGGGCCGGAACAAGCCCTTCCCTCGCGGGTCGGCCTTTCTGCTTCAACTCCTAGTTGAGTCGATTTCAGCAGTACGACGCCTTGGGTCCGGTGTCCTTCTTCAGCTCGATGACGCCCTTGGACACGAGGAGTTGCAGTGCGCGGCCCTCGTTGGTGGTGTCGTTGGACACCGCCACGGTGGCGCCGTCCTTCAGGTCGTCGACGGTGTCGCCCGGTCCGAGTGGACGCCCATGGGCGTCAATTACACGCCGGTGACCGGGACGAGGTCGGCCTGCTTGGAGGCGTTGAAGTCGTCCAGGAACGGCTTGTGCTGGTACAGGTTGGCGTCCAGCTCGCCCTCCTGGAGCGCGGTGTTCGGCAGGACGTAGTCCGTGAAATCCTTGACCTGGAGGTCGAGTCCGGCCTTCTGGGCCAGGTTCTTCTCGACGTGGTCGAGGACCTCACCGGCCGGGACGGCGGTGGCGCCGACGACGAGCGGGCCGCCGCTCTTCGCGGCCGAGTCCGCGGCGGGAAGCACGGCGCCGTCGAATTCGTCCTCGATGTACTTCTTCACCTCGGTCGACCGGAGGAGCTCGGCGAGCTTCTGGACCCGCGGGTCTTTCTCGTTGCCCTTCTTGACGGCCAGGAAGTTGTTGTACGGATTGCCCTTCGGCTTCTCCTGGAGGAGGGCGTCCTTGGCGGGGCTGAGGTCGGCCTCGACCGCGTAGTTGCCGTTGATCACCGCGGCGTCGACGTCACCGAGGGAGCGCGGCACCATGGCCGCCTCCAACTCCTCGAACTTGATGTTCTTGGGGTTCTCGGCGATGTCCTTGGGGGTGGCCTCGTTGCCCGCGCCGTCCTTGAGCTCGATGACGCCGCCCGCGTCGAGGAGCTTGAGGGCGCGCGCCTCGTTGGTGGTGTCGTTGGGCAGGGCCACGGTGGCGCCCTTGCCGAGCTCGTCGAGGTTCTTCAGCTTCTTCGAGTAGAGGCCGAGCGGCTCCAGGTGGACCTCGGTGACCGGCACGATGTCGGTGCCGTTCTTCTTGTTGTAGTCGTCGAGGTACGGCTGGTGCTGGAAGAAGTTGGCGTCCACGGAGCCGTCGGACACGGCCTGGTTCGGCGTCACGAAGTCGCTGAACTCCTTGACCTCCAGCTCGAGTCCGGCCTTCGGCGCCAGATGGTCGCGGACGTAGTTGAGGATCTTGGCGTGCGGGGTCGGGCTCGCGGCCACCACGAGCGGCTTGTCGTCGGACTTCCCGGCGAAGGCGGCGACGCCCCCGGCGACGACGACCACGCCGAGCGCGGCCGCCCCGAACTTCGCGACCAGCGGCTTGCGCAGGAAGCCCGGCGTCCGCCCGGTCGCGCCCCGGCCGCCGCGGCGGGCCAGGGACTTGGCGGCGTAGTCACCGAAGAACTGGATGGCCGTGATGATCACCGCGAGGATCCCGACGGTGACCCACATCAGGCCGGACTCGAAGCGCTGGTAGCCATAGCGGTACGCGAGGTCGCCGAGCCCACCCGCGCCGACCACACCGGCCATCGCCGTGTAGCCGATGAGCGCGACGACGGTGGTGGTGGCGCTGGAGATCAGCGACGGCAGGGATTCCGGTACGAGCACCTTGCGGACGACGGTCCAGGTGTTGCCGCCCATGGCCTGGACGGCCTCGACGAGCCCGTGGTCGACCTCGCGCACGGCGGTCTCGACGAGCCGGGCGAAGAACGGGATGGCGCCGATGGCGAGCGGCACGATCGCGGCCTCACGGCCGATGGTGGAGCCGGTGAGCCAGCGCGTGAAGCCCATGAGGGCGACCATGAGGATGATGAAGGGCATCGAGCGCGTGATGTTCACGAGCTGGCCGATGACCTTGTTCAGAGCGGTGTTCTGGAGCAGCCCGCCGCGGTCGGTGAGGACCAGGAGCAGGCCGAGCGGCAGACCGCCGACGACGGCGATCACGGTCGAAAGGCCGACCATGTACAGGGTGTCCCAGAAGCCCTGGACCAGCAGGGGCTGCATCTGCGACCAGGTCACTTGGCACCATCCTTGATGAGCTGCGAGTCGGCGTCGGCATCGCGGCCCGCCACGTCCACCTGCAGGCCCTGCTCGCGCAGGTAGCCGATCGGCACGACGTTGTCGTCGAAGCGTCCGGGCAGTTCGATCCGCATCCGGCCGACCTGCTTGCCGCCGACGGTGTCCATGGCGGCGCCGAGGATCGACACGTCGACGTTGTAGGTGCGCGAGAGCGTGGAGATCACCGGCTGGGTCGCGGAGTCGCCGTGGAACGTGAGGTCGACGACCGTACGGTCCTCGGCGGAGGCCTCACCGCTGACCGGGAAGAGGGCCTCGGCCATCTCGGAGCCGGGGGTGGCGAGCAGTTCGCCGACGGTGCCGGACTCGACGATGCGGCCCTTCTCCATGAGGGCGGCCGAGTCGCAGATCTGCTTGACGACGTCCATCTCGTGCGTGATGAGCAGGACGGTCAGGCCGAGTTGCCGGTTGAGGTCGCGGAGCAGTTCGAGGATGGAGCGGGTGGTCTCCGGGTCGAGGGCGCTGGTGGCCTCGTCGGAGAGCAGCACCTTCGGGTCGCCGGCCAGGGCGCGGGCGATGCCGACGCGCTGCTTCTGGCCGCCGGAGAGCTGGCCCGGGTAGCTCTTCGCCTTGTCGGCGAGGCCGACCAGGTCGAGGAGTTCGAGCGCCTTGCGGGAGCGCTCGCGACCGGAGACGCCGAGGATCTCCAGGGGCAGCTCCACGTTGTCCTGGACGGTCCGCGTGGAGAGCAGGTTGAAGTGCTGGAAGACCATGCCGATCCGGCTGCGGGCCTCGCGGAGCTCCTTCCCGGCGCGGGTGCCGCGTCCGGCGAGCGCGGTGAGGTCGACGCCGTCGACCGTCACGGTGCCGGAGGTGGGGCGCTCCAGGAGGTTGACGCAGCGTATGAGCGAGGATTTACCGGCGCCGGACTGGCCGATGACGCCGTACACCTCGCCCTCGCGTACATGGAGATCGACTCCGTCGAGGGCTCTTACGGCCGGGGGTCCGGGGGTTGTCCCCCGGGCAGACACAGCGCGACCGCGTGAGCGGTAGACCTTGGTCAGGCCGGAAGTGGTGATCACTGGGATTCCATCACTGTCGAGTGCGCGGCGGCATGGTGGCCGCCGGGCACGGGGCATTCATCTGGGAAGGCCGGGCACGGTTCTCGTACGGATACGGGGGAACCGGGAGGCGTGCGCGGGGGGGGCAGGCCGGATCCGGGAGCAGACGGCTCCGGACAGGGCTCAGCGGGCTCGCTTCGGGGCGCGAGTCGGTGGTGCGGGGGCCCTCAGCAGGCGCACATTCGACACATACAACGAGCACCGGGCGTCAGGTTCGCCTCGGTCGCAGGGGTGCGGTTGCTCGTCGTGGTCATGGGCTCAAGTAAAGCAGAAGGGTGTACGGGCCACGTACGGATGTCCGTATAGCGGACGTCTATGACTCGGTATACGGACGCCGCGAGGGCGCTCAGGGCTGTGCGGTGATCTCCATGCCACCGTCGATGACCTGCGCGGACACCTGCGACAGGTCGGTCACGACGACATCGGCGGACAGCTCGGCGGCGTCGTGGGTTGTGGTCAAGGCCACGGTCGTCATCCCGGCCGCGCGCCCGGCCCGCAGGCCCGCCGGTGCGTCCTCGAAGACGACGCAGCGGGCCGGGTCGACGCCCAGCTTCTCGGCGGCGAGCAGGAACGGTTCCGGGTCGGGCTTGCCGCGCGTGATGTCGTCGGCGGCGATCACCAGCGGGAAGTCGATGCCGACCTCGTGGAGCCGGGCCTCGGCGAGCGGCCGGGTCGCGGAGGTGACGACGGCCCAGCGGTCCGCGGGCAGCGCGGAGAGCAGCTCCTTGGTGCCGGGAAGCAGCACGACGCCGCCTGCCACGTCCTCCACCTCGAGCCGCTCTATCCGGGCCAGGGCCTCGGGCACCCGCTCCGCGGGCAGTAGTTCGGCGATGATCTCGACGGCGGGGCGACCGTGCAGCTCGACCCGGGCGAAGTCCTCGGCGGCGACCCCGTACTCCTCGGCCCAGCGGCGCCAGCAGCGGAACACCGACTCCACGGAGGAGATCAGGGTGCCGTCGTTGTCGAAAAGCAGGGCCTCAGCGTGGATCTTCATGCCGGAGAGCGTACGGGCCGCCGGGGCCCGCGCGCATCGGTACTTTCGTCCCGTATTAGGGTCTCCGCATGCTTGCTGCCCTGACGATCGCGACCGCCGTGGCCGCGCTCGCGCTCGCCGCGTGGTGCGGCTTCGCCGCCTACCGTGACCAGCCGACCAAGGACTGGCACTTCATCGGCATGGCCGTCGTCTCCCTGTTCGCCGTCGTCCAACTGGTCGTCGGCATCGTGCAGTTGGTGCGCGGCGAGCAGCCGGATAAGGGCACGACGCTCTTTGTCGCGTATCTGATCGGCGCGGCCTGCTGCATCCCGGCGGCCGGTTTCATGTCGCTCGCCGAGCGCACCCGGTGGGGTTCGGTGACGGTCTCGGCGGGCGCGGTGGTGCTCGCCGTCCTGCAAGTGCGGCTCTATGACATCTGGGGAGGCTGAGGTGGCTGCACCCATGGAGAAGGCCGGGGCGGCGCGCGAGCGGTCGCGGCTGATCAAGGGGCCCGGGCTGCTGCTCGTCTGGTTGTACGGCGTGATGGTGGTCGGTGCCCTGTCGCGCTCCGTCTACCAGATCGCCACCGAGTTCGACCGGGCGCCGCTCGCCTACTCGCTGTCGCTGCTCGCCGCGCTGGTCTACGCGTTCATCACGTACACCCTGGTCCGCGGCGGTGAGACGGCCCGCCGCGCGGCCTTCGCGTGCTGCGCCGCCGAGCTCGCCGGGGTCCTCGTGGTGGGCGCCTGGACGCTGGTGGAGCCGTCCGCGTTCCCGGACGCCACCGTGTGGTCGAAGTTCGGCCTGGGCTATCTGTTCATCCCGGTGCTGTTGCCGGTGACGGCGATGTACTGGCTGCGCGCGGCGCGCGAGCGGGCGGCCGCGGCGTAACGCGGGCCCGGGCCCGGTCGGGTCACCGGGCCCGGGGAACGTCAGGCGCTCGTCGTGTACGCCGCCGGGACCGCGGCCTCCTTGGCGAGCGTGATCACGGTGAGGGCGGGCGAGACCTGCTCGGTGGCCACGGGGACGTACCCGTGCTTGCGGTAGAGCTGGAGGTTGTTCTCGCTGCGGTGGCCGCTGAACAGCTGGAAGTGCCGCACGCCCGCCGCCGCGCCGAGCCGCGCCTCGATGGCGACGAGCAGCCGCCCGCCGAGGCCATGGCGCTGCATCCGGGGGTGCACGATGAGCTTGCCGATCAGTGCGGTGCCCTCGGTGTCGACGGAGCCGCGCACGGACGCCACCACCTCGTCGCCGAGCCGGGCCACCAGGACGCAACCGTCGGCCATTTCGGCCCGCAGGGAGTCCAGGGTCTGGGTGAGCGGCTCGATGGACCAGTCGCCGTACAGCTGGGCCTCGCTCTGATAACAGAGGTACTGCAGTTTGAGGATCTGCTCGGCGTCCTGCTCACTCGCCGCAGAGATGGTCACGCTCATGCCCATATGCGCACGCCTCCCGCTCACCTGTCCGCCGGTTGCTATTCCGCACCATTCCCCAGGGGACCGGGTGCCGCAACCTCCGCCGTGAGGATTCTGCGCAGACATCCCAGGCAACGGGAACGCTCAGGCCCCAAACTCCCCTGTGAGATACCCAACTGCCCTGCGATCTCACGGTATGTGAGGTCCTGAGGAGCCATCATTGCGGCCACGAGGCGGGGGCAGCGCCCGGGAAGCCGCCCCACGGCGTCCCGCAGCACGCGCCGCCGCTCCGCCCGTAGCGCGAGCCGTTCCGGCGCGGGCTCCGGGCCGACGGGCTCCGTGCCGACGGCGGGCCCGGCGGTGGCCTCTTCGGCGTAGGGCCGTTCGTGGCATACCGCGCGCCGGGCGCGATGGGCCTCGGCGCGCACGGCCCGGCCCAGCCAGCGCACCGGATCGGACGGGGGTCGGCCACGGTCGAGCCGCTCGAGCAGCCGCAGCCACACCGTCTGCTCCAGGTCCCCGGAGTCGACCCCGGAGCCCGTGGCCTCCGCGGCGGCCTCGGCGCTGAGCAGCGGGCGCAGGGTGCCGACCAGGTCGGCGGTCTGACGGATCATGCCGGACGAGACGCGGCCGCCCCGGCGGGAGTTGCCGGGGCGGCCGGGGCCCACTCTCAAGGGGGCCCATGCGGTGAGCAGTTGACAAAATCAGCCCGTCCGGCGTTTGAGGACGAGGCCGTTCAGGCCGATCGGGGGTCTGGGGGCAGAGCCCCCAGGTGCGGTCACCGAGCCGACGGCACGGTTACGCCTGACGGAAGTCCTGCGCCGCAAGGAGCGCCGTGTCCGGGTTGTCGGAGAAGATCCCGTCGATGCCCGTTTCGAAGTACGTCTTGAACGCGCCGAAAGCGTCGCCGCACGCGTTCGGGTCGGTGCCGCGCTGGAAGTTCTTCGGCAGGAAGGTGTTCTCGTTGCGCATCGTGTACGGGTGCAGGACCAGGTTCTCGGCGTGCGCGTCCCGGACCAGGGTGGTCGGGGTGCCCAGGGAGCCGTCCTCGTTCTTCGGGATGACGAGGTCGAGCAGCGGGCCGATGCCCTGCGCGTACGAGGCGATCCACTTCAGGCCCTCGGGCGTGATCAGGTCGGCGACGGTGCGCGGATCGCCGGACTCGACGAAGTCCCAGGGCTGCGAGTCGGCGGTCCACAGGAGTACCACGCGCGGCGCCTCGACGAGCCGCGCCATCCGCTCCATGCTGCTCGGCTCGAAGGACTGGAGGAAGTTCGGGGAGTCCGCGCGGTGACGGCCGTACTTGCGCAGGAGCTTCGCCAGCGGCTCCTCCAGGCCGAGGCCGAGCTTGCGGAAGTAGGTGGGGTGCTTGGTCTCGATGTACAGCCAGATCGGGTGGCCGCGCTTCTTACCCTCCTCGTGGGCCCAGTGCAGGACCTCCTCGAAGGTGGGCACCTCCCAGCGGCCGTCGTAGAGGGTGTTGCGCTGCCGGGTGCCCGGGATGCGCTCCTTGGCGCGCAGCGTCTTGAGCTCGGCGAGCGTGAAGTCCTCGGTGAACCAGCCGGTCAGCTCCTCGCCGTCCACGGTCTTCGTGGTCTTGCGGTCGGCGAACTCCGGGTGGTCGGCGACGTCCGTGGTCGCGGTGATGTCGTTCTCGTGACGGCATACGAGATGGCCGTCCTTGGTGGGCACCAGGTCCTGCTCGATGACGTGCGCGCCCATGTCGAGGGCGAGCTGGTACGAGCCGAAGGTGTGCTCGGGCCGGTAGCCGCTGGCGCCGCGGTGGGCGATGACGGTGGGCACCGGCAGGGAGCCGTCGTGCTTCCCCGCGGCCGCGGCCGTGGCCGTGCCGGTCGCGGCCCGGGCCGTCCCGGACAGGCCGAGCGCCGCACCTCCGGCGCCGAGGACCGCGGCGCCGAAGAGGGCCCGCCGCCCCGGGCCCGCTCCCTTGCCCGGCTGCTGTTCCGTCGTTCTGCCCTGCGGCCGCTCTGTCATCGAGGAGTCCTCCACGTTCGTTGTTCGCTACGTCCGTCGGCGCGTCAACTGCCGCGCGACTGCCCGATGCTAGGGGGCGCTACGTGACCAGATCGACCCCTTGACGAGAAGGCCGGGCCAATGCGCAGTAAACGAAGGTCAACTCTGTGTATCCGGTCGATGAACCCCGATGTGCGAGCGACACGGATCCGCGAGTATCGTCCTCACCTGCACAGATTGCAGAGACTGCACAGTCACCCCCGAACTCCGGAGGACGAGTTGTCCCGCTTCGCGTTCATCAAGGCAGTGCTCGGACCGACCATGCGCCTGATGTTCCGTACGCGTGTCGAGGGCGCGGAGAACATTCCGGGCAGCGGACCCGTGATCCTTGCGGGCAACCACCTCACCTTCATCGACTCGGTCGTGCTGCCGCTGGCCTGCAATCGGCAGGTGTGCTTCATCGGCAAGGACGAGTACGTCACGGGCAAGGGCCTCAAGGGCCGCCTGATGGCCTGGTTCTTCACCGGCGTCGGCATGATCCCGGTGGACCGGGACGGGGCCAACGGTGGCGTGGCCGCGCTGATGACCGGCCGCCGGGTCCTGGAGGAGGGCAAGATCTTCGGGATCTACCCGGAGGGCACCCGCTCCCCCGACGGCCGCCTGTACCGCGGCCGCACCGGGATCGCCCGGCTGACCCTGATGACCGGGGCGCCGGTGGTGCCGTTCGCCATGATCGGCACGGACAAGCTTCAGCCGGGCGGGGCGGGGATGCCGCGGCCGGGCCGGGTGACGATCCGCTTCGGCGAGCCGATGGAGTTCTCCCGGTACGAGGGGATGGGGCGCGACCGCTATGTGCTCCGCGCGGTGACGGACTCGGTGATGGCCGAGGTCATGGCCCTTTCCGGTCAGGAGTACGTGGACATGTACGCCACGAAGGCCAAGGCCGCGTAAGGGAGTTAAAGGGCGTTACCGGGGGCCGGGGTGCTGCTCTGCGCGCTGGCCCTGGCCGTTTTCCTGCGCAGCGCCGGGAACACGGTGATCCGCGAGGGGCGAGCC
>NZ_JBSFUT010000033.1:0-97504 GCF_053591935.1 Streptomyces sp. NPDC002851 | reverse complement strand
ACCTCGGCCATGGCCCGCAGTGTGACCGGAATGAGATAGGGCGCGTTAGGCCGTCCGCGGTACGGCACCGCTGATCTTTCAGCCCGTCCGGCGTTTGAGGACGAGCGCGTTCAGCGCGATACCGGGTCCGGGGCGGAGCCCCGAAGCGCCGTCAGGCTTACGGGAAGGGGCGGGGCTGGGGAACAATCTCCCCCATGGGGACACCACGCGCGCAAGCCGTCCGGGACGCAGCCACCGTAGAGATCGCGTACGCGCTCCTGTCCGCGGCCGTCACCGCCGCCCTCGTCCTCGGCACCGTGGCCGGACCCACCGTGCTCTTCACACTGCCCGGCCCCGCCGCGACCGGGCTGCGCGTCACCGGCCTGGCCCTGGCCGCGGTCGTGTTCTTCGCCCGGGTGTGGTTCGTCCTGCGGCGGTTCCACAGGACCGTGGACTCTGAGGCGTACGACCGTCACAGCCGTCTCGACGGCGTTCGGGACCGGGCCCCGTACCACCGCCACGGTCAGCCCAGCCAGCCCGGGCGTACCAACCCCGACTCGTAGGCGAGAACGACCAGTTGGGCGCGGTCGCGGGCGCCCAGCTTGACCATGGTGCGGCTCACGTGGGTCTTCGCGGTGAGCGGGCTGACGACCAGGCGGCGGGCGATCTCCTCGTTGGAGAGGCCGATGCCGACCAGGGCCATCACCTCCCGCTCCCGCTCCGTCAGTTCGCTCAGAGTCTCGGCGACCGCGGGCTCCTTGGAGCGGGCGGCGAACTCGCCGATGAGCCGCCGGGTCACGCCCGGCGAGAGCAGCGCGTCCCCCTCCACCACCGCCCGTACGGCGCGCAGCAGTTCGTCCGGTTCCGTGTCCTTGACCAGGAAGCCGGAGGCGCCCGCGCGGATCGCCTCGAAGACGTACTCGTCGAGCTCGAAGGTGGTGAGCATGACCACCTTCACCTGCCCGAGGTCCGGGTCCCCGGTGACCTCGCGGGTCGCGGCGAGGCCGTCGAGCAGGGGCATGCGGATGTCCATCAGGACGACGTCGGGCCGCAGTTCGCGCACCATGCGCACCGCCTCTTCGCCGTCGGCCGCCTCCCCCCCGACCTCGATGTCCTTCTGGGCGTCGAGCAAGGCCCGGAACCCGGCCCGCACCAGGGACTGGTCGTCGGCGAGCAGTACGCGGATCACGTGTTCTTCTCCTTCGGCCGTTGCGGCAGTACGGCCCGTACCCGGAAGCCACCGTCCGGGCGCGGGCCCGCCTCGATCGTGCCACCCAGGGCGGCCGCGCGCTCACGCATTCCGGCAAGCCCGTTGCCGCTGCCACCCGCGTCGACCTGCGCCGCGGGCCCGTCGTCCTCGATGCTCAGCTCTACCGTTCCGGAGCCTGAACCACGCGCTCCGGACGCCGACTTGGGCTCTGGAGCCCCGTACCGCACCCGCACGCGCGCCTGCCGCGAGCCCGAGTGCCGTACGACATTGGTGAGCGCCTCCTGCACGATCCGGAACGCGGCGAGGTCCGCGCCCGGGGCGAGCGGCACCTCGCGTCCTTCCGTGGTCACGTCCACGGTGAGCCCGGCGCTCGCCGCCTGCTCCACCAGTTCGGGCAGCCGGCCGAGCCCGGGCGCCGGGGCGCGCGGCGCGTCGCCGGGGGTGCGGAGCGTGTCGAGCACCTGACGGACCTCGCCGAGCGCCTCCTTGCTGGCGGACTTGATGGTCGTGAGGGCGGTACGGGCCTGCTCCGGGTCGGAGTCGAGGAGCGCGAGGCCCACGCCCGCCTGGACGTTGATCACCGAGATGGAGTGGGCGAGTACGTCGTGGAGTTCGCGGGCGATACGAAGCCGCTCCTCGTCGGCGCGCCGCTTGGCGGCCTGGGCACGTTCGGCCCGTTCCTTGGCCCATTGCTCGCGGCGGTTGCGGGCGAGCTCGGCGACCGCGGCGATCGCCAGGACCCAGGCGGCGACGAGGAGTTCCTGCCCCCAGGACGCCGCGCTGTCGCCCGACGGCGGCAGATACGCGTACAGCCAGTGACCGATCAGGAGGTGACCGGCCCAGAGTATGAGGACGGCGCCCCAGGCCGCGTACCGCTGCCCGGCGACGAGCGCGGCGAAGACGGCCACCGCGACGGTGAAGAAGACCGGGCCGTACGGGTATCCGGCACCGAGGTAGACCAGGGTGGTCGCGGCCGCGCCGAACACCACGGGTGTGGGGTAGCGGTGCCGCAGGAGCAGCAGCAGCGAGCCCGCGAGCAGCAGCAGCCGGGCGAAGACGTCGAGCGGCGCCCGCTCCCCCACCTGTCCGTGCTCGGCCCAGGTGGACCCGAACTGCACGAAGGCGGCGAGGAACAGCGTCGAGAACCAGGGCAGTCTGCGGCGCCCCGCACCGTCCTCGAACCAGCGCAGGAACCCCGGCGGGCCCTGCCGCTCCATCGCCTCCCCGAACCGCTGCCAGGGCGGCCCGTCTCTGCGGGGGCCGTCGGGCGTGCGGGTGCGCTGCTCGTCCATGACCGTCACGCTAGACGGCGGCGAGGGTCCGGGCATCAGCCGTACGCGGTGATCACCTGTACTCCCCGGAGAGTACGGATCCCAGGTGAGAGGGGCGCGCGGCCCGGCTCACGCTCCGCCCCGTCCCGGCTCAGGGCTCCACCAGGCCCACGGAGTGGGCGAGGCGGCCCGCAGCGTGCGTGAAGAACGCCTCGCGGTCCTCGACGACGCGGTTGAACTGCCCGAAGACCTCGAAGGAGACCAGGCCGAACAGCTGCGCCCACGCCGCCGTGAGCGCGGCGACCGTCGCCGGTGGCAGGTCGGGGGCCACATCGGCGGCGAGCCGCGCCGCCTCGGGGCGTACCGGGTCCGGCAGTTCGGGCACGCGCAGGTGTCCGGCCTCGTGCGCTTCGCGGGCGAGGGAGATCAGGAGCAGACCGACGCGGGACGCCGGTCCGACGGTGTCGCGGGGCGCGGTGTAGCCGGGCACGGGCGAGCCGTAGATCAGGGCGTACTCGTGCGGATGGTCCAGGGCCCAGGCGCGTACGGCCCGGCAGACCGCGAGCCAGCGGGCGCCGGGCGCGCCCCGCTCCGTGGCCTGCGCTGCCGCCGCTGCCTCGGCGGCTTCTCCGAGTGAGTCGTACGCGTCGACGATCAGTGCCGTGAGGAGCTCGTCGCGGCTCGGGAAGTAGCGGTACAAGGCCGAGGAGACCATGCCGAGTTCGCGGGCGACGGCGCGCAGTGAGAGCTTGGCGGCGCCCTCCGCGGCGAGCCGACGGCGCGCCTCGTCCTTGATGGCCGCGGTGAGTTCGGCCCGGGCGCGGGCCCGGACGCCCTGCGCCCTGCCTCCCTGGGGTGTGCCTCCCTGGGGTGTGCCTCCCTGCGGCTGCTGTTCGGCGGAGTTCGTACGCGTCGTCATGAGGCCAGTGTGCCAGAGCACCGCTCCACCACAAGAGCGCTGCACTACTTCGAGAGCACTGCTCTTGCCTTACACACGGAGGCATGCCACGCTCGACTCATAACGACCGAGAGCACCGCTCACGTTTTGCCGCGACGCTCGATGCCGGGCAACTCGGCTCTCCGCGCGCGGCGCGCGGCGCTCGGCCCCACAGAACCGGAAACCGGAAGGTGACCTCAATGGCCTCCCAGTCCTCCACCCCCGCCCCCGCACACCCGTACTACCGACGGGCCGGTGCCCTCACCACCCGCTTCAATCGCTTCGTCGGCCTGCTCGCGCGGCACGGCATCAGCCTCCAGGGCTCGGCCGAACTCACCGTGCCGGGCCGCAAGAGCGGCAAGCCGCAGCGCGTCCCGGTCAACCCGCTCACGCACGAGGGCGCGCTCTACCTCGTCTCGGCGCGCGGCCACTCCCAGTGGGTGCGGAACATGCGCGCGGCGGGCGGCGGCGAGCTGCGCGTGGGCAGCAAGGTGCGCCGTTTCACCGCGGCCGAGATCCCCGACGACGCCACCAAGATGGCGGTCCTGCGCCGCTATCTGGAGCGCTGGGGCTGGGAGGTGAACGGCTACTTCAGGGGCGTCACGGCCACGTCCACGGACCCCGAGCTGCTCTCCGCGGCACCCGACCACCCGGTGTTCCGACTGACCATGCGGTCCTAGAAGACCCGCGAAGACCGGGGAGACGGGCCCTAGGGCGTATCCGGCGGATCTTCGCGCCTGCGGCGGGCCTTCCCCCTACCCGCCCCTCCCCACAACTGGGGCTCCGCCCCAGGCCCCTGGCGGCCCAGGGGGCAAGCCTCCGGCGGGGATTAGGGGCGAAGCCCGCGGTGGGGGTCAGGGGGCGTAGCCCCCAGTGGGGGTGGAGGCGCAGCCTCGGCGGGGGTCAGGGGGGCGAAGCCCCCAGTGGGGGGTGAAGGCGCAGCCTCGGCGGGGGACCTGGGAGCGAAGCCCCAGGCGGGGTCTGGGGGCGAAGCCCCCAGTGGGGGTCAGGGGGGCGAAGCCCCCAGTGGGGGTCAGGGGGGCGAAGCCCCCAGTGGGGGTCAGGGGGGCGAAGCCCCCAGTGGGGGGTGAAGGCGCAGCCCCGGCGGGGGACCTGGGAGCGAAGCCCCAGGCGGGGTCAGGGGGCGAAGCCCCGGCGGGGGCCTGGGGGCCGCAGGTCCCCAGTTTCGGGAAGGGGC
Organism: Streptomyces sp. NPDC002851; assembly: GCF_053591935.1. Lineage (NCBI taxonomy): Bacteria > Bacillati > Actinomycetota > Actinomycetes > Kitasatosporales > Streptomycetaceae > Streptomyces > Streptomyces sp. NPDC002851. The sequence goes on along the minus strand of NZ_JBSFUT010000033.1, from coordinate 92,909 downwards.
GGGTATGGGGAGAGATCCGCCGGACCGGGCCTCGGCCTCAGGGCTTGTTCGGCTCGCTCTCCGTCTCCGGCCTCTCCGACTCCGGCCTTCCCGGCTCCTGCTCGGCCGCCGCCTCGGCCGGTGCCGTGTGGCCGAGGGCCGCGAGCGCGCGCTTCGCCATGGGGCGCGTCCGTACGATCTCGGCGAGCGTGGTGTAGCCCTGGGTGATCCGTGCGAACGCGAGCCACGCCGGGCGGAGCCCCGTGATCGCCGCGTGCAGCAGGCCCGGCTTGCGCTCGAAGACGCCGAGCATCTGCCGCCCGACGGCCATCTCCACGCCCAGGCCCGCGCGGATCGCGAAGGCGTAGTTCAGGGCCTGGCGGCGGGCGTCCACCGCGTCGTGCGCCTCGGCGATCCGGACCGCCCACTCCCCCGCGAGCCGCCCCGAGCGCAGGGCGTACGAGATGCCCTCGCGGGTCCACGGCTCGAGCAGGCCCGCCGCGTCGCCGCAGACCAGGACCCGGCCGCGGGAGAGCGGTGAGTCCTCGCTGCGGCAGCGGGTCAGGTGGCCGGAGGAGATGCTCGGCTCGAACCCGGCGAGGCCGAGGCGGCCGATGAAGTCCTCCAAGTACCGCTTGGTGGCGGCGCCTTCGCCGCGCGCGGAGATCACGCCGACGGTCAGCGTGTCCCCCTTCGGGAAGACCCAGCCGTAACTCCCGGGCATCGGGCCCCAGTCGATGAGCACCCGGCCCGCCCAGTCCTCGGCCACCGACGGCGGCACCGGGATCTCCGCCTCCAGGCCGAGGTCCACCTGGTCGAGCTTGACGCCGACATGCGCTCCTATCCGGCTCGCGCTGCCGTCCGCGCCGACCACCGCATGGGCCAGGACCGTCTCGCCGTCCGCGAGGAGCACGGCGACGGTACGCCGGTCGGGCACCGCCGGGCCGTGCTGCTCGACCCGCGAGACCGTGGCGCCGGTGCGCAGCTCAGCGCCCGCCTTCTGGGCCGCCTCGACCAGTTGCTGATCGAACTCGGGGCGGTTGATCAGGCCGAACAGCATGTGCCGGGCGCGTCGGGTGCGGGCGAACCGGCCGTTCCGGGTGAACGTGGCCGCGTACACCTTGTCGCGCAGCGGCAGTTCGAAGCCGGGCGGCAGCGCGTCCCGAGACGGGCCGATGATGCCGCCGCCGCACGTCTTGTACCGGGGCAGCTCGGCCTTCTCCAGGAGCAGCACGCGGCGGCCCGCGACCGCGGCCGCGTACGCCGCGGACGCCCCGGCCGGGCCCGCGCCGACGACGACCACGTCCCACACCGGCGGCACCGGGCCCGCGGGCGAACCGGCGGCGCCGGGTTCCGCGGCGGTGCCCGGGTGCTCGTCGGCGGTCGCGTGCTCCTCCGCGCTCCCGCCCGTGTGCTCGTTCGCGTTGTCGCTCGAGTTGTCGCTGCTCACGATGGGCTGCTGCTCCGATCCAGCTGTCTTCGGCCGCTGTCCACGGCATCCTACGGCGGGCCCTCCGGCGCTGCTCCTGTGGGAAGATCGGCACCGTGTACGCGGGCGCACCCCGCGCGCGTATGCCCCGGAGACACCACACATATGTCTCCACTACGTAACTACGTATGTCTCCACTACACCGAGACTCCCTATCCACAACGTCGCACCCACCAGGAGCGTGCCCATGCCGTCGCAGCAGATCGCCGAAACCGTCTCCTCGCTGATGCCCCGGGCCAAGGCCGAGCTGGCGGAACTCGTGGCGTTCAAGTCGGTGGCGGACTTCGCGCAGTTCCCGCGCAGCGAGAGCGAGGCGGCCGCGAACTGGGTGGCGGACGCGCTGCGCGCCGAGGGCTTCGAGGACGTGGCGCTGCTCGAAACGCCGGACGGCACGCAGTCGGTGTACGGCCGCCTGCAGGGCCCCGAGGGCGCCCCGACCGTGCTGCTCTACGCCCACTACGACGTACAGCCGCCGCTGGACGAATCGGCCTGGATCACGCCTCCGTTCGAGCTGACCGAGCGCGACGGCCGCTGGTACGGGCGCGGCGCCGCCGACTGCAAGGGCGGCGTGCTCATGCACCTGCTCGCGGTGCGTGCGCTCAAGGCGAACGGCGGCGTGCCGGTGACCGTGAAGTTCATCGCCGAGGGCTCCGAGGAGATGGGCACCGGCGGCCTGGAGCGGTACGCCGAGGCGCACCCGGAGCTTCTGAAGGCGGACACGGTCGTCATCGGGGACACCGGGAACGTCCGGGTCGGCGTGCCGACCGTGACGGCGACGCTGCGCGGCATGACCCTGGTCCGCGTCGAGGTGGACACCCTGGCGGGCAATCTGCACTCCGGGCAGTTCGGCGGCGCGGCCCCGGACGCCCTCAGTGCGCTGATCCGGACCCTGGACTCGCTGCGCGCCGAGGACGGTTCGACCACGGTCGACGGGCTCGACAACGGACAGACCTCGGACGCATTGACGTACGCCGAGGACGACTTCCGGCAGGACGCCAAGGTCCTGGACGGCGTGGAGCTGATCGGCTCCGGCTCGGTCGCCGACCGGCTCTGGGCGCGGCCCGCGGTCACCGTGCTCGGCATCGACTGCCCGCCGGTGGTCGGCGCGACGCCGTCGGTGCACGCGAGCGCCCGCGCGCTGGTGAGCCTGCGGGTGCCGCCGGGCGTCGACGCCGCCGACGCCACGAAGCTGCTCCGCGCGCACCTGGAGGCGCACACTCCGTGGGGCGCCCGGGTGCGGACCGAACAGGTCGGCCAGGGCCAGCCGTTCCGTGCGGACATCGACAGCCCGGCGTACGCGGCGATGGCCGAGGCGATGCGGGCCGCGTACCCCGGGCAGGAGATGCAGACGGTGGGGCAGGGCGGCTCGATCCCGCTGTGCAACACGCTGAACACGCTCTACCCCGAGGCGGAGATCCTGCTCATCGGCCTGAGCGAGCCCGCGGCGCAGATCCACGCGCCCAACGAGTCCGTGGCGCCCGAGGAGTTGGAGCGCCTGTCGGTCACGGAGGCGCTGTTCCTGCGGAATTACGCGGGCAGCTGAGCCGAGGACGCCAACGGTCCCTGACGGACGCCGCCCGCCCGGCCCGGGTGCCGGTGTCAGCCCACCGGTACCCCCGCCTCCAGATAGAGCACCCGGGCCTGCTCCCGGGCCCGCAGCGCCCAGCGCAGCCGCTCGAAGCGGACCGAGGGCAGCAGCACGGACGCCTCCTGTTCGGTGACGAAACGGCAGCCGCGCAGCTCGGGCCCGGGCAGGAGCAGGTGTTCGGCGGCGCCGCTGTCGAGTCGGCCGCCGTCGAAGAGGAGCCGCATCCCTCCGTGTCCGGGAGGCCGGGGCGGCTCCCAGTCGATGACCAACAGGTGGGGCACCCGGTCGAGTTGGAGCCCGGTCTCCTCGGCGACCTCGCGCACCCCGGCGTACGCGGGCGCCTCACCGGTCTCGACGACCCCGCCGGGAAACTCCCAGCCCGGCTTGTAGGTCGGGTCGACGAGCAGCACCCGGTCCCGCTCGTCGAAGAGCAGCACCCCGGCGGCGAGGGTCTGTGCGGTGGGCTCGGGGGTCTGCACGATGTCGCACACCCCGGCCGCGCCGCTGCGCACCGCCTCGGCGATCCGCTCGGCCGTCCCGTACGGAGTGAGGTGGCCGTTGTCGACGACGTGGGCGTCCGCGGTGAGCCAGTCGGCGAGGGCCGCCCGGTACGGCTCGATATGGTCGTACGCCCATTGCCGGACGCGCAGTTCGCCGTCCTCACCCGGCGCCTCACGACCGGCTATTCGCTCCCGAAGGATCGTTTCGGCAGGGGCGAGCAGCACATGCCGGACAGGTATCCGGCGGGAGGCGAGGCCCCCGAAGATCTCGTCCCGGTACTCCTGCCGCAGCAGGGTCATGGGGACCACGAGCACCCCACCGACCTCACTGAGGAGGGCGGCCACCGTGTCGACCACGAGCCGCCGCCAGATGGGCAGGTCCTGGAAGTCGCTCACCTCGTCGAGGCGCTTCTGCGGCAGCACGTACCGCAGTCCGGCGCCGATCAGCTCGGGGTCGAAGAGCGTGCTGTTCGGGATCAGTTCGATCAGTTCCCGTGCGGCGGACGTCTTCCCCGCACCGAACGCACCGTTGATCCAGACGATCACGATTCCCCCTCTTCTGTTGGCCCCCTGTGCCTTGCCCGCTTCCCCCCGCCGGGGAAACCAGCCCGGGCGCGGATCCGCCACGCCTACGGTGCAACACCCTGGCATCAGGCACCTCACCCGTCACGGCTTTCGCTTTTCCGGTGGCGGCGCGGGAGTTCGCCGGACGATCATGGAACGGTGAGACGCTGGCCACGAGTTGGGGAGTCGGGATGAGCGGTGCCGAGTCGGGGCGCGAGCGGGTGGTCGGGGCCCTGGACGGCGTGAGCGTACGCCGTGTCACGAACGGACAGGTCATCCTCGACGGCATCGACTGGACGGTCCGCGCGCGCGAGCACTGGGCGCTGCTCGGGGCCAACGGCGCGGGCAAGAGCACGATGCTGCGCCTGCTCGGCGCCCAGATGTTCCCGACCACCGGCACGGTCGAGGTGCTCGGGCACCGCCTCGGGCGCGTGGACGTACGGGAGTTGCGCGCCCGCATCGGCCTGGTGTCCGCGGCCCAGCGCGTGCCGCAGGACCTCAGCGCACACGGCGTCGTGCTCACCGGGCACAGCGGCACCGTGCAACCACTGTGGCGTACGTACGGTGCCGAGGTACGGGAGCGGGCGCACGCGCTCCTCGCCGAACTCCAGATCAAGGAGCTCGCCCACCGGCCGTACGGAGTGTGTTCGGGCGGGCAGCGGGCCCGCATCCTGATCGCCCGCGCCCTGATGTCCGACCCGGCGCTGCTGCTGCTCGACGAGCCGTTCAACGCCCTCGACCTGCCCTCGCGCGAGGACCTGATCGACACGATGCGGCGCCTGGCGGAGGACCGCTCCGAGCTGGCCACGGTGACGGTCACGCATCACCTGGAGGAGCTGTCACCCGCGATCGGGCATGCGCTGTTGCTGCGCGAGGGCCGGGTGCAGGCGGCGGGCCCGGTGGCCGAGGTGCTCACCGGGGAACGGATGACGGCGTGCTTCGGGCGGCCGATCGCGGTGTCCCGTCATGAGGGACGGTGGCTGGCTCGGTCGGGGAACTTGGGCAGCTGATGCGGTGATCACTCATCCGCGCCGTCAGTTCCGCTCGCGCAGCAGCAGGGCCGCCAGGGCCAGGGCCGCGCCGCGCGGGTCCGTGACGTCGAGGCCGGTCTGTTCGGCGGTACGGGACAGGCGGTTGTCGACCGTGTTGGGGTGCAGGCCGAGGGCGGCCGCGGTGGCGCGGCGCTCCTGGCGCAGGGCGAGGTGGGTGCGCAGGGTCTCGATGAGCTCCGGCCGGTCGGCCACCGGGTCGAGCAGCGCGGCGATCCGGCGGCCGCTCTCGCCGGGCCGTGTCAGGTGGTATTCGAGGAGTACGTCGTCGAGGACGTGCACCCCGGGCGGGCGCCCGCAGGCCCGCGCGACCCGCAGGATCTCCCCCGCGGTACGGGCCGCGCCGGGCAGGTCGCCGGGGCCGGTGGCGGGCACGGCGGCGATCCGGACGGAGCGCCCGCAGGCGCGGGCCAGTGCGCGGCCCAGGCCCTCTGGGGGCTCCCCTGCGCCGGGCACGACGGCGCGCCCGCGGTCCGCGTCGAGCAACAGCAACGCCCCCTCGGTGCCGAAGGCGCGGTCGAGGGCGGTCTGGACGCGGCGGAGGCGGCGGCGCAGCGCCACGGGGCCCGCGCCGTTGGCGGGTTCCTTTTCGCTCTTGTCGTCCTTGTCGCCGCTGTTGCCCTTGTCACCCCTGTTGCCCTTGTCGCCGCCGTAACCCTTCTCGCCGCTGTCGCCCTTGGCGTCGCTGAGGGCCGGGGCGTCGCCGTCGGCGCGTGTCAGTCCGAGGGCGAGCACCAACGCCGGTCCGTCCCGGTCCGTCCAGACCGAGTTGGGCGGTCACCGCGGCGTCGGGCGGACACGTGCCGTCGAGCAGCCCGCGGACAAGGGTGCGCCGCTCTTCCTGCTGTTCCGCCTCCAGGGCGGTGCGTTCATCGACGTACGTCTGCGCCACGGTCCCGACGACGTCGGGGCAGAAGCGGAGCATCAGGTCGGCGAGTTCGACGAGGGCGGCCTCCTCGCCGGGACCGGCGCTCTCCCGCAGCGCCCGCCACAGCACGTGCATGCCCAACGTGTGGACGCGGAGGAGCAGGTGCAGCGGCATGCCCTCATCGGCACGCTGGGCGGCGCGCTCCAGGAACAGCGCGTTGACCCCACCGGCAGGACCCCGCCCCCGACGGACCGCGCGCAGGAAGCCGCGGATGCCGTGGCGCGCGGTCGCCGCGATCTCCACGTCCTTCATGTCGATGGGGAGTTCGGCGTACCCCGGAAGGTGGGCGAAGGACTCTCGGCTCATCCGTCGGGCGAGCTCGTTGACCCGTGGCTCGCAGCGCGCGGCCAGCGCCCGCGCCGCCTCGGACACCGCGGCCTGGGCCTCGGGCCCGGTCTCCTTCGCCTCGGGCAACCTCATCGCCACCTCTCCCACCCGGCCTCGCCGATTGTGACCGGTCACAGTACCGGCGCTCCACGGATGTGACGCCACCGGCTGTCGCATATCACGTCAAGTGCCCAGACTCGGGTGGCGAAACGACCAGGCGTACGCGGCGTCAGGCGTACGCAGCGAAGGAGCCGCCACTATGAGCGAGCACAAGCCGCAGGACTACCTCGATTACGCCGACCGCGTCTGGCGGGGCGCGGAGACGTTGCTGCCGCATCTGTCCGGCGCGTACACGGGCGAGGAGCTGATCACCGTGCGGGACCGGGTGGGGTTCTTCCCGGCGTTCGCGAACGTCGCGGTCTTCGACAGCGGCGACGGGCTCGTCCTGGTGGACTCCGGTGACTTCCGTACGGCCGGTCAACTGCACGCGGCGGTACGGAGGTTCGCGGCAGCGCCGGTGCGGCACGTGGTCTACACGCACGGGCATGTCGACCACGTCTTCGGGGTCGCGCCGTTCGACGCGGAGGCCGCGCGGGCCGGGGAGGCACGGCCCGAGGTGGTGGCGCACGAAGCGGTCGCCGCGCGCTTCGACCGGTACCGGGACACGGCGGGCTACAACGCGTGGATCAATCGCCGCCAGTTCGGGGTGCCGTCCCTGGAGTGGCCCAACGAGTACCGCTACCCCGACACCACGTACCGCGACCGGCACACGCTGAGCCGCAGCGAGCTGACCTTCGAGCTGGTGCACGCGCGGGGCGAGACCGACGACCACACGTACGTGTGGGTGCCGGAGCTGAAGGTGCTGTGCACGGGCGACCTGTTCATCTGGAACTCGCCGAACGCCGGCAACCCGCAGAAGGCGCAGCGCTATCCGCAGGAGTGGGCGCGGGCGCTGCGCGCCATGCAGGAGCTCGGCGCGGAGGTGCTGCTGCCCGGGCACGGCGTCCCGATCGTCGGCGCGGACCGGGTGGCGCAGGCGCTGGGCGACGCGGCCCGGCTCCTGGAGACGCTGTGCGAGCAGACCCGTGCCCTGATGAACGCCGGGCACCGCCTGGACGGAGTGCTGCACGGCGTGCGCGTCCCGGAGGACCTGCTTGCCAAGCCGTACCTCCACCCGGCGTACGACGAGCCGGAGTTCGTCGTGCGGAATCTGTGGCGGCTGTGGGGCGGGTGGTACGACCAGAACCCGGCGCACCTCAAGCCTGCGCCCGAGGCGGAGGTGGCGGCCGAGTTCGCGGACGCGGCGGGCGGCGCGCTCGTGCTTGCCCGGCGGGCCGAACGGCTCGCGGACGAGGGCGAGTTCCGGCTGGCGGGGCACCTCGCGGAGACGGCGGCGCTCGCGGCCCCGGCGGACAGCGACGTGGCCCGGGTTCGGGCGACGGTGTACGCGCGGCGGGCCGAGCGCGAGACCTCCACGATGGCGCGGGGCATCTTCGCGTGGGCGGCGGCGGATTCGGCGGCCGTGGCCGCGGACACGGACGTCGCGACCGAGCTGACACGGAGCGCCGAGGGACGGCAGCGGGCGGCGGGCCGGATCAGCGTCGGCGCGGTCGACGAGGGCACAGCCGGGCGTGGCGTGGTCGGGGATTGCCCGACCGCCGACGACGGCTGCTGTTGAGGGGGCGGCGCAATGTCGCTGCGCGACCGGCTGCGCACGCCCTGGGGCACGACGTGGCTGCTGCTCGCCTTCATGCTGGTCAACTTCGCGGACAAGGCGGTGCTCGGGCTCGCGGGCCCGGAGACCATGCGGGAGTTCGGGCTCTCGCGCCAGGAGTTCGGCACCGCGCAGACGGCGTTCTTCTCGCTGTTCTCGCTCTCCGCGCTCGCGGTGTCGTATCTGACCCGCACGGTCCGCACCGCGGTACTGCTCGGCGCCATGGCGCTGCTGTGGTCGGCGGCGCAGCTGCCCATGCTGATCGGCGCCGCCGGGTTCACCACCCTGGTGGCCACCCGGGTGCTGCTCGGCGCTGCCGAGGGCCCGGCCGCACCGGTCGCCGTCCACCATGTGCACGGCTGGTTCGGGCAGCGCGAGCGGACCCTGCCGACGGCGGTCCTGATGGTGGGCGCGGCGGCGAGGGTGGCGGTGGCGGCGCCCGCCCTGACGCTGGTCATCGACGTCTTGGGGTGGCGCTGGGCGTTCGGCGCGGTCGGGCTCGTCGGTCTGGTGTGGGCGGCGCTGTGGGGCATGGGCGGGGCGGAGGGGCCGCTGGCGCCGCCGGTCGGAACCCGTGCGGAAGTACCGGACGACGGCCCCGATGTGCCGCTCGCGCGTATCTTCCGGTCCGGCACCTTCCTGACCGCGTGCCTCGGCGCGTTCGCCGCGTACTGGCTGATGAGTGCCAAACTCACCTGGACGCCGGACTACTTGGAGACGGTACGCGGATGGAGCGGCCGCACCACCGGGCTCGCCGTGGGCGCCATGGCCGTCGTCAACGGCGTCGTGCTCCTGGCGCACGGCCTGCTCGCCCGGCGCGCGGCCCGCCGCCCCGCGCCGCCCCGGCTGCCGGACGGTGCGGGCGCGGGGCTGCTTGTGCTGGGGTCGGCGGCCGCGGTGGCGGTGTTCGCCACCACCGGGGCCGCGTGGCTGAGTACGGCGCTGATGTTCGGGCCGATGGCGCTCGCGCTCGTCATGCTGACGGTCGCGCAGACGGCCTGCGCCCGCATCACGCCGCCGTCCCGGCGCGGGGTCGTACTCGGCGCTCTCGTGGCCGTGTTCGCGCTCGCCGGGGCCCTGGCGCCGCTGCTGCTCGGCCGGATCGTCGACGCCGCGGCCTCCCCCGCCGCCGGGTACGAACGCGCCTGGCTCGTCACGGCCGCGTTGCTCGCCGTCGCCGGTGCCCTGGCCACGGCGTTCCTGCGCCCCCAGCGCGACGCCGCGCGGCTCGGCCTACCGGAAGAGGCGGAGGGGACGGAAGGGGCGGAGGGGGCGGTGACGGTGGCGCACTGAGGTGACGAGTGCGCCGGGAGGCCGTAACTTCGGGCCATGGTCACCGCCGATGACGTACGAGCTTGCGCCCTGCGCCTGCCGGAGACGGAGGAAAAGGCCGCCTGGGGGCAGCCGACCTTCCGGGTGCGCGGGAAGATCTTCGCCGCCCTGTCGGACGACGACGCGTCGATGGGCGTCAAGTGTCCCCGGGACGAGCGGGCCGAACTCATCGCCGCGGAGCCCGAGAAGTTCTTCGTGCGGGCCGGGCACGACGACCGCTACGACTGGCTGCGGGTACGCCTTGCCGCCGTACCGGACGAGGCCGAGCTGAAGGACATCCTCGCGGACGCCTGGCACCAGGTAGCACCGCGCCGCCTGGCCGCGGACCACCCCGACCCGTGGCAGGTCACCGAGGGCTGAGGTCAGATCCGGCCGGGCAGGGTCTGGTTCACCCGCCAGCGGCGGCGCGGGAGTTCGCCCTCCTCGAAGGCGGGCACCTCGTCGAGGCGCCAGGCTCACGGTCGTCGCTCCGGTTCCGTCTCGCCGTCGTCCTCGCCGCGTCCCTCCGGTTGTCCCGCCGGTCGGGCGGCCCGGTCGGCGTACGTCTCCGCCGTTGACGGTGAGGCGGGCGGTGCCGCCGCGGTGCGCGGCAGCAGGAACGGGGTCGCCAGGAGCAGGGCGCCGGCGAGGCCGATCGCGGTACGGGGGCCGGTGAGCCCGGCGAGCAGTCCCCACAGCCCGGTCAGGGCGGCGATGGTGACCTTGCCGCTGACCGACCACGCGGACAGGGCGCGGGTGACGCGGTCCGTCGGGATCCGGTCGAGGCGGCGGGTGGCGAGCACCGGGTTGAACACGCCCACGCTGGTGATGAGCCCGAACTCGACCACCATCACCAGGACGAGCCCACCGGTTCCGGGCCCGATGAAGACGAGCCCGAGCGGCCAGCAGGCCCGCAGCGTCCCGGCGATGCGCAGCACCCGGTGCTCCCCGAACCGTGCGACGAGCGGGCGGGAGATTCGTGCGCCGATGAGGCCGCCGACGCACGGCACCGCGAACGCGAGCCCGTACTGCCAGGGCGCGAACCCCAGGTCGCCGAGCATCAGGACGGCGAGCGGCGGCGAGGTCGCCATGATCAGGCCGTTGACGAGGACCGCGTTACCGAACAGCGGGCGCAGGGCCGGGTCCCGCAGGATGAACCGCCAGCCGTCGAGCAGTTCACCGGCCGTCCGGAGCCGCGCCCTCGGCGGTGGCACCGCTGCCGCTGCCGCTGCCCGGGTGCGCGCGGGGCGTGGCTCCGTACCGCCGATCGCGCGCAGTCCCAGGGCCGACAGGAGATAGCTCACCGCGTCGGCGAGAACCGTCACCATCGGCCCGACGAGCCCGACGGCCGCCCCGCCGAGCGGCGGGCCGAGCACGGTCGCCGTCCACATCGTGGCCTCGAACCGGCCGTTCGCGACGAGCAGGTCCTCGCGGCGTACGAGCGACTTCACATACGCGCCACTCGCGGCGGTGAAGGTGATACCGGCCGCGGCGACGACCACCGAGACGACCAGGAGTTGGGCGAAGGTGAGCAGGCCGAGCGCGTACGCGGCGGGGATGCTCAGGAGCGCCGCGCACCGGATCAGATCGGCGCCGACGAGCACGGGCCGCTTACGGCGGAACTCCACCCAGGATCCGAGCGGCACCGCCACCAGCGCGCCCACGAACGTCCCCGCGGCGGCGAGCGTCGCCACCTCGGTCGGGCCCGCGTCGAGGACGAGGATCGCGATCAGCGGAAACGCGTCGAACGCCAGCCACGTCCCGAAGGCGCTGACCCCGTACGCCGCCCAGAGCCACCCGAACCGCCGCCCCAGGCGCGCCCCCGTGCCCCGCATCTCCAGCCCCCCGCCCTCCGGTCCCCGAACCAATCGCCCACCCTAAGTCCCAGGCGGGTCACGATATTTCGGTTGTCGAACGGCTCCTCGCGTCCCTAGGGTTCGATCGGGCGTACGACTCCCCGTCGCCCCTGTAGGGCCTCGAGGCCCTGTAGGACCTGCCGAAGGAGACACCGCCCCCGTGCCCGAGCGCGACGCACCCGCCAGCACAGCGGCGGAGCCCACCTGGCGGCTCCTGTTGGGCTACGTACGTCCGCATCGCTGGACCCTGCTCGCCGGGGCGCTGCTCGGCCTGATCACGGGGGCCACCGGGCTCGCTCTGCCCCTCGTGGCCCGGGCCCTCATCGACGACCTCGCGCACGACCGTGCCATAGCGGGGCCGCTGGTCGTGATGACCGTGCTCGTGGTCGCCAACGCGGGGCTCGGCGCGGTGAGTTCGTATGTGCTGCGGCGTACCGCCGAGTCCGTGGTGCTCGGCGCGCGGCGCGCCCTGTCGTCGTATCTGCTGCGGCTGCGCATCGCGTCCGTCGACCGCACCGAGCCCGGCGACCTGATGGCCCGGATCACCTCCGACACCACGCTGCTTCGCGAGGTGACCACCGACTCCCTGGTGGGCCTGGGCACGGGCGGTCTGACGCTGATCGCGACGCTGGTCCTGATGAGCCTGGTCGACCCGGTGCTGCTCGGCGTCACGCTCGCCGTGGTCCTGGGCGCGGGCACGGTGATCGGCGTGATCGTGCCCCGTATCAACAAGGCCGCCCGGCACGCGCAGGAAGCCGTCGGTGCGATGGGTGCGTCCCTCGAGCGGGTGCTCGGCGCGCTGCGCACCGTCAAGGCGTCCGGTGCCGAGCACCGCGAGGAGCAGGTGGTGCACGAGGCCGCCGAGCAGTCCTGGCGGCAGAGCGTGCGGGCCGCCAAGTGGTCGGCGCTCGCCGGGAACACGGCCGGGCTTTCGATCCAGATCGCGTTCATCACGGTGCTCGCGGTCGGGGGCGCGCGGGTGGCGACCGGGGCGATCGACATCGGCACGCTGGTGGCGTTCCTGCTTTACGTCTTCTATCTGATGTCGCCGATCCAGGAGCTCGTCGGGGCGATCACGCAGTACCAGACCGGCGCGGCCGCGCTCGTACGGATCCAGGAGGCGCTGAGCCTGCCCGCCGAACCGGCCGACGGGCCCGCGCCGCTGCCCGAGCCGGGCGCCGCACCCGCCGAACTCGCCTTCCAGGACGTGCACTTCCGGTACGCCGACGACCTGCCCGCCGTGCACCACGGCGTGAGCTTCACGGTCCCGGCGCGCGGCATGACCGCCTTCGTCGGCCCGTCCGGCGCGGGCAAGACGACGGTGTTCTCACTGATCGAGCGCTTCTACGACCCCACGGCGGGCCGTATCACGTTGGACGGCCGCGACCTCGCGGCCTGGGAGATACCGGTGCTCCGCTCCGCCATCGGCTACGTCGAGCAGGACGCGCCGGTGCTCTCCGGCTCGCTCCGCGACAACCTGCTGCTCGGCAACCCGGACGCCGACGGCTCCGAGCTCGACCGGGTCGTACGGACGACGCGCCTGGCCGACCTGGTCGCCCGGCTGCCGCAGGGCCTGGACACGCTCGTCGGGCACCGTGGCACCAAGCTCTCCGGCGGCGAGCGCCAACGCGTCGCCATCGCACGGGCGCTGCTCCGCCGCCCCCGGCTGCTGCTGCTCGACGAGGCCACCAGCCAGCTGGACGCCGTCAACGAGGCGGCGCTGCGCGACACCGTCGCCGATGTCGCCCGCACCACGACGGTCCTGGTCGTCGCGCACCGCCTCTCCACGGTCACGATGGCCGACCGCATCGTGGTGATGGACGCCGGAACGGTACGCGCGGTCGGCACTCACGCCGAGCTCGTCACCGGTGACCCGCTCTACGCGGAACTGGCGGCCACACAGTTCCTGGCGACGGCGACGGCGACTGCCACTGCGGCTGCTGCGACGGCGGCCGCGGGGAATGGGAAGGCCCCGGACGACGGCGCATGAGGGAGAATGGCACAGCGTGATCGGGAGCGCGGCGGCGAGCGGTGCTCGGCCCCGTACGAACCCCGGCACCGGCCCCCAGTACCAGGAGATCCCCACCGTGCCCACCGCCCCGCCCAGCGGGCCCGCAGAGTCCGCGGAGACCGCGGCATCCGCACCGTCCGCAGAGTCCCCAGCGGCCGCAGAGCCCGCAGAGGCGGCAGAGCTCGCCATCCCCCAGGCCTCCGGACGCCCCGAGCTCCGTGCCGACTGCGGCAGTTGCTTCGGGCTGTGCTGTGTCGCGCTGCCCTTCGCCGCCTCGGCGGACTTCGCGGTCGACAAGGCCGCGGGCACGCCCTGCGGCAACCTCCAGGACGACTTCCGGTGCGGCATTCACGCGCGGCTGCGCGAGCGCGGCTATCCCGGATGCACCGTCTTCGACTGTTTCGGGGCCGGGCAGAAGGTCTCCCAGGTGACCTTCGGCGGCCGCGACTGGCGGCGTGAACCCGGCACCGCACGGCAGATGTTCGCGGTGTTCCCGGTGATGCGGCAGCTGCACGAGCTGCTCTGGTACGTCAGCGAGGCCCTGGAGCTGCCCGGCTCCGGTCCGGTGCGCGGGGCGCTGCGCGAGGCCCTGGACCGCACGGACCGGCTCACCCGCGCCGCCGCCGACGAACTGGCCGCCGCAGACGTCCCGGCGCTGCGGGACGAGATCAACGCCCTGCTGCTGCGCTCCAGCGAGCTGGCCCGCGCCGACGTCCCGGGACGCAAGCGGAACCATCGCGGCGCCGACCTGATCGGCGCCCGCCTCAAGGGCGCGAACCTGCGCGGCGCCTCGCTGCGCGGGGCGCTCCTGATCGCCGCCGATCTCCGCGGCGCCGACCTCCGCCGTGCCGACGTCATCGGCGCCGACCTGCGGGACGCGCAGCTCGCCGGGGCCGATCTCACCGGCGCCCTGTTCCTCACCCAGGCCCAGCTGAACGCCGCACGGGGCGACGCGGCGACCCGGCTCCCGGAGTCCCTGTCCCGGCCGGGGCACTGGGGCTGACACCGGAGCAGGGGGACTGACACCGGGCCACGGGGGCTGACCCCAGGACACGGGACTGACTGCCGCCCCACCGCCCCGGGCTCACCCCGTGACCGTCACATCACCGCACCCGATCCGCTTGGCCTCCGCCCGCACATAGCCGGGCAGCAGCTCGCGGAACCAGTCGGAGTCGTACGAGCCCCGCAGGCGGCGGGCCACGAAGGCGACCGCGCCGGTCTGGCACTGGAGGCGGTACACGGCGAGGTCCGGGCCGATCGTGCCGTAGCCGTCGCCGCGCAGCTTCGCTCCGTCGAGCAGGGTGTACGGCACGAAGACCTCGGCCAGGTCGGGGTCCTCGATGGTCGAAAGGCGCAGCTCCGGGGTGCCCGCGCGATCGACCTCGCAGCTGCGCACGCCGCCGCTCTTGCCGGGCGTACGTTGCTCGCCGTAGCGGTCCGAGTAGTCCCCGTCGTCGTCCGTCGTGCCGTCCCCCTTGCCGTTCTCCCCGTTCTCCCTCTCACGCTCCACGCCGGGCAGCCGCAAGCCCTTGATGCCGCACAGGCCGTCGGGCCTGACGTCGTGGCGCTCGGCGAGCGGGGCGAGGTCGCCGTGGTCGGGGTAGCTGCCGTCGCAGCCGTACTTCCGTATCAGGCCGTTGACGATGTGGACGACGGTGCGGGCCTGCCCGGCGCGGATCTCCTCGTCCTCGTCCCGCTCGGAGTACGGCACGTCCGCGCCCGAGGTCAGCTCGACGACCGTCGGGGCGTGCGGCCGTCCCGACGTGCTGGTGCAGCCCTTGGGCAGCGCGGCCCAGGCCCGGCTCGGCGAGGCCATGCCCAGGATCTCGCCACCGAGCGGGGCCATCCGGGAGTTGAGGAACTCGTCGGGCCACTCGCGCACATCGCGGCCCTTGAGGTCGTCGAGGTCCCGCACCTTCACGACGATCTGCCACTTCTTCTCGCCGTCCTCGACGCGGGTGATCCGGCACTCGCCGCGCACCCGGTCCTCGTTGCCGTCGGCGCGCTCCAGGGGCAGTTCGTCCGCCTCCAGGTGGCCCTTGCGCGTGAACATGCCGAAGGCCGTGTCCTCGGACAGGGTGCCCCAGCACAGGTCCTTCGGGAGCAGCGGCAGCGTGTCCGTGCGCCAGGCCACGGTGCCCGCGCCGAGCAGCGCCCCGGCCACGGCGCCGACCAGGAGCAGTCCGGGCCTGCCGCGCAGGAAGCGGCGCGTTCGGCCACCGGGTGCGGGGGCAGGTTCGGGTTCGAGTGCGGGTGCGTGTGCGGGTGCAGGTGTGGCGGCGTCACGCGGGGTGTCGTTGTCGTTCTGGGGCATGTCAGACATGGCGCTGCTCCCGTGGTGTCGTCGGTGCCACGGCGGGGCAACCGATGCGTTCCGCAACGGAGTTGACGGTGCGGCCGAAGATCTGCCGGGTGTCCCCCGCCGCCCCGGCGAGGCCGCCGTCCGTCAGGCGCAGGAAGAACGCGGCCCGGCGGCCGGAACCGCACTCCGCCTCGACGAACTGGTAGTCCTCGCCGAGTCTTCCCACGCCGCGCCACCCGGCGCCGGGCGCCCGCTCCACCGGGAACCCGTCGAAGAGGGCCCGCAGCCGCGGCTCGGTCACCATCACGAACTGCCCCGCGAACCGGGGATTCCTGACGTCGTCGGTGTTGGTCAGGAAGCAGAGCTGTACGTTGTCGTCGACGGCGCCGGAGGCCGCGTCGTAGTGGTCGTCCTTGCCCGTACGGAAGGCGAAGCCGCGGATGCCGCAGGTGGTGTCGTCGACGCTGTCGCTCTCCAGTTCGCGGGCCGGGCCGACCGGCGAGGTGATCCGCAGCGGTTCGTCAGGGGCGCAACCCGCCTGCCGCATGCCGGTGTTGGCGGCGGCGAGGAGCAGCTGGGCCACCTCGTACTCGGTGCCGATCCGGCCGCCGACGTCGACCCGCCCCAGGTGCCCGTCGCCGTGCTCCTTCGCCTCGATCGTGACGGTGCCCGGGCGCCCGTCGACATCGCACCGCTCGGGCAGGACGAGCATGCCCTTGCGCTGGCTGACCAGGCCCGGGACGCCGTCGGGCAGGGGCGACACGGAGCCATCGAGGTAGTCGCCGTACCACTCGAGGCGGGCGGACCGGTTCTCGGGCGGGGAGTCGTAGGTCACGGTGACCGTCTTGGTGAAGTCGATGGTGTCGGAGCCGCTCCCCTCGTCGCCCCCGTGGTCGTCCGGAATGCTGGACGTCACCGTCAACGTGCAGGTGGCCCGGGGCTTTTGCCGGGTCGGGGCGGCCGACTCCCTAGCGGTACGGGTGCTGTTGGAGGCCTCAAGTTCGGAGTCGCCGAGCACCTTTGGACCGCTGTCCTGCTCCCAAGCACCCCAGCAGTAACGCTCCTTGGCGAACGGCCAGGTGTCGGTCGCCCAGGTGCCGGCGGCGGCCCCGGCGAGGGCGAGGAACGCCGCCGCGGCGACGGCGCCCCGGTGACGGCGCGGCCAGGACCGGCGCGGCCCGGATCCGCGTATGCCGTCCTCTCCCCCGGACGATGGTGCGGTGGTCTCCTCTGACATCAACGGCCCCCCGTTTCCCCGTGATCTCTGGCCAGGGATGCTACCCGTGGGGTAGGCGAGGCCGAGCGGGGGCCCGAGGGGCCGTGGTGCCTAAGGAGGCGGAAGGGTCGGACGGGGTGATCAGACGATCCCCCACAGACCGAAGGCGACGAGGAAGGCCGAGACGCCGAGGGTCGTCTCAAGCACCGTCCAGGTCTTCAGGGTGGTCTTCTCGTCCATCCCGAAGAACCGGCTGACCAGCCAGAAGCCGGAGTCGTTGACGTGCGAGAGCACCGTGGCACCGGCCGCGACGGCCACGACGAGCAGCGCGATCTGGACGTCCCCGAGCCCCGCGTCGGTGACGGCGGAGGCGATCAGGCCGGAGGCGGTGGTGAGCGCCACGGTCGCCGAGCCCTGCGCGACGCGAAGGAGCGTGGCGATCACGAAGGCCTGGACGATCAGCGGCATACCGAGGCCGGAGAGCGAGTCGCTCAGGGCCGCGCCGATGCCGCTGAGCTCCAGGACGCCGCCGAACATCCCGCCCGCGCCGGTGATCAGGATGATCGAGCAGATCGGGCCGAGGGAGCCGTCGAGGACCTTGCTGAGCTCGCCCATCGAGGAGACCCGGGGGCGGCCGAGCACGAAGATCGCGAGGACGACGGTGATCAGCAGGGCGACGGGGGTGATGCCGAGCAGGCTGAGGGACTCCGCCCACGCCTGGCCCTCGGCGATGACCTTCGCGGTCGTGAGGGTGCTGATGACGGTGTTGCACGCGATCAGGAACAGCGGCACGAGCAGCAGGAGCAGGACAAGCCCGAAGGACGGCGGGCGCCCGCCCAGACCGGACTTGCTCACCTCGCGCTCCGCCTCGGTCCGGCCGTCGCTGTCCCGCACCTCGCCGAACAGCACGTCCGGGATGGGCACATGGAAGCGGGCGCCCAGGAAGCGGGAGACCAGGAGGACACCGACGTACCAGGCGACGACCGCGATCGGCACGCCGACGAGCATGGTGACGCCGATGCTGCCGCCGAGCACCTCGGCCGCGGCCACCGGGCCCGGGTGCGGCGGGGTCATGGCGTGCATGGCCGCGAAGGCACCGGCCGCCGGAAGGGCGTACAGGAGCAGGGAGCCGCCGAAGCGCCGCGCCACGGTGAGGATGATCGGCAGGAAGACGACCAGACCGGCGTCGAAGAAGATCGGCAAACCGAAGAGGAGCGCGGCCACGCCGAGTGCGAGCGGTGCCCGCTTCTCACCGAACCGGCCGATCAGCGTGTCCGCGAGGACCTGGGCGCCGCCGGTCACCTCCAGGAGGCGGCCGAGCATCACGCCGAAGGCGACCAAGAGCGCCACCGAGCCGATGGTGTCCGAGAACCCGAACATGAGGACGTCGGGGATCTTCGCGAGCGGGAACCCGACGGCGATCGCCGTGACCACGCTGACCGCGACGAGCGACACGAAGGCGTGCAGCTTCACCTTCATGATCAGGAACAGCAGGAGGGCTACGGCACCCGCCGCGATCAGCAGCAGCGTGGCGGTGCCGTACGCCGGCTCAATTGCTTCCATGAGAACACTCCATTGAATTCTCCAGACCTTCGCTGGTCTCGGTGCGGGCGGTGCCCGCTGGGCGTACGGCGTCGGCCGCCTGTGCGGCGACGGACTCCGGGGCGGTCGTGACCGGTATCGCCGCGCCGTGCTCGTCCGCGGCGAGCGGTTCGAGCGTCGCGAACTGCGAGTCGAGCAGGGCCCCCGGCATGAAGTGGCCCTGACGCTCCGCGAGCCGCCCGGCGATCAGGGCGCGGTCGCCCATCAGATGGACGAAGAAGAGGCCGGGCGCGGCGGCCCGGAGCCGGTCGCGGTAGGCCCGCTTGAGCGCGGAGCAGCTGACGACGCCCCCGTGCCCGGCACGGCCCGCGGCCCAGGCGCCGATGGCGTCGAGCCAGGGCTCCCGGTCCTTGTCGTCCAGGGGGGTGCCGGAGCTCATCTTCGCGATGTTGGCCGGTGGGTGGAACGCGTCCGCCTCGGCGTACGGAACACCGAGTTCCGCGGCGAGCAGGGCGCCGACCGTGGACTTGCCCGTACCGGACACGCCCATCACGACCACGACGTGGGGGGTGGACATCTCACTCCTCGCTGTCTTCTTCGACCTCGATGCCGCGCCACACTCAAGCCGATATGTATGACGTATTCAAGAGCTCGCAATAAAAACGTCATACTTAATCTGTCGAGGCGCGGCCGCGTAGGCTGCTGACTGTCACGTGGGGGACAGACCAATCGCAGGCCGGAGCCGGACACAGGAGACCGATGACCACCGAGGGGCGGGGGCCGCAGACCAAGGGGCAGCACGCGGGGCTGCACGCGAAGGTGCTCGCGACCCTGGGGCCGGAGATCACGTCCGGCGCGTATCCGCCCGGCACGGTGCTGCGCACCGACGAGCTGGAGCAGCGCTTCGACGTGTCCCGGACGGTGGTGCGCGAGGCGATCCGGGTCCTTGAGTCCATGCACCTGGTGGAGTCCCGGCGCCGCGTCGGCGTGACGGTGCGGCCCACCGAGGAGTGGAACGTATACGACCCGCAGGTCATCCGCTGGCGCCTGGCAGGTGCCGACCGGCCGCGGCAGCTGCGCTCGCTGACCGTGCTGCGCTCGGCGGTCGAGCCGGTCGCGGCGCGGCTCGCGGCCCGGAACGCCACGGCGGAGCAGTGCGAGGAGCTGACCCGGCACGCCCTCGGCATGGTCGCCACCTCGCGGGGGCAGCAGCTGTCCGCGTATCTGGTGCACGACGTGGCGTTCCACCACGTGGTGCTTCGGGCCTCGGGGAACGAGATGTTCGCGAAACTGGGCGAGGTGGTCGCCGAGGTGCTCACCGGGCGCACCGAGCACCAGGTGATGTTCACCGACCCGGACCCGGCCGCGGTGACCCTGCACGTGCAGGTCGCGGAGGCGGTAAGGGCCCGGGACGAGGACCGCGCCGAGGAGCTGACCCGGGAGATCACGGTGGGTGCGATGGCGGAGCTGGACGTCCTGGCGCCGTAGCGGCTCTCGGGCGGTCGTCGATCGCAGCGACCCTCGGGTGATCTTCGGCCGCAGCGGCTCCGGCGGCGGCATGGGTCGATGCTGCTCCGAGGGTCAGTGTCAGTGCCGGGTGCCATGCTTGCGGCATGACTGGAACGGATCGCACGGGACCGGACCCGAAGGCGGACCTGCATCGCTATCTGCGGGCGGGCCGCGAGGCGTTGCTGTGGAAGCTCGAGGGGCTCGGGGAGTACGACATCCGTCGGCCGCTGACCCTGACGGGCACCAACCTCCTGGGCCTGGCCAAGCATCTGACGGGGTGTGAACTCGGCTACTTCGGCGACACGTTC
Organism: Streptomyces sp. NPDC002851; assembly: GCF_053591935.1. Taxonomy (NCBI): domain Bacteria; kingdom Bacillati; phylum Actinomycetota; class Actinomycetes; order Kitasatosporales; family Streptomycetaceae; genus Streptomyces; species Streptomyces sp. NPDC002851. Next base: position 72,716 of record NZ_JBSFUT010000033.1, on the reverse strand, counting down.
GGCCGCCCGTTCACGCCGATACCGCCGTGGCTGGTGCCGGGGACCGGGGCCAGTGTGGACGAGGATCCCACGGTGGACATGTGGGCGACGCCGGACGAGTCGCGGGAGTACCTCGTCGGTCTGTACCGGCAGGCGTGCGCGCACGCGGACGAGACGATCGGGTCCCTGGCCCTGGACGCCACGGGCACGGTGCCGCACTGGCCCGCGGAGCGGAGCACGATCACGCTGCACCGTGCCCTGGTCCACATGATCGCCGAGACGCACCGGCACGCCGGACACGCCGATATCGTCCGTGAACTCGTCGACGGCGCCGTCGGGACGCAGCAGGGCAACGACAACCTGCCGCAGACGGACCCGACTTGGTGGCGGGAGTACCGCGACCGGGTGGAGCGTGCGGCCCGTCAGGCCTCCGGGTCCGAGTCCGAGCCCGAGCCCGGGTCCGCATAGGCGACGGCCCGCGGCGTGCGCCCCGCGGGGGTGCGGGGCGCACGCCGCGGGCCGAGGCCGTCGTCCGTGCGGCGGGTTACCAGGAGGTCAGGAGGTGGGGGTCCTCTCCGGAGTGTCCCCGCCCCCTCCCTCCAGGGCCTGCACTGTCTCCTCGACGAGCTTCTCCTCGCGGCGCCGCTCCATGGCCTGCTTGTAGGCCCGCTGGTCCCGGGCGAACGCCCGGAACGTGGCGAAGCACATCCCGATCATCACGATGCTGAACGGCAGCGCGATCAGGATGGCCGTCGTCTTCAGCGTATTGAGCGCCGACGCGGTCGCCAGGTCCGAGGCGAGCAGCAGCGCGGCGGCCACCGCGCCCTCCATCACGCCCCAGAAGACCCGGCTCCACTTCGGCGGTGTGAGCTCACCGCCGGAGGCCAGCATGTCCACGACGAACGACCCGGAGTCCGAGGAGGTCACGAAGAAGAGCACGATGAGCACGATCGCCCCGGCGCCGATCAGAGCACCGGCCGGCAGCACGTCGAGGAGCTGGAAGAGCGAGCTGTTGGTATCGATGGCCTTGGTGCCGTCGCCCTGGTCGACCAGGAAGTCGGTGTGCCCGCCCGCCTGGTTCCAGATGGCGGAGCCGCCCATCACGGCGAACCAGAAGAAGGTGAGGATCACCGGCACGACGAGCACGCCGCAGACGAACTCGCGCACCGTGCGGCCACGCGAGATCCGGGCGATGAAGACGCCGACGAACGGCGCCCAGGAGATCCACCAGCCCCAGTAGAACACCGTCCAGGCGGTCACGAAGCCGGTGCCCTCGGCACCCTGGGACGCGCCGGTGTCAAAGCTGAGCCGCAGCAGGTTCTGGAAGTAGCCGCCGATGTTCGTCGCGAAGCCGTTGAGGACGAACAAGGTCGGGCCCGTGATGAGGACGAAGAGCAGCAGCCCTCCGGCGAGCCACATATTGATGGTGGAGAGCCACTTGATGCCCTTGGAGATGCCGGTCACGACCGAGATCACGGCCAGAGCGGTGATCGACGCGATGATCAGCACCATGAACCCCTTGCTGCCCGAGCCGTCCTCCGTCCAGTTGAGGAAGTCCATGCCCCCGGCGATCTGCATCACGCCGAGACCGAGGGACGTGGCCACGCCGAAGAGGGTGCCGACGATGGCGATGATGTCGATGACATCGCCCCAGATGCCCTTCACCCGGTCGCCGAGCAGCGGTTCGAGGGCGTACCGGATGGACATGGGACGACCCCGGCGGAAGGTCGCGTACGCGACGGCGAGGCCCACGACGACGTAGATGGCCCACGGGTGGATGCCCCAGTGGAGATATGTCTGCACCATCGCCGCGTCCTGCGCCTGCGAGGTGTAGTCGGAGGCGTCGGCGCCCTCGGGCAGCACGCCCGGCCGCGGCGCGGTGAGGAAGGACAGCGGCTCGGCGGTGCCGAAGTACACCAGGCCGATGCCCATACCGGCCGCGAACAGCATCGAGAGCCAGGCGGCCGTGCTGTACTCGGGCTTTTCGCCGTCCTTGCCGAGCCGCAGTCGGCCGAAGCGGCCGAGGCCCACCCAGAGCACGAAGATGGCGAACAGCGAGACAAGGATGAGGTAGTACCAGGAGAGGTTCGCGCCGAGCTTCTCCTGGATGGTGGACATATCGCTGGCCGCGTCCTCCTGGCCGACGATCGCATAGAGCACGAAGGCCACGATGATCACCGCTGCCGTGATGAAGACACGCGGTGCCATGGAGCCCCGGGCGAGACCCTCAGGCTTGGGTACCTCTGGTTCCGGCTCGGACAGTGCCTCTGGCCTTCTCTCAGCGGACATGGTCCGTACCCCTCTTCGACTGTGAACTCTGCGCGTGAGTAGAGCACTGGTGGGCCACGGGCGCGGGGAACCCGCAGCACGTCGGCCCCTTGCCCCGCTGTGGACGTGTCATACATCACAATGCAGTCTCGAACGCATCCCTGCCTCACCGAACCGACCAACGGTTCCGGCGCGAGCTTTGACGAACTCCTAGCGATCACCCTCTGACCTGCGAAAACGCCCACCAGAAGAGGGTTTGGAGCGGCCATACGGACGCGAGGGGCGCTACGTGCCTGGCCCGTCAACGACGGGCTCATTAAGGTTGCGTAGGTTTTCCCTCCGGAAAGCATCAGGCACCCATCAGGAACAACGCACAGGCGAGGCAGGACAACGCAGTGACAGCACGGTGGGCGGCGATGCGCCTCGCCCTGTTCCGATCCCATCCGGCCAGACTGGTCGTCCTGGGGTTCGCCACGGTGATCGTGATCGGCACGACACTGCTCGCACTGCCCATCTCCGCGGACAGCGGCGATCCGACGCCGCTCATCTCGGCGCTGTTCACGGCGACCTCGGCGGTGTGCGTGACCGGCCTGGTCGTGGTGGACACGGGCGAGTACTGGAGCGCCTTCGGCGAGGGTGTCGTGCTCGCCCTCATCCAGATCGGCGGCTTCGGCATCATGACGATGGCCTCGCTGCTCGCCCTGCTCATCTCCGGCAAGCTACGCCTGCGGATGCAGCTGACGGCGCAGACCGAGACCAAGAGCCTGGACATCGGAGACGTACGCAGAGTGCTCCTCGGCGTCGCGCTGACCACCGTCGCCGTCGAGCTGACCGTCACCGCGGCGCTCGCCCTGCGGTTCCGCTACGGATACGACATGCCGATCCTGGACGCGCTGCACCAGGGCCTGTTCCACGCCGTCTCGGCCTTCAACAACGCCGGATTCGGACTGTTCCCGGACAGCCTGATGCAGTTCCAGGCCGACCCGTGGATCCTGCTGCCCATCGCGATCGCGGTCATCCTGGGCGGCCTCGGCTTCCCCGTACTCCTCGAAGTCCTGCGCCATCGGCGACGGCAGCGCATCACCGGGCGGCGCAACTGGTCGCTGCACACCAAGCTGACCCTGATCACCTCGGCGACACTGCTGCTGCTCGGCACCCTGGTGTACTGCGCCTTCGAGTGGCGCGACCCGAACACCCTCGGCGACATGAGCATCGCGGAGAAGCTGCTCAACGGCTTCTTCCAGTCGATGACCACCCGTACCGCGGGCTTCAACGCCATCGACACCGCGGAACTCGAGGACTCCTCGCTGATGGTGACCGCGATCCTGATGTTCATCGGCGGCGGCAGCGCGGGCACCGCGGGCGGCATCAAGGTCACCACCTTCGCGGTGCTCGCGGTCGCGATCCTCGCCGAGGTCCGCGGCGAGGCGCACTCCGGGGTGCTGCGCCGCAAGCTGGCCCCGCACGTACTGCGGCAGGCGCTGACCGTGGCGCTGCTCGGCGTGGGGCTCGTGGTCCTTGCCACGGTCGTGCTGCTCTCCCTCGTCGACCTACCCTTTGAAGTGGTGCTCTTCGAGGCGGTGTCCGCCTTCGGCACGGTCGGTCTGTCCGCGGGCGCCACATCCGAACTGGGCACCGCCGGCGAAGTCGTCGTCATTCTGCTGATGTTCGTCGGCCGGCTCGGGCCGGTCACGCTCGTCTCCGCTCTCGCGCTGCGCGAGCGCAAACGTCGTTACGATCTGCCTGAGGAGCGACCTGTCATTGGGTAACAACTATCTGCACTCGCTGCGCCAGCGCCGCCGCAAGCGCCCGGCGTCACCGGGCCGCGCCCCGGTCACCGACCAGCGGGTGGCCGTGATCGGCCTCGGCCGGTTCGGCAGCTCGCTCGCCGGGGAGCTGATGAAGCGCGGCTGGGACGTCCTCGGCATCGATACGGACCCCCGCCTGGTCCAGCAGTACAGCGACCACCTCACGCACTCCGCGGTCGCCGACTGCACCGACCCCGAGGTCCTTCGGCAGCTCGGGGTGCACGAATTCACCAGCGCGGTGGTCGGCATCGGCACCGATATCGAGGCATCCATCCTCGTCAGCTCGAACCTGCTGGACGCGGAGGTGCCCAATATCTGGGCCAAGGCCATCAGCCGCCAGCACGGCCAGATCCTGGAGCGCCTCGGCGTGCACCACGTGGTGCTTCCGGAGCACGAGATGGGCGAGCGCGTCGCCCACCTCGTGACCGGCCGGATGCTCGACTTCATCGAGTTCGACGACGACTACGCCCTGATCAAGACGGTCGCCCCGGAGCTGGCCACGGGCATCCCGCTGGGCGAGAGCGGGGTACGCACCCGGCACGGCGTGACGGTCGTCGGAATCAAGCGGCCCGGTGAGGACTTCACGTACGCCACGGCCGAGACCGTGGTGCACAAGGGGGACGTCATCGTCATCACCGGCAAGACGCAGGCCGTAGAGGCCTTCGCCGAGCTCAGCTGAGCGGACGTCGGGCCGGGTGAGCGGGGGCGTTAGGGAAGCGTCAATGCCGCGCAAGGGGGCGTATGGAAGCCGTCAACGGCGGACGGATTCGATCGGGACCGCGGTTTCCTCGATGTGTCCGTTCCCTCTCCTTCTTCGGGAGCTGCGATGACCGACGTGGCCTTCGTTGTCACCTCGCTCGTGGTGCTTGCTCTGGCGGCCCTTCTCGTCGTGAAGGTGGCGCGTCTCTGACCCCCGCCTCGGCCTCCGTCTCCGTGTCCGCTACGGTGACCGCCGCCGCCGGGCAGAAGCCCGCGGCCGCGCGTACGGCCCCGTGCAGCTCCGCCGGGGGCTCGGACGTCAGGATCACCACCTGCCCCGCGTCGTCGTCCTGATCGAATACGGCGGGCGCGGTGAGGGCGCACATTCCGGCGCCTATACAGCGTCCGCGGTCGGCCCGTACCCGCATCGTCACTCCCCGTCCCAGGTGACCGGCAGCTCGAGCACGCCGTAGACCGACATCGGGCCCCGCAGCGGCACCTGGTCGGCCGGGATGTCCAGGCGCAACGTCGGGAAGCGGGTGAACAGGGCGGGCAGCGCGACCTCCAGCTCGACCCGGGCGAGCTGCTGGCCCAGGCACTGGTGGGGCCCGTGCCCGAACGCGAGCTGGCCGCGGGCGTTCCGCCGCAGGTCCAGGGCGTCGGGATCCGGGAAGCGCTGCGGGTCCCGGTTGGCGGACCCGAGGGAGAAGGTGACGGACTCGCCCGCCCTGACCAACTGCCCGGCCACCTCCACGTCTTCGAGCGCCACCCGGATCCCGGTGTGCGCAATGGTCAGATAACGCAGCAGTTCCTCGACCGCCTGTGGCGCGAGCTCGGGGTTCTCGCGCAGCGCGGCGGCCTGCTCGGGGTGGGTGAGCAGGGCGTAGGTGCCGAGGCCGATCATGTTCGTGGTGGTGTCGAGCCCGGCCGCGAGCAGGAAGGCGGCGACTCCGGCCAGTTCCTCGTCGGTGAGGTCGCTGGTGGTCAGCTCGCTCAGGACGTCGTCGGTCGGGGCGGCCCGCTTCTGCGGGACCAGCTCCTGCGCGATGAAGGCGCCGAGCGCCTCGAACGCCTCAACGCGGACCTTCAGGTCGCTGGTCGGGTCGAACACCCGGGCCGCGCGCTGCGTGAAGACGTCCCGGCTCCCCTCGGGCACGCCGAGCAGCTCGCAGATCATCAGCGCCGGTACGGGATACGCGTACGCCGCGAGCAGCTCGGCCCCCGGACCGCTCCGCTCCATGGCGTCGAGGTGTGCGCGGGTGATCTCCTCGACGCGTTCGGTGAGGACCCGCATCCGCCGGACGGTGAACTTCCCGGCGAGCAGCCTGCGGTAGCGGGTGTGCTCGGGGGCGTCCAGGCCGCTGAGGTCGCCGACCGGGGCCGGCTGGGGCTCGAAGGGCTCGCCGTCCGGCCCGTCCACGAACGGGAGGTGCATGAGCTCGATCCGCGAGCTGAACCGGCGGTCCGCCACGATGGCGCGGATCGCCTCGTACCCGGTGGCGAGCCAGCCCAGGTGCCCGTCGGGATAGCGCATCCGCGCCAACGGCGCCTGCTCGCGCAGCTCCCCGAGGGCGGCGGGTGGGTCGAAGGGGCAGCCAGTGGGGCGCTCGAGGGCCAGCTCGGTGACGACGGGGGTTGTCCCGTGCTCTGTCTGATGCATGAAGGAACGTCCTTCTTCGAGATGTGGGCAGACGCGGAGATGTGGACAGACGCGCTCGGCGGGGCCGACCCCGCCTCTCGAGCACTGACACCACTATGGCGCCACTCATGGCACCACCACAAGCCACATCGACACACACATGTCACTTCAAGCCATGCCATCCATGCCGCTATAGCGCCAGCAAGGCGGCTCCCTGGCCCTCGACGGAGCGGCTCCCAGCGGGTCTGATGGAGAGGGCGGACGTCGAGGAGGTGGCCGGAATGAACCCCGGACAACCCGGCACTCCCGGCACTCCCGGAAAACTCGGCACTCCCGGAAAACCACGGCCGGACTCGACCCCGGGCATCCCCGCAACGATGCGGGCCTGGGTGACCGACGCGGACCGCCCCGGCACCCTCGAACTCACCGAGCTGCCCGTGCCGGTGCCCGCGCCGGACGAGTTCCTGGTGCGGGTGCACGCCTGCGGGGTGTGCCGTACGGATCTGCACGTACGGGACGGAGACCTGCCGCCGCACCAGGAGCACACGGTGCCGGGGCACGAGGCCGTGGGCGAGGTGGTCGCGGCGGGCGACGGCGTGACCGCGCCCCCGGACGGCACCCGGGTCGGCATTCCGTGGCTGCGCCGCACCTGCGGTACCTGCCGGTACTGCGCGCGGGGCCGCGAGAACCTGTGCCCCGCGTCCGCGTACACCGGCTGGGACGCGCACGGCGGTTACGCCCCGTACGCCACGGTTCCGGCGGCGTACGCGTACGAGCTGCCGCCCGGGTACGCCGACGAGGACCTGGCGCCCCTGCTGTGTGCCGGGATCATCGGCTACCGGGCGCTACGCCTGGCCGAACTGCCGGAGGGCGGCCGCCTCGGCATCTACGGCTTCGGCGCCTCGGCCCATCTGACCGCGCAGGTGGCGCTCGCCCAGGGGGCGACCGTGCACGTCCTGACCCGGTCCCCCGCCGCGCGGGAGCTGGCCCTGCGGCTCGGGGCCGCCTCGGCGCGGGACTCCGGGACCGGGCCGCCCGAACCGCTCGACGCGGCCGTCCTGTTCGCCCCGGTCGGCGACCTGGTGCCGACGGCTCTGGAGGCGCTGGACGCGGGCGGCACCCTGAGCATCGCCGGAATCCACCTGTCCGACGTGCCACGCCTCGACTACCGCAGACACCTCTTCCGCGAGCGCACGGTGCGCAGCGTCACCGCCAACACCCGTGCGGACGGGCGGGAGTTCCTCGCCGTGGCGGCCCGGCAGCGCCTCCGCGCGACCGTGATGCCGTACGCGTTCGAGGCGGCGGACCGGGCGTTGACGGACCTGGCGGAGGGTGGGGTCACGGGGGTGGCGGTGCTGCGGATGGGGGCGGGCTGACCGGGTCGGCCGCTCGTACGCACGTCGCCACTCGTACGCACGTCTCCGCCCGGCGTACGTCACCGCCCGGCGTACGTCACCTCCCGGCTACGACCGGCGCCGCGGCCTTCCCCGCTTGGCTCCCTTGGCCCGACCGGCGACACCGGCGCCACCGCCGCTACCGGTGCCTCGACGCTGAGAGGTCCCCGTCCCGGACTTGCCGCCCGCCCCGGGCCTTCCGGAACCGGCGGCCTTGCCGGCACCCCCGGCCTTCCCGGACCCTGTGGCCTTGCGTCGCGGTGCGCCCTTGGCCGACGGCTCCGCGGCGGGCTCCGTACGGCGTCCGCGCGTGCTGTTCACCGTCCGCCCGCGCACGATCCCGATGAAGTCCTCGACCTGATCGGTGGTCCGCTCCTCGACCCAGGACAGGGCGACGCGCGACGTGGGCGCGTCCACCACCGGCCGGTAGGTGAGATCCCTGCGGTGGTACAGGCGGGCGAGCGACTGCGGGACCACGAGGATCCCCACGCCCGCCGCCACCAGCTCGATGGCGTCCGCGGTCGTGGCGGGCCGCTCGAACGCGGGCTGCCCCGGCGGCCGCTCCCGCTCGCCCCAATCGAGGGTGTCGTCGAGCGGGTGCAGCACGATGTCATCGGCCAGGTCGTCCAGGGACACCTCGTCGGCGGCCGTCACGAGGTGGTCCTTGGGTACTACGACGACGGTCGTCTCGGTGTAGAGGGGGATGGCGCACAAGTCGTCGCCGACCCTTCCCTCGGCGGGCAGCCGTACGAGTCCCGCGTCCGCGCCCTCGTCCCGCAGCACACCGAAGGCCGCCGCGGCGGGCACCTGGTCGAGAATCAGCGGGGTTCCGGGCAGCCGCTGCTCCCAGATCCGCACCCACTTGGCGGGCGTCACACCGGGGACGTACGCGAGCCGGAACGAGACGCCGCTACCTACGGGAGAGCCGTCGTCACCGGCGAGCGAGCCGTCGTCACCTACGGGAGAACCCTCGTCTTCAGCGAGCGAGCGGTCGTCATCGGTGAGGTTGTCATCGGCGCCTGTCACTTCGCCAGGCTACCCCGGCCGTGGCAAGGGGCAGCCCGCGCGCTCGTTACCCTTGATCCCATGACGTCGCACCAGAGCACCCAGACCATGAAGCCCGCCACGGCGGCGAAGAAGCTGGGTGTGTACCTCGAGGCCACCCCCGCCGAGTTCCAGGAGGGCGTGGTCTCGCGCGCCGAGCTCAACGCGCTGCAGGCCGACCCGCCTCAGTGGCTGCAGGAGCTGCGGCGCAACGGCCCGCACCCCCGTCCCGTGGTCGCGGCGAAGCTCGGCATCTCCATCTCGGGCCTCGCCCGCGGCGGCGTCACCGAGCCGCTCACCACGGAGCAGATCGAGGACCTGAAGCGCGAAGAGCCGGAGTGGCTCCAGAAGGAGCGCGCCACCCAGGCCGAGGTCCGCGAGGAGGCCCGCCGCGTCAAGGAGCAGCGGGAGCAGAAGGCGAAGAAAGCGCAGCAGTGAAGTCCCAGCCGTAGAGGCTGTAGAAGAAGCACAGCCGCAGCGGCACGAAGCGGGGCTCCGCCCTCCCCCGGCCCGACCCGTCCGCGTACGGCGATGCGGTGCGGCGGCTACGAGACGAAGCCCCGGGTGATGTGGGTCCCCGAACCGACGTTCTCCGCCTGGTAGTTGGACTCGCCGACGCAGTCGCTGTACTCGTAGTTGGCCCGGGACGTGCCGCTCAGGCCGCCGCCGTCGGTGGACGTGGGCCCGCCGAAGACGACGTCGGACCTGGGCATTTCGGCGCAGCTGGGGATCCCCGCGTAGTACTCGACGAACCCGCCCTGGGTGCCACGCAGATTGCCGCTGCCCGTCGGCAGTGTCCAGGTTCCCAGGTGGGTCTCCTTGCCGCTGACCGTGTCTCGCGCGGTACCGGTCCAGGTGTCGTTGCCGGTTCGCTCGACCCGGATGTCGTACTGGTGGCCGTAGACCGCGTCGAAGTCGACCGCACAGGTCACACCGGGCCCGCCGTCGGCGCCCTCACGACAGAGCGGGTCGGACGTCGTCGTCCCCGCGACGAAGCTGGAGAAACGGGCGGAAAGGCGCTCGGTGCTGCCGTTGTTCTCCCGAGGCTGGAGGCCCGTATAGGCGACGTCTTCGGCGTTGGTGAAGCCGAACTGCTGGGCGAAGTAGATCCCGCTCTTATGGGCCGTCGCGGGGTTCACCGTGATGGGGAAGGTGATGTTGGAAAGGCCGGCGGACGGCGTCCCGGACATCTCCCAACTCACCGAGACGTTGCCGCCCCCGACGTCCGCGGACGCCACCTCCGGAGCGACCATCAACAGTCCCGCGGCCGCGCTGACGGCGACGCAGCGGCGTAAGTTCAGGATGGACATGTGCCGTTCCTCTCTTGTGGGGGATGGGCCGGTTGTACGCCCCCGTCAGAGGTGCCGCCATGGACGAATGCGCGACCGGGCTTGGACTCTTCACGCCCGCCGTCGGCACAGCTCCCGAACGCCCGGTGTCAGACCCTGCGCGCGGCCGCTCCTTTGGCCGGATCAAGTAACCCAACACAACCGCACGTTGGCGTGCCGTCACCCCCCGTTCTTACCGCACCCCTTCCAACAGACTCCAACACGCTCTACCGTGAGCGCGCGTCACCGAGTTCCCCCCGATCTTCGTGCGTACGGAGGAACGTCATGCTGCGTCACCACCCCCCACGCACCACCACCGGCCCGGGCGCCCGGCGAAGAGTCCTCACCGCGTTCGCCGCGGGTGTCCTGGCCACCGCCGGACTCACACTCACGGGCGCCACCCAGGCCAAGGGCCAGCCCCAAGGCCCGCCCCAGGCCCAGGCCCAGGCAGCCGCAACCGCAACCGCAACCGCAACCGAACTCCGCATACCTGACGATCAGGCGCTCACCCCGCCCATGGGGTTCAACAACTGGAACTCCACCCACTGCCGGGCCGAGTTCAACGAGGAGATGGTCAAGGGAATCGCCGACATCTTCGTCGAGAAGGGGCTCAAGGACGCCGGGTACGAGTACGTCAACCTGGACGACTGCTGGGCGCTGCCCGCGCGCGACGCCGACGGCAAGCTGGTGCCCGATCCCGTGCGGTTCCCCAACGGCATCAAGGCCGTCGCCGACTATGTGCACTCCAAGGGCCTGAAGTTCGGCATCTACACCAGCGCGGGCACCAAGACCTGCAACGAACTCGGCTTCCCCGGCGCGCTGGGCCACGAGGAGAGCGACGCCCGGCAGTTCGCCGCGTGGGGCGTCGACTACCTCAAGTACGACAACTGCAACAACCAGGGCGTGGACGCCAAGGAGCGCTATACGAAGATGCGCGACGCGCTCAAGGCAGCCTCCGCCGAGACCGGCCGCCCCATCGTCTACAGCATCTGCGAATGGGGCGAGAACAAGCCCTGGGAGTGGGCCGCCGACGTGGGCCACCTGTGGCGTACCACCGGCGACATCAGCGACAGCTGGGGCTCGATGCTCTCGATCATGAAGCAGAACCTGCCGCTCGCGCCGTACGCCGGTCCGGGCCACTGGAACGACCCGGACATGCTGGAGGTCGGCAACGGCGGCATGACGGACACCGAGTACCGCACCCACTTCTCCATGTGGTCGATCATGGCGGCGCCGCTGCTCATAGGCTCCGATCTACGGTCCGCCTCGCCCGAGACCTTCGAGATCCTCGGCAACGAGGAGGTCATCGCGGTCGACCAGGACCCGCTGGGCAAGCAGGGTGAGGTGCTCACGTCCGAGGGCGGACGCTGGGTCGTCACCAAGGAGATGGCGGACGGCAGCCGCGCCGTCGCCCTGTTCAACGAGACGGACACCGCCCAGCGCATCACGACCACCGCCACGGACGCCGGGCTTCCGGAGGCCGACGGCTACACGGTGCGCGACCTGTGGGAGCACAAGAGCTACAACACGGCGGGCGAGCTCGCGGCCACGGTGCCCGCGCACGGCACGGTCCTGCTCCGCGTCGCGGCCGACGACCAGTGGGCGGCGCACCCGCCCGCCGTCGAACTCGCCCTGGACGGGGCGCCGTTGGTGGAGCCGGGCAGCTCCGCGAAGGTCACGACGACCGTCACCAACCTGGGCGCGACCCCGGCCCACCGGGTCTCCGCGGCCCTCACCGGCCCGAACGGCTGGCGCGTCGAGCCCGCGTCGCCCGCCGCCTCCGAGAGCCTGGCCAGCGGCAAGGCGCTGCGCACCGACTGGACGGTGACGGCTCCGGGCGGCGCGAAGCCGGGCGCGTACGACTTCACGCTCACGGTGGCGTACGCCTCCCCGGACGGCACGCGCGCCAAGCGCACCCTGCCGGTGACCGGCCACGCGGCGGTGGCGCCACCGCGTGGCACCTCCCAACTCGGCGACCTGGACTGGCTGTCGGCCACCAACGGCTGGGGCCCGGTGGAGCGGAACACCAGCAACGGCGAGGACGCCGCGGGCGACGGCAACCCGCTCACCATCAACGGCCAGGCGTACGAAAAGGGCCTGGGCGCGCACGCGGAGAGCACCATCACGTACTACACCGCCGGGAACTGCTCGGCGGTGACGGCACAGGTGGGCGTGGACGACGAGAAGGACTCCAACGGCAGCGTCACGTTCGAGATCTGGGCGGACGAGGAGAGGGTGGCCAACACGGGGGTCCTGACGACGGCCGACCCGGCGCAGGAACTGTCTGCGGACCTAGCGGGAGCCCGGTCGGTGCGTCTGGTCGTCACGGACGGGGGCAATGGCGTCGACTCCGACCACGCGGACTGGGCGGAGGCGGAGCTGGAGTGCCACTGAAGCCCGTCCGGTACCTACTAGCCCGTCCAGTACCTACTAGCCCGTCCGGCGTTTGAGGACGAGCGCGTTCAGCGCGATATCTGCGGCGGGGGTCCGGGGGCGGCAGCCCCGAAGCCGCTGCAACCACGCGGCGTTAGCCGCATATCGACACAGTCGGGAAGGGGCGGGGCGGGGAGAACAACCCGGCAGGCAGCCTCACCCCGCCACCACCTCCCCCCGCCCCCGCGGAGCGCCCAGCGCGGCGGCCGCCGCCCCGATCAGCCCCGCCTCCGTGCCGAGCCGCGCCGGAGCCACCGTAAGACCCCGTACGAAAGAGAGCGTCGCGTACGACCGCAGCGCGCTCCGCAGCGGTGCGAAGAGAACCTCGCCCGCGCTCGCCACTCCCCCACCGACCACCGCGATCTCGATCTCCACGAGCGTCGCCGTCGCCGCGATCCCCGCCGCGAGCGCCTGCGCCGCCCGCTCGAAGGAGGCCCGCGCCACCGGGTCACCGGCCCGCGCCGCGGCGGCCACCGCGGCGGCCGAGGTGTCGCCGTCGGGCCCGGGCCGCCACCCGTCGGCCAGGGCGCGGCGCGCGATATTGGGGCCGCTCGCGATCCGTTCGACACAGCCGCGGGCACCGCAGGGGCAGGGGTCGCCGTCGAGGTCCACGCTGATGTGCCCGATGTGCCCGGCGTTGCCGGTCGGCCCCGGGTGTAGCCGTCCGCCGAGGACCAGGCCGCCGCCGACGCCGGTCGAGACGACCATGCACAGCGCGTTGTCGAAGCCCTGGGCCGCGCCCTGCCAGTGCTCGGCCGCGGTGATCGCGACGCCGTCGCCGATCAGCTCCACGGGCAGCCCGCCGCTCGCCGCGACGACCCGCTCGACCAGCGGAAAGTCCCGCCAGCCAGGGATGTTGACGGGGCTGACCACACCCCGGGACGCGTCGACCGGCCCGGCGCTGCCGATGCCGAGTGCGCGCGTCCCGGCCCACAGCGGCGAGCTCCGCAGCTCGGCCACGACCTCCGCGACGGCCCGCATCACCGTCGCACCGTCCTCCTGCGCGGGCGTCGGGCGCTGGGCGCGCAGCCGGATCCGGCCCCGCCCGTCCACCAGGGCTCCCGCGATCTTGGTGCCGCCGATGTCGAGGGCGGCGACGAGGTCGTTCTGCATCAGTCTCGGATCTCCCGGTGAGAGGGTCGCCCTCAGGTCCTTTCGGCACGACAGGACCTGGGCCGATGACAGTCTCTCCCGATACTGACAACGTTGTCTAGGCCCTCTATGCTCGACAGCAGAGGACCGAGCCAGGGGGACCCTACCGTGCCGGGTACGGGCCTTGACTAGGCTGCCCGTCACCGCAACTGCCGTATGCCACTTCGCCCTTCCACCCGACCGCTCCAGGAACAGGACAGGACCGCACACCGTGGCCGATATCGCCCGCCGTACCGTCGGCCGCCCCGAGCCCCGCTACGGCAACCGTCCCACGATGAAGGACGTCGCCGCGCGTGCGGGCGTCGGCCTGAAGACGGTGTCCCGGGTGGTGAACGGCGAGCCGGGCGTCACGCCCGACACCGAGCGCCGCGTCCAGGAGGCGATCGCCGCGCTCGGCTTCCGCCGCAACGACTCGGCCCGGGTCCTGCGCAAGGGCCGTACCGCCAGCATCGGCCTGGTCCTGGAGGATCTGGCCGACCCGTTCTACGGTCCGCTGAGCCGCGCCGTGGAGGAGGTCGCGCGGGCCCACGGGGCGCTGCTCATCAACGGGTCCAGTGCCGAGGACCCGGAGCGCGAGCAGGAGTTGGCGCTCGCGCTGTGCGCCCGCCGGGTGGACGGCCTGGTCATCATCCCGGCCGGTGACGACCACCGCTATCTGGAGCCGGAGATCAGGGCCGGGATCGCCACGGTCTTCGTGGACCGTCCGGCCGGGCGCATCGACGCCGACGTGGTGCTCTCGGACAACTTCGGCGGCGCCCGCGACGGCGTCGCCCACCTCATCGCGCAGGGCCACCGCCGGATCGGCTTCATCGGCGACCGGCCGCAGATCCACACCGCCGTGGAGCGGCTGCGCGGCTACCGTGCGGCGATGGAGGACGCGGGCCTGCCCGTGCACGACTCCTGGGTGTCCCTCGGCTCCACGGCACCGGAGCGGGTCCGCGCCGCGACGGAGGCGCTGCTCACCGGGCCCGCCCCGGTCACGGCGGTGTTCGCGGGGAACAACCGCGTGACGGTCACGGCGGTACGCGTCCTGGCCGAGCGGAGCCGCCCGGTCGCCCTCGTCGGCTTCGACGACTTCGAGCTCGCGGACCTGCTGCGGCCGGGCGTGACGGTGGTCGCCCAGGACGCGGCCCAACTCGGCCGCACGGCGGCGGAACGGCTCTTCCACCGACTGGACGGGGCACCGAGCGCCGGGGAACGTATCGAGCTGCCGACCCGCCTGATCACCCGGGGCTCGGGCGAGATCCCACCGACGGAGATCCCAGCGCCGGAGATCCCACCGGCTGACGCCTAGGCCACGTTCACTCAACTCACCACTCCATCCATCTCAACGCCGGGGTGGTTTCAGCCCGTTGAGCAGGGCGCGCAGGACCGCGAGCGGGCCGCAGGCGTCGCACGCGCCGGAGGAGTGAGTGGCGTCCCTCGTGCTGAGGGCCTTGCGGGTCGCATGGGCCGCGAGGACGCCGAGGATCAGCCGTACGAGAGCGCTGCTGACGGCGGCGGAGGCCAGGATCCACACGGCCACGCCCATGCTTGCGGAGAGCATCGTCGGTCACCCTTCTGACGTCGTGTCGGGAGCTCTCCGGTATAGCCCGGCCGGACGCGGGCCATCATCTGCGCAGCCGCGCGGATCCAGGGCCCGTCGCCCCGGGCTCCGCCGGGCCCGAACTACCGCGCAGCTGCGCGCTTCCAGCGGCCCGGGGCGAGACGGTATGCCTGGGCCATGATGAAGAAGAACCGGTCGCAGGACCGCGGCGACGGCTCCTGGAAGGCCCGCCTCCCCTACCCGTACGACCAGGACCTCTCCAAGGTGCTGCGGCACCTCAACCGCCGCACGCGCCGCGGCCGCACCCGCCTCGCGAACGACCCCGTCACGGCCTCGTACCTGAAGGCCGGGATGCGGATGCTCGAATTACGCCTCGGTCCCGGCGCTCAGCGGCGCGTCCTCGGTGAGCCGTTGCTCGGCTTTCTGTCGCAGCGCGCGGTCTCCGCCGCGGTCGGCGGGAACCCGGCACCGTTCAGCCAGCAGGGCACCGTGGCCTCGCTGCGGGACCGCTGGAAGGCACAGTCGGACTTCGTCGCCGACCTGATCAACTTCGCGGTGTGGCTGGAGAATTACCGCCCCGGCTACCGGGAGCAGCGCGCCGCCAACACCGAGAAGCTGGTGAGCGGCCCCGACTTCGTACGCGCCGTGCACGAGACCGCGTACCAGCACACCGCGGAGGGCGCCGCCATCCCCTCCGTGCGGCTCTCCCTCGCCCTCATGACGGAAGCCGAGGGCGACGAGGTGGTGGCGCGGGCGATCTCGGCCATGTACCGGGAGTATCTGGGCTCGTGGAAGGGCCTGTACGAGGCCGTGATGCGGGAGCGGCAGTTGCGGCTGCGCCCGGGGCTCACCCTCGACGACCTGACCAACGCGCTGTCCGCCGCCAACGACGGCATGATTCTGCGGGCCATCGGCGACCCTGGCTCCGGTGTCATCGACGAGTCGCGGCGCCGGTCCCTGATGGGGTCGGTGGCCCTGGCCGTGATCTACGCGTTCCTGGAACCGGCCGAGAAGGCGAGCGGGCTGACCCTCGAGGAGGCCGTCGCGGTGGAGTTCGACGGCCGCGCGCCCTGAACTGCCGTATGCCGCAAGGGGCTTCCCGCCCGCCCGGCTGCCCCTCAGCTCCCGGTCAGCGCGCCGTCTCAGCGCTCGCTCTCAGCACTCCGTCTCTGCATTCCGTTTCAGCACTCCGGGAGCCCGGGCAGCGGCTTGTCGTTGTCGCCGCCCTTGATGTAGACGTCGCTGATGAACACGTTCGTGTTCCCGCTGTCGTCGTCCGTCTTGGCCCACCACACGTTGGTCCACTCGCCGTACGTCTCGCGGCGGCCCAGGTTCTGCTGGCAGTAGAAATAGTTCGTGCCGGCGTTGAGCGTCCCGGCCCGCTCGCCGGACGCGGTGTATGTCGACGAGGTGCGCCAGACCTCGCAGTTGTACTTGCCGCCACCGACGGAGTGGCACACGGGCGCGGGCGCCCCGCCGCCGCCCGTCGCCCCCGAGCCACCCCCGGAGTCCCCGGAGCCGCCCGAATCCCCGCCCGTCGTACTGCCGTTGGCGGAGCCGCCCGACGTGGTGCCGCCGTCGGTGCCGCCCCCCGTGGTCGTACCGCCGTCGCTGCCGGAGCCTTCGGACGGGGTGCCGCTGGGCTTGTCGTCATCCTCGGACGGGGTGGCCGAGGCGTCCTCGGAGGGGGACGCGGACTCCGAGTCCTGCTCGGTCGGTTCGGGCTTCCCGGAGGGCTTCTCGCCGGAGCCGTCGGACGCGGACTCGCTCGCGCTGGGTGAGGCGTTGCTCCGGGCCTCGTTCTTCTTGCCGCCGTCCCCGCTCAGCAGGACGTACCCGCCGCCGCCCGCGGCGAGCACGGCGAGCACGGCCGCCACCGCGATCAGCACACGCCGCCCACGGCGCGGCTCCCGGCCCTCCGGGGACATCGGCGTGACCACCGGGGTGTCTCCGCGGTCCGGCCCCCCGTCTCCGGGGTTCAACGGGCCGACGCCGCCCACGCGGTGGGCCGAACCCGGCCCGGCCGTCGGCGCCGAGTGCCCCTGCTGGCCGAAAGCCCCGGTACCGGCTCCTCCGGGCCCGGCGGGCCCTCCCGCACCCGGACCTGCCGCACCCCGTCCCTCGGACCCTGGGCCGACGGGCAGCTGGCCAGGCACCCAGACACCAGCCGCGGCACCCGCAGCCCCCGCCGCGCCGACAGGCCCTGCCGCCCCACCCCCAGGCCGCAACGCCGTGGTCTCAGCATCCCCACCCGCCCCATCGGCCACGGCCCGCAGCAGCCCCGCGGCGGTCTCCGCATCCGGGCGGGCCTGCGGATCCTTGGCCATCAGCTGGGCCAGTACGGGCGTGAGCGGCCCGGCGTGCTGCGGCTCGGGCAGCGGCTCCGAGACGATCGCGCTGAGCGTCGACCACGTCCCCGAACGGCGGAACGGGGCGCAGCCCTCGACCGTGTAGTACAGCGTCGCGCCCAGGGCCCAGACGTCGGAGGCGGGGCCCGGGTCCTGGCCCTGGCAGCGCTCGGGTGCCAAGTAGTCGAGGGAGCCGACGAGTTCGCCGCTGCGGGTGAGGTTGGTGGCGGCGCCGTCGCCGGGGTCGTCGACCATGGCGATGCCGAAGTCGGTGAGGACGACCCGGCCGCCGCGCTCCAGGAGGATGTTCCCGGGCTTGACGTCGCGGTGCAGGACACCGGCGCGGTGGGCGGCGCCGAGGGCCTCCATGACCTTGGCGCCGATGGCGGCGGCCTCGCGCGGGGGCAGGGTGCCGCGCTCGCGCAGTACGTCGTCGAGGGAGGGGCCGTCGACCAGTTCCATCACGATCAGGGGGCGGCCGTCGACCTCCGCCACGTCGTGCACGGCGATGACGCCGGGGTGGCGCACCCGGGCCGCGGCGCGGGCCTCGCGCTGCATCCGGACGCGAAGCGCGGCGAGTTCGGCCGCGGCGGCGTCCGTGTACGTGCGCAGTTCTTTGACGGCCACTTCTCGGCCGAGCACCTCGTCGACGGCGCGCCACACCACGCCCATGCCGCCGCGGCCGAGCTGCTCCTGGACGCGATAACGCCCGGCGAGCAGGCGACCGACGCCGCCGCCGTCCTGTCCGTTCTCCCCCGATGCCACCGCTGCCCGCCTTGTCCTTCTTGTCCCTACGCGTGCTTGCCCTACGCGTCCTGCGCGTGGCCCCTGCGTCCTGCGCGTGGTCCCTGCGCCTCCCGGTCGCGTACAGACTAAGGGGCGGCGGTGACACTCGGAGAAGGTGTTTCGGAGAAGGTGTTACCGCACCGATGCCGTACGGGTATGGCCGTACGGCATCGGCCTTACGGAGTTGCTGCGGGCCTTACGGAGTTACTGCGCGGACGCGGTGAGGGCCGCGCGGCGGAGCGAGGAGAAGCCCTCCAGGTCGGCGCGGGTCATGCCGGTGAGCCGGGCGACCTCGGCGATGTCGAGGGCGCCGCAGTCCAGGCCGCGCAGCAGGTACCCGGAGAGCGCCTTGGCGGTGGCGGGCTCGTCCATGACGTCGCCGTCGACGTGGTTGGCGTAGGCGGCGAGGCGCTTGGCGGCGGCCTCGAAGCCCTCGCGGTAGTAGGCGAAGACGGCCGCGAAGCGGGTCGGGATGTGCGCGGGGTGCATGTCCCAGCCCTGGTAGTAGGCGCGGGCCAGGGCGCGCCGGGTGAGGTCGTAGTGCAGCTTCCAGGCGTCGTGGACGTGGGCGGTGGGGCCGACCGGCAGCACGTTCGTCGAGCCGTCGGAGACGCGTACGCCGGTGCCCGCGGCGGCGACCTGCATGACCGCCTTGGCGTGGTCGGCGGCGGGGTGGTCGCTGGCCTGGTAGGCGGCGGAGACGCCGAGGCAGGCGCTGTAGTCGAAGGTGCCGTAGTGCAGGCCGGTGGCGCGGCCCTGGGCGGCGTCGATCATGCGGGCGACGGTGGCGGTGCCGTCGGGGCCGAGGATGGACTGGCTGGTCTCGATCTGGATCTCGAAGCCGATCCGTCCGGCGGCGAGGCCGCGGGCCTTCTCGAACTCCTCGACGAGCTTGACCATGGCGGTGACCTGCTCGGTGTACGTCACCTTGGGCAGGGTCAGGACGAGGCCGTCGGGGAGGCCGCCGGCCTCCATGAGGCCGGTGAGGAAGATGTCGAGGGTGCGGATGCCGCGGTCGCGGACCGGTGCCTCCATGCACTTCATGCGGATGCCCATGTACGGCGCGGCCGTGCCGTTCTCGTAGGCCTCGGCGATCAGACGGGCGGCGCCGGCGGCGTCCGCGTCTTCGGCGGCCCCGCCGCTGCCCTTGTAGCCGTCCTCGAAGTCGACGCGGAGGTCTTCGATCGGCTCGTGCTGGAGCTTGGCGCGGACGCGGTCGTAGACGGCCTCGGCTAGGTCGTCGCTCAGGCCTACGGCCTTGGCGAAGGTGGCGGCGTCCGGGGCGTGCTCGTCGAGCGCGGCAAGGGCCTGATCGCCCCAGGTGCGGATGGTGTCGGCGGTGAAGACGTTGCCCGGTACGTAGACGGTGTGGACGGGCTGGCGGGTGCCCGGGTCGCCGGGGTAGCGGCGTTCGAGCTCCGCGTCCACCGGGGCGAGGGAGGCGCTGATGCCCTCGCTGACCGCGCCTGCGAGGCTCATCGCCACCTGCTCTTGCTGACCCATTACGGCACCCTCCGCGTCTCTCAAGCAGCTTGCGAAGCGGTTCTTGAAGCAGCCCTTAAAAGCCTTCAAGCTTTCCGCTTCACGGAATCAATAATCCGTATGGTGAAGCTATCCCTGCCCCTTCGTGCTGGTCAACACCCACCTCGGCGCAGGGCGGCCACCGTTCACGGCCCGGGTCCACCGCCGTATGTCGCCGGTCACTTCTGTCTCACACCGCACTCACACCCTGGGGAGCGCGCGCCTCATCCTGACCCCCGACGGAAGGAGCCCGCGTGCCCAGAGACCTCCGCCTGAGCCGCCGCACGGGCCTCAGAGCCGCCGTGACGGCGGCCGTGGCCACGCCCCTGCTGACCGGCCGCCTGGGCGGCACGGCCGATGCCGCCGAGCGCGGCGACGCCCGCCTGCGGACCATGTCGTTCAATTTACGCTTCGCCAGTGACACCCCGCCCAACAGCTGGCCCGAGCGCCGCCCGGTCACGCGCGAACTCCTGCGCCTCGAGCGCCCGCACGTCCTGGGCACCCAGGAAGGGCTCTACCAGCAGCTCCAGGACATCCACGCGGACCTCGGCCCGGCGTACGCCTGGATCGGCACCGGGCGTGCGGGCGGCAGCCGCGACGAGTTCATGACGATCTTCTACGACACCCGGCGCCTGGCCCCGCGCGAGTACGACCACTTCTGGCTCTCCGACACCCCGGACGTGATCGGCTCCAACACCTGGGGCGGCAGCTCGATCCGGATGGTCACCTGGGTGCGCTTCCACGACCGGGAGACCGGCGGCGAGTTCTTCTTCCTCAACACCCACCTGGACAACGCCAGTCAGTACGCACGCGCGCGTGCCGCCGATCTCATCGCGGACCGCATCGGCGACCTGGACCGCTCCCTGCCCCTCATCGTGACCGGTGACTTCAACGTCCCCGCCCACGGCAACCCGGTCTACGACACGATGCTCGGCGCGGGCCTCGTGGACTCCTGGGACACCGCGGCCGAGCGCAGCAAGCTCTACGCCACCTTCCACGGCTACAAGCCCCTGGTCCCGGACGGCGAACGCATCGACTGGATCCTCACCGCACCCGGCGTCACCACCCACTCCGCAGCGATCAACACCTTCAGCAAGGACGGCCAGTTCCCCAGCGACCACCTCCCGGTCCAGGCGACGGCCACACTGACCTGACCCACTCAAGGGCCCCCCGGGCCCCCGGGGGTGACCGGGGTGACCGGGGTGCCCGGGGGTGCCCGGGGTGCCCGGGAACGCCCGAAGGCCCCCGAATCGTTGTCGGCTCGGGGGCCCTTCGTTTTCCGTCGCTACAGAAGGGGCGACGAACCCGCTCAGCCCTTGCGGGTCTTGACCTCTTCGGTCAGCTGCGGGACGACCTCGAAGAGGTCGCCGACCACGCCGTAGTCGACCAGGTCGAAGATCGGGGCCTCGGCGTCCTTGTTGATGGCCACGATGGTCTTCGAGGTCTGCATACCGGCGCGGTGCTGGATCGCACCGGAGATGCCGGAGGCGATGTACAGCTGCGGCGAGACCGACTTACCGGTCTGGCCGACCTGGCTGGAGTGCGGGTACCAGCCCGCGTCGACCGCGGCGCGCGAGGCACCCACGGCGGCACCGAGCGAGTCGGCGAGCGCCTCGATGATCGCGAAGTTCTCGGCGCCGTTGACGCCACGGCCACCGGAGACGACGATCGCGGCCTCGGTCAGGTCGGGGCGGCCGGTCGACTCGCGCGGCGTGCGCGAGGTGACCTTGGTGCCGGTGGCCTGCTGGGAGAAGGACACCGACAGGGCCTCGACGGCACCCGCGGCCGGGGCGGCCTCGACCGGAGCCGAGTTGGGCTTGACGGTGATCACCGGGGTGCCGGTGGTGACCCGGGACTTGGTGGTGAACGCGGCGGCGAACACGGACTGCGTGGCCACCGGGCCCTCGTCGCCGGCCTCCAGGTCGACGGCGTCGGTGATGATGCCGGACTTGATACGGACCGCGAGGCGGGCCGCGATCTCCTTGCCCTCCGCGGAGGACGGGACCAGGACCGCGCTCGGCTGGACAGCGTCGTAGGCGGCCTGGAGCGCGTCCACCTTCGGGACGACCAGGTAGTCGGCGAACTCCGGGGCGTCGGCGGTCAGGACCTTGACGGCGCCGTGCTCGGCGAGCGTGGCGGCGGTGTCGGCCGCACCGTTGCCGACGGCGACGGCGACCGGCTCGCCGACACGGCGGGCGAGCGTCAGAAGCTCAAGGGTGGGCTTGCGGACGGCGCCGTCCACGTGGTCGACGTAGACGAGAACTTCAGCCATGGGACTCAATCTCCTGCTGCGAGTGCGAAGAATCTGGGGGCAGTTGGGGCTCTGCGCGAGCCTTAGATGCTGTGCTGGCCCGGGGGACAACCCCCGGACCCCCGGCACCTAGATGAACTTTTGGCTCGCGAGGAACTCGGCCAGCTGCTTGCCGCCCTCGCCCTCATCCTTGACGATCGTGCCGGCCGTACGGGCCGGACGCTCGGCGGCGGAGTCGACCTTGGTCCAGGCACCCTCGAGACCGACCTCCTCGGCCTCGATGTCCAGGTCGTCCAGGTCGAGGGACTCCACCGGCTTCTTCTTGGCGGCCATGATGCCCTTGAAGGACGGGTAACGGGCCTCGCCGGACTGGTCCGTGACGGACACGACGGCCGGAAGCGACGCCTCCAGCTGCTCGGTCGCGGTGTCACCGTCGCGGCGGCCCTTCACGGTGCCGTCCTCGACGCTGACCTCGGAGAGCAGCGTGACCTGCGGGACGCCCAGGCGCTCGGCCAGGATCGCCGGCAGCACACCCATGGTGCCGTCGGTCGACGCCATGCCGCAGACGACCAGGTCGTACCCGGTCTTCTCGATCGCCTTGGCCAGGACCAGGGACGTGCCCATGACGTCCGTGCCGTGCAGGTCGTCGTCCTCGACGTGCACGGCCTTGTCGGCGCCCATCGAGAGCGCCTTGCGCAGCGCGTCCTTGGCGTCCTCGGGGCCGACGGTCAGCACCGTGATCTCGGCGTCGTCCGCTTCATCGGCAATCTGCAGGGCCTGCTCGACCGCGTACTCGTCGAGCTCCGACAGCAGACCGTCCACGTCCTCACGGTCGACGGTCAGGTCATCAGTGAAGTGCCGGTCACCAGTGGCGTCGGGCACGTACTTCACACAGACAACGATCCTCAAGCTCACGCCGGCTCTCCTACTGCATCGTCATTTCTGGGCTGCTGCCTCTACGGGCAGCATAGGCGCCTGAAGAGGCGGATCCCGGTCGGGGCGACCCGCGCTCCGATCGAAATGTTACTAGCCAGTACAACCAGGTTATGCCCATTAAGCAAGCGCTCGTAACTGTGACCTTGCCAACGGTGCGTAACCGCGGCCGGTCAGTCCCGCAGCGC
The DNA here is from genome assembly GCF_053591935.1 of Streptomyces sp. NPDC002851. Classification (NCBI taxonomy): domain Bacteria; kingdom Bacillati; phylum Actinomycetota; class Actinomycetes; order Kitasatosporales; family Streptomycetaceae; genus Streptomyces; species Streptomyces sp. NPDC002851. Next base: position 49,399 of record NZ_JBSFUT010000033.1, on the reverse strand, counting down.
GGTGAAACGGCCCTGGTGGTAGAGGAGCGGCCGACCGCCCGTGGACGGGTCGCCGAGCGCCACCTCGGCGAGCAGCAGCCGGTGATCTCCGGCCGGTACCCGGGCCACGATCCGGCAGACCAGCCAGGCCACGACGCCGCCGAGGACGGGGACGCCGTGCGGGCCTCGGGACCAGCGGGTGGGCGGTGCGAAGCGGTCGGCGCCACTGCGGGCGAAGGTGGCGGCGAGGTCGTCCTGGTGCTCGCCGAGTATGTGGACGCCGACGTACTCGGCCTCGGCGAGCACCGGCCAGCTGGAGGAGCCGGTGCCGATACCGAAGGAGACGAGCGGCGGCTCGGCGGAGACGGAGGCGAGCGAGGTCGCGGTGAAGCCGACGGGTCCGGTGGCGCCGTGCGCGGTGATCACGGCGACGCCCGCGGCGTGCTGGCGGAAGACGGAGCGCAGCAGCTCGGGTCCGGCGACGCGGGCGGCGCCGAGGTCGGGCGTGGCCGTCATGGAGTGTTCCTTCTCCTGTAGTGCGAGGGCCGTTGCCGCTCGGCGCCCGTTGCGCAGAGGTCCTGAGGTGCGCAGAGGTCCTGAAGAGGGCATTCCGGTTCGGTGTCAGGCTGACGACAGCCGTGGGGTGGCGTCAAGTGCGCCCCGGGATCTGCGAGATGGCTCATACTGCCTCGCCGAGGGCGGCGATGACGTCGGCCTTGCGGGGCATTCCGCCCGCCCGGCGCACCTCGCGACCGCCCGCGTCGAGCACGAGGACGGTGGGGGTGCGCTGGACGCCGAGGTCACGGACGAGCTGGAGGCTCTGTTCGGCGTCGATCTCGATGTGCGCGACGCCGGGGACGAGCGCCGTCACCTCGGTGAGGATCCGGCGGGTGGCCCGGCAAGGCTGACAGAAGGCGCTGGAGAACTGCACCAGAGTCGCGCGGGCGCCGAGCGGTGCGCCCAACTCGCGCTCCCCGAGCATCGTGCCGCGGTGGGCCACTCTTCGCCTCCTACGTCTCGTAGACATCCCGTACGTCTCGTGCGTCTGCTACGTCCGCGTGGTCGTCCGTACTTCAGTAGCGCGGCACCGACTGCCGTCTGTTACTTCAATAGCGCACAAAGCGACGCCGACAGGCTGGATGCCGTACTTCAGTAGCGCGGGAAAAGCCCTCGTCATTCCCTCACGTGACGAGGATCTCCCAGTTCACAGCCCCCAGGACTGGCCACTCGGCCGCTCATGCGGCACGATCGGGCCAACACCCGTACCTACGGGCCCGTAACTTTCCGCCCTCGGGAGCCCCCTTCCCAGGCGTACAGAAGGGTCGACTTCCCCCATGGCAGAGCTCGTCTACCGTCCGGTCATCGGTGCCGCCGTGACGTTGTTCAAGGCGCTCGACCTGAAGCTGGACGTCAAGGGCGCGGAGCATGTGCCGAGTTCGGGCGGGGCGGTCCTGGTCAGCAACCACATCGGCTATCTGGACTTCGTCTTCGCCGGGCTCGCGGCCCGGCCGCAGAAGCGCCTGGTGCGCTTCATGGCGAAGGACTCGGTCTTCCGGAACAAGGTCTCCGGACCGCTGATGCGCGGCATGAAGCACATTCCGGTGGACCGCGCGAACGGCGAGGTGGCCTATGCGCACGCCCTGGACTCGCTGCGCTCGGGGGAGATCGTGGGGGTCTTCCCGGAGGCGACGATCTCGACGTCCTTCACGCTGAAGAGCTTCAAGTCGGGCGCGGTACGGATGGCCCAGGAGGCCGGGGTTCCGCTGATTCCGGTGGCGCTGTGGGGCACCCAGCGGCTGTGGACCAAGGGCCGCCCGCGCAACCTCAAGCGCCAGCACATCCCGGTGACGATCCGGGTGGGCGAGGCGATCCAGGCCTCCCGGGAGCAGTACGCGGGGGCTCTGACGCGGAAGGTGCGCGAGCGGGTCGGCGAGCTCCTCGAGGCGGCGCAGCGCGCGTATCCGGCCCGCCCGAAGGGCCCGGAGGACTCCTGGTGGCTCCCGGCCCACCTGGGCGGTACGGCCCCGGTGCCCGCGCAGGGACGCTAAGGCCCGTCTCCCCGCTCTTCGCAGGCCCTGGGAGGCCGGAGGGTTGGGGGCGGGGCACAGCCCCCAGGACCTCTCAGTCGCCCGACGGGCTGTGCATGACCACCCGCGCCCCCGGGCTGAACTTCTCCAGAAGTTCCACCAGTTCGGCGCCCGCCTGCTCCAGCTCGGCGACCGTCATCGGCGCGAAGGACTCGAGCAGGAAGATGCCGCTCGTGGTGGCCTCGGTGAGGCGCGTGCGCGGGCCCTGGCGCCAGTTCCAGCGGCGGCAGGTGACGCCCTCGTCGTCGCACCACACGACCTCACCCGGCTCCGGGTGCTCGGTCACCTGCTCCCCCGCGGCGACCGTCACGAAGTCCTCCGTACCGGTCGCGCGGATCAGGCGCATGCCGCCCTTGATCAGGTCCAGGTCCTCGCCGCCCACGGGGATCAGATGGGCCACGCTGATCGCGTTGTAGACGTCGACGAGGACGTTGATCCGGGGCAGCCCGGCGTCGCTGAGTGCCCGCTTGGCGAGCGCCTCCGCGGAGTTGCGGGTGCGGTTGGGCTTGGCGCCGAACGCGGTGTACGCGGCGCGCCAGGCGGCCATGTGCGGGTCCTCGTGCGGGGCGCGTCCGTCCAGGCGCTCGGCGAGCCGGCGGGCGTCGTCGTCGAGCAGGGCCGAACTCTCCTCCGTACTGGGCCCGTTGACGAGTCCGTGGGCCTCGATGGCGAGGTGGGTGAAGCCCGGCACGAGGGTGCGCACTTCGTCGGACACGGTCAGCGAGAGCGTCATGGTCTGCCTCGGGTCGTCGTCAGGGAACGTCCCACCATAGTGCAGTAGAGTGCACCGTGCAGTCCAATCAGGCTGACTCGCCTCTCGAGCCGTCCTGACTCGGTTATCGAGCCATCTCCTCCTTGAGGGCGAGGACGAAGCCGTCGACGTCCTCCTCCGTGGTGTCGAAGGAGCACATCCAGCGCACGTCCCCGGCGGCCTCGTTCCAGAAGTAGAAGCGGTAGCGCTGCTGCAGCCGCTCGCTGACGTCGTGCGGGAGGCGTGCGAAGACCGCGTTGGCCTGCACCGGGTGCAGGATCTCGACGCCGTGGACGCCGCGCACGCCCTCGGCGAGGCGCTGGGCCATCTCGTTGGCGTGCCGGGCGTTGCGCAGCCACAGGTCCTTGGCGAGCAGCGCCTCCAACTGCACCGATACGAAGCGCATCTTGGAGGCCAGCTGCATGGACAGCTTGCGCAGGTGCTTCATGTGCTTGACGGCGTCGGGGTTGAGCACGACCACGGCCTCGCCGAACAGCGCGCCGTTCTTCGTACCGCCGAAGGAAAGGATGTCCACGCCCGCGCGGTACGTGAACGTCCGCATCGGGGTGTTCAGGGACGCGGCGGCGTTGGCTATCCGGGCGCCGTCGAGGTGCACGAGCATGCCCCGCTCATGGGCGTGCTCGCAGATCGCCCGGACCTCCTCGGGCGTGTAGACGGTGCCCAGTTCGGTGTTCTGGGTGATCGAGACGACCTGCGGCATCGCGCGGTGCTCGTCGTCCCAGCCGTACGCCTCCCGGTCGATCAGCTCGGGCGTGAGCTTGCCGTCCGGCGTGGGTACCCCGAGCAGCTTCAGGCCGCCGACGCGCTCGGGCGCCCCGCACTCGTCCACGTTGATGTGGGCGGTGTCGGCGCAGATGACGGCGCCCCAGCGATCGGTGACGGCCTGAAGCGCGGTGACGTTGGCGCCGGTGCCGTTGAAGACCGGGAACGCCTCGGCGCTCGCGCCGAAGTGGCCGCGGATCACCTGTTGCAGATGCTCGGTGTACGCGTCCTCGCCGTAGGCGACCTGGTGGCCGCCGTTGGCGAGGGCGAGGGCCGCGAGGATCTCGGGGTGCGCCCCCGCGTAGTTGTCGCTCGCGAATCCGCGTACAGCGGGATCATGATGGCGTCGCGCGTCGGTCTTGGGCGGGTTCACGGCTTCTCGGTCAGCCACAGACGGGTTCCGTTCACTTCCGAGGCGGGCCTCTCCCAGAGTCCGGCGATGGCCTCGGCCAGCTCCTTCACATCCGTGAAGCCCGCGAACTTCGCATTGGGGCGCTCCGCGCGCATCGCGTCGTGCACCAGTGCCTTGACGACCAGGATCGCAGCCGCCGAGGTCGACGCCTCGTCGCCCCGGGCCTTGGCGGCCTTGCGGAAGGCGTCGCCGACGGCGAGCGTCCAGGCCTCCGCGGCCGCCTTCGCCGCGGCGTACGCGGCGTTCCCCGCGGTCGGCTTACTGGCACCGGCGGCGGTGGTCAGGATGTAGCGGCCGCGGTCGCTGCGGTCCAGGGCGTCGTAGAAGGCGAGCGAGGTGTGCTGCACGGTGCGGACGAGCAGCTTCTCCAGGAGGTCCCAGTCGGCCACGTCGGTCTCGGCGAAGGTGGCGCTGCCGCGCCAGCCGCCGACGAGATGCACCAGGCCGTCGACCCTGCCGAACTCCTTCTCGGTCCTGGCCGCCCACTCGCGGGTCGCGTCCAGGTCGAGCAGGTCGACGGTGTCACCGGTGACGGTGGCCCCGCCGTGCGCGTACCGCGCGGCGTCCACGGCCTCCGCGAGCCGGGCGGCGTCCGAGTCGCAGGAGACGACGACGGCCCCCGCCTCGGCAAGCCTGAGCAAGGTCGCGCGGCCCGCGGGGCCGCCGCCGCCCGCCACCGCGACCACCGCGCCGCTCAGGGCGCCATTGCCGTTTCCATTGCCGTTCGTCATGGTCCTCACCTCCGCGCCGGGGGCGCTCACGCGGCCGCCTGTCCAGTACTCGTGGCCGTGATGCCCTTGGTGGAGGCGATCACACCTTTGAGCTTCTTGGAGAGCGCCTCATAGAACATGCTCAGGGGAAATTCGTCGGGCAGCACCTCGTCCACGAGTTTCCGCGGCGGCAGCGAGGTGTCCAGGGCGTCCGGGCCCTTGGCCCAGCGGGACCCGGGGTGCGGCGCGAGATAGCGCGAGACCAGTTCGTACCCGGCGAACCAGTGCACCAGCTTCGGCCGGTCGATGCCGTCCCGGTAGAGCTTCTCGATCTCGGCGCAGAGCTGGTTGGTGACCTGCGGCGCCCGCTCCCAGTCGATCTTGAGGGTGTTGTCGGTCCAGCGGACCACGTCGTGCTTGTGCAGATACGCGAAGAGCAGCTGACCGCCGAGCCCGTCGTAGTTGCGGACCCGCTCGCCGGTGACCGGGAAGCGGAACATCCGGTCGAAGAGCACCGCGTACTGCACGTCCCGGCCCTGCGGGACGCCGTCGTCCGCCAGCTTCACGGCCTCCTTGAAGGCGGTGAGGTCGCAGCGGAGCTCCTCGAGGCCGTACATCCAGAACGGCTGCCGCTGCTTGATCATGAAGGGGTCGAAGGGCAGATCGCCGTGGCTGTGGGTGCGGTCGTGGACCATGTCCCACAGGACGAAGGCCTCCTGGCAGCGCTCCTGGTCGGCGATCATCGCGCGGATGTCGTCGGGCAGTTCGAGGCCGAGGATGTCGACGGCGGCCTCGGTGACCCGGCGGAAGCGGGCCGCCTCGCGGTCACAGAAGATGCCGCCCCAGCTGAACCGCTCGGGGGCCTCGCGCACGGCGATGGTCTCGGGGAACAGCACCGCGGAGTTGGTGTCGTACCCGGCGGTGAAGTCCTCGAAGGTGATGCCGCAGAACAACGGGTTGTCGTAGCGGGTGCGCTCCAAATCGGCCAGCCAGTCGGGCCAGACCATCTTCAAAACGACCGCCTCGAGGTTGCGGTCCGGGTTGCCGTTCTGCGTGTACATCGGGAAGACGACCAGGTGCTCAAGGCCGTCGGCGCGGTGCGCGGCGGGCTGGAAGGCGAGCAACGAGTCCAGGAAGTCCGGTACTTCGAAGCCTTCCTCGGCCCAGCGGCGCAGATCGGCGATGAGCGCACGGTGGTACTCGGCGTCGTGCGGCACCAGCGGCGAGAGCTGCTCGATGGCGGATACGACGCGCTCCACGGCGAGTTGGGCGTGGTCGCGGGCGGGCGCGCCCTCCGCCTCGAAGTCGATCGAGCCGTCCTTCGACTGCCAGGGCCGGATCTCTTCCACGGCCTTCTTGAGCAGGGGCCATGCCGGGTGCTCCACGACCCGCTCGGCAGAAGGAATTCGCCCTTCCGCAGTGGCCTGCACCAGCATTTCCGTCATGACACTTCCTCCACAGGAGAACCTCGCGTACGGACACGTTAGGCATGCGAGGTTCTCCGCCACAAGAGGGATCTTGGGAAATTATCCTGCGGCATCCCCACCTGCACCGGAGTTCTTCCCGTCAGACACCGACCTCGCGGCCGTATCGGGCGCGGTGGCCGCAATCGCCGCGGCAGCTTCCTGTACGGCGGTCCGGGCCTCGGGGATCAGCTCGGCGAACCCGAAGAAGCCGTGGAACATGGCCGGAAAGTGACCCTCGGTCACCGGCACCCCCGCGTGGCGTAGCCGCTCGGCGTAGGCCAGCCCCTCGTCGCAGAGCGGGTCGCAGCCCGCGGTCACCACATGGGCCGGCGGCAGTCCGCGCAAATCGCCGCGCAGGGGCGAGACCTGCGGATGGGTCCGCTCCGTGCCCGGCGCCAGGTACTGCTGCTCGAACCAGCGCATGTGGGCAATTGAGAGGAAATATCCGGTTCCGTTGCGGGTGTACGAGGGCCACTCCCGCCCCATGTCGGTCGCCGGATAGACCAGGACCTGGAGTGCGAGCGCGGGCCCGCCGCGATCCCGGGCGGTCTGCGCGAGGACGGCCGCGAGGTTGCCGCCCGCGCTGTCCCCCGCGACGACCAGGGCCCCCGGGTCCCCGCCGAGCTCGCCGACGTGTGCCGCCGTCCACTCCAGGGCCGCCCAGGCGTCCCGCAGCCCGGCCGGGAAGGGGTGCTCCGGGGCGAGCCGGTAGTCCACCGCGACGACGGCCGCGCCGGACTCGCGGCACAGGTGCCGGGCCGTGCCGTCGTGGCTGTCGAGCGAGCCGATGGCGAAGCCGCCGCCGTGCAGGAACACCACGGTGGGCCGGGGGCCCGGCGCCGCGGCGGGGTCCGGCAGATAGATACGTACGGGTATGTCCGGATCACCCTCGAGCCCGGGGATCGTCCGGTCCTCGACGGAGCCCACCTCGGGCGGGCCCCACGGCGGCTTCGGCAGCGTGGCGAGGATGCGGCGGGCCTCGGCCGCGTCCGTGACGGTGCCGCCGAGGTCGGGGAAGACGTCGGTGATCATGTCGACCAGGGCCCGTGTCTCGGGGGCGAGCCGGTCCTCGGCGGGACGGCCCTCCGCCGGACGTTCTTCAGTAGTGCCCATCGAGCAGCCTCCTGCTGTCGGTTGTCGTGTCGCGTACGCCGCACGCGTCCAGGTCTACGTACGGCCGTCGGGCAGGCCCCCGCCGCTACCCGCGGAAGTGCGGAATGACCTTCTCCCCCCACTGCCGGAGCGTCTCCAGGCAGGCCCCCTGCGGGACCGTACCCATCTGTATGAGGCACATGATTTCGTCGGCGCCCGCGTCCCTGAGCCGCTCTACGTAGGAGATGGCGTCGTCGGCCGTGCCATAGGCGTGGTCCGCGTTGAAGGTCGCCGTGGAGCTGGGGCGTACCGGAATTCGGTGCTCGTGCAGCCGGGCCACGACCTGTTCGGCGGCCCTGCGCATCTCCGCGGCCTCGTCCGCGCCCTCGACCACCGCCTCGTCGGGGATACCGGCGCCGCCGTACCAGTGCCCGATGGACTGGGCGAAGAACCGCTGCCCGCGGATGCCGATGCTCCGGGCCGTCTCGCGGTCGTCGAGCACGATGGTCGGGCAGAGCACCGAGAAGTGGTCGTTGACGACGGTAGAGACGAGACGGTCCGTTCCGCGCTTGCTGATGGCGGCGTCGTACGCCGTCCGCATCCCGGCGATCGACTCGGGCCCGGCGAACCCCATCACCAGGGCGCCGATGCCGAGTTCGGCGGCCTGCGTGAGCGTCTCCGTACGGCTACAGGCGAGGAAGAGCGGCGGGTGCGGGGTCTGCCGGGGGCGCGGCAGGATCGGGTGCGGGTCGATGTCGAGCAGCTCGCCGTGGTGTTCGAGCTCGTCGCGCTGCCACGCCTTGCCGATGATCCGCAGCGCCTCCTCGACCTCCTGCGTGGTGCGCTCCTTGTCGACGCCGCACAGCGAGGTCTCCTGTACGGTGCCGCCGCGCCCGGCGCCGAGGTCCAGGCGCCCGCCGGAGAGCAGGTCGAGCATCGCGGCCCGCTCGGCGACGCGCACCGGGTGGTTGAAGTTGAACGGCATGCACACCACGCCGTGGCCGATCCGGATCCGGCTCGTCCGCGCCGCGACCCAGGTGAGGAAGATCTCCGGGGCGCTCATATGCGCGTACCACTTGAGCGAGTGGTGCTCCACCGCCCAGATCCGGTCAAAACCCATCTCCTCTGCGAGTACGGCCTGTTCCACGCAGTCGCGGATCACCTGGTGCTCGCGCTCGACGGTCGGGTCGGCCAGCTGGGCCTCGAAGATCACGGAGAACTTCACGGTGCCTCCTGGGAGTTGAATGCCGTGCCCGTTCTTTCAATTAGCTATATGACTAGTCGTCAGATGCGGCGGTGGCAAGAGGTACGACGGCGGGAAGCCCGGACCCCAACACCCGGACCGGGCAAGGGGATTGCGCGGACCGCGGCGCTCCGCCTTCAATGCGGCCATGGGTGATCACCAGGAGACGCGGCACGGCACGGACTCGGCGGACCCCGGCGACGGACTGCCGCCGACCGCGTGGGCCGTGCTCGGCCTGCTCTCCTTCCCCGGCGAGCGGACCGGTTACGAGCTGAAGAAGTGGGCGGACGCCTCGCTGCGGTTCTTCTACTGGTCGCCCGCGATCAGCCAGATCTACGCCGAGCTGCGCCGCCTCGAGGCCCGCGGCTACGTCACGTCGCGCCGCTCGGGACCGGAGGCGCCGCGCACCAAGCGGACGTACGCCATCACGGACGCGGGCCGCGCGGCGCTCGCCGCCTGGGCGGGCGCGGCCGACGACGTCGGCGCCCCGGTGCTCAAGCACCCGCTGCTGCTGCGCGTCTGGCTCGGCCACCTGACCGCGCCGGAGCGGCTGCGGGCGCAGGTGCACGAGCACCTCGCCCGCACCCGGGGCGAGTTGGCGGAGGTCCGCGACGCCCTGGCGCGCGCCGGGGGCGTGGAGGCGTGGGCGCACCCGCAGATAGCGCTGCGCTGGAGCGAGCGGCGGCTGCTTTCGGAACTGGAGCTCGCCGAGTCGATGTTGAAGGATCTGGCCGAGCTGCCCGGCCTCGCCGATGTGGCCGATCAGGCTGATCCTTCGTAGGGCCGCGTCAAGTGTCCTCCGGCCGCGCCCACATACGAGTGAGCCGGGTCGCGGTGCTCCGCGGGCGGGCGGTAGGACGGCCGGGTCCGTACTCGTCCGTCAGCCGGAGCAGCGTTCCCGTGAGCACCCGTGCCGTTCTTGTCCTCGCCGTCCTCACCGGCCTCGTCCTGGGCATCGCCGGGGCCAGGCCGGACCACTCCACTCCTCCTGTTCGACCCGGTTCCATCGCGGTGCAGGAACGTTAGGCTGCGAGCTTGCCGCGCGGCGCAGGGACCGCCCCGCGCGGGGAGCCGCCGTCGACGGAAGCGAGTGAACCTTGAACTTCCTCACCATCGGTCATCGCGGAGTCATGGGCATCGAACCCGAGAACACCCTCCGCTCGTTCATCGCCGCGGAACGTGCCGGCCTTGACGTCATCGAGCTCGATCTGCACCTGAGCAAGGACGGCGCGCTCGTCGTCATGCACGACGCCCATGTGGACCGTACGACCGACGGTTCGGGCCCGATCGCCGAGCAGACCCTCGACGAACTGCGCGCGCTCGACGCCGGGAAGGGCGAGCGCATCCCCGTCTTCGACGAGGTCCTCGACGCGGTACGGGCCCCGCTACAGGCCGAGATCAAGAGCGTCGCGGCGGCCCGCGCGCTCGCCGAGGTGATGCACCGGCGCGACCTCGTCGCACGCGTGGAGGTGCTCTCCTTCCACGACGAGGCGCTCGCCGAGATCTCCCGGCTCGTCCCGGGCGTACGCACCGCGCTCGTCGCCAGCCGCTACGACACCGATGTCGTCGAGCGCGCCATCGAGGTCGGCGCCGGAACGCTGGTCCTGAACATCCGGCGGCTCACCCTGGAGACCGTCGAGCTGGCCCGCAAAGCGGACCTGCGGATCATCGGCTGGGTCGTGAACACGCAGGAGCACCTGCGCCTGGTGCGGGCCCTGGAGCTGGACGGCGCGACCACCGACTACCCGGACATCAAGCGGACCGGACGCTTCACCGCGTAGCGGCGTGACTCGATCGAGCGGCTTGACTCAATCGAGCGGCTTGACCAGGAGCTCGAACTGGAGATCGTCCCGGCGCGGGATGCCGAAGCGCTCATCGCCGTACGGGAAGGGCTGCATCTGTCCCGTACGGCGGTAGCCGCGCCGCTCGTACCAGGCGATGAGGTCCTCGCGCAGCGAGATCACGGACATCCGCATCTCGCGCACGCCCCAGGCCGCGAGGGCCGTACGCTCCGCCTCCGCGATGACCACCTTGCCGAGTCCGGCGCCCTGAAGCCCGGGCCGCACCGCGAACATCCCGAAGTACGCGGCGGTCCCCCGGTGCTCCAGCTGGCAGCAGGCGACCGACTCGCCGTCCCGCTCCACGACGAGCATCCGGCTGCGCGGAGGCCTGATCACCGCTCGTACGCTCTCGGGGTCGGTCCGCTGACCCTCGAGGATGTCCGCCTCGGTGGTCCACCCCGTGCGGCTCGTGTCACCCCGGTACGCCGACTCGATGAGCGCGACCAGAGCGTCCACGTCGCTGTCCGTGGCGTCCCGGAACGTGAGGCCTGCGGGGCGCTGATCGGTGTCCATGGCCAACCGTCTTTCTCTACCTGATAGGGACCGGCGTCTCCTGGGGCGAGACAGGTTGTCGAGGTTAACGCGAGGACTAAAGTCCCGTTCCATGGTCCACGTACTGAGCAGCCGTACGCTGCTGCGCCCCACCGACCCCGAGCGTGCCCGCGCCTTCTACGGCGAGACGCTGGGGCTCGCCGTCTACCGCGAGTTCGGCACCGGGCCCGATCGCGGCACCGTCTACTTCCTCGGCGGCGGCTTCCTGGAGGTCTCGGGCCGCGCCGAGCGTCCGCCGTCGCCCGGCATCCGGCTCTGGCTACAGGTGGCGGACCTGGCGGCGGCGCACGAGGAGCTGCGCGGCCGGGGCGTCGAGGTGGTGCGGGAGCCGCTGCGAGAGCCCTGGGGGCTCATCGAAATGTGGATCAAGGACCCGGACGGCAACGACCTCGTTCTGGTAGAGGTTCCCGCGGACCACCCGCTGCGCTACCGCCCCTGACACCCTGGCCCCGGCCTGAACCCCACCCCGAACCCTGCCCCCACTTATGCCGGTTGACCCCTTTCGTCCCCTGACTTGTGCCCCCATACCACCCTGACGAAAAATCCCCGCGCCCCTGATTCGCCCCTGATTCACGGCCGATGACCGCCCCTCGGGCGGCAGGCGGATACCCCGGCCACTTATGCTGACCCCTCGCAAAGGCAGCACCGACGGGGGGCTGTACGTCGACCATGGAGTTCACATTGAGGGCGAATCTCCGCTCCCGCATCGCCGCGCGGATCGGGCGCAAGTTCATCGCCAGGATCCAGAAATACGGAATCGGGTCCTCGACGATCTCGATGCTGCCCGCCGCGTTGCTGATGCCGCTGAAGCGGGACGAACTCGACCCAGTGCCCCAGCTGGCCGCGACCAGGGCCAAGGCGCCGATCAGCAAGGTGCCGCTGCCGTTCGGCATGGACGCCTGGGTGGTGACCGGGCACGAAGAGGTGAAGGCGGTCCTCGGCCGGGGCAACGCATTCAGCACCGACTTCACCAACCTCGCCGGAAATGCCGGGCTCGTGGAGGAGCAGAACCCGGGCGGCCTCGGCTTCGCCGATCCTCCGGTGCACACCCGGCTGCGCAAGATCCTCACGCCGGAGTTCACCATGCGCCGGCTCCGCCGGCTCACGCCGCGGATCGACGCCATCGTGGAGGAGCGCCTGGACGCGATGGCCGCGGCGGACGGGCCGGTCGACCTGGTGCAGGCATTCGCCCTGCCCATACCCTCGCTGACCATCTGCGAACTGCTCGGCGTGCCCTATGAGGACCGGCACGACTTCCAGCAGCTGAGCATGGCCCGCTTCGACCTCTCCGACGGCGCCATAGCCCCCTTCGGCGCCACCTCCGCCTCGCTCGACTACTTCCGCGAGGTCGTGAAGAAGCAGCGCGCGGAGCCGGGCGACGGGCTGCTCGGCATGATCGTCAAGGACCACGGGGACAACGTCGACGACGAGGAACTGGCCGGTCTCGCCGACGGCGTCCTGACCGGCGGCTTCGAGACCACCGCGTCCATGCTGGCGCTCGGCGCCCTGGTGCTGCTTCAGCACCCCGAGGCCGCCGACCGGATACGCGAGGACGACGACGCGGCCGCGCCGTTCGTCGAGGAGGCCCTGCGCTATCTGACCGTGGTGCAGCTGGCCTTCCCGCGGTTCGCCCGCGACGACATCGAAATAGCCGGGGTGCACATCCCCAAGGGCGACATGGTGCTCTGCTCGCTCAGCGGCGCCAACCGCGACGGCAAGTTCACGCTGGACAACGGCGACTTCGACCCGGACCGCAAGGCATCGGGGCACCTCGCCTTCGGCTACGGCATCCACCGCTGCATCGGCGCGGAACTGGCCCGGATGGAGCTGCGGGCCGCCTTCCCGGCGCTCGTGCGCCGCTTCCCCGAGATGCGCCTCGCGGTGCCGCAGGAGGAACTCGACTTCCGCAAGCTGTCGATCGTGTACGGCGTGGAGACGCTGCCGGTGCATTTGCGTTAGGGCGGGTCTTCCGTCTTCCGTAACCGACCGTCGGCTCGGTGGCCGCTTCTGGGGGCTGCGCCCCCAGACCCCCTTTCGCGCTGAACGCGCTCGTCCTCAAACGCCGGACGGGCTGAGTTTGCGTGCGCCGCATACGCCCCCGCGCCACCGGGCATCGACCCCTCGACACGGTTGCACGGTGGGGGGAGGTCACGGTGCACGGTCCGCCACTGGCCGGATGGCTGCTCGTCACCCTGTGCGCGGCGACGGGGGCGTACTGCCTGCTGCGGATGCGCAGTTCGGTCGCCGCGCAGCGGCACTCCGCGGGTGGCGAGGCGGTGATGGGGTTCGGCATGGCCGTGATGGCCGTACCGGCCGCGGTGTTCGCGCCGCCGCCGGTCGTCTGGCTCGGGCTCGCCGCGGTCTTCGGCGCGGCGGCCCTGCACACGGTGTGGTCGGCGACCCGATCGGCCGCGGGCGGCGGCTCGGGGCGGCAGGCGGCTGCTCCGGATCGGCTGCACCAACTGCACCATCTGCTCGGGGCGCTGGCCATGGTCTACATGTCGGTGGCCATGGCGGCGGTGCCCGCGGAGCATGCGGCGCACCACCGCGCGCAGGACGTTCCGCTCCTGACCGGCGCCCTGTTCGCGTACTACGCGGTGCACGTCCTGTGGTCCGGCACGCGCCTGGTGCCGGTGGCGGCACCGGCCGCGGCGGGCGGACCGGCCGCGCCGCCGCCCCCGCGCTCCTGGGGCGACCGTCCGGAACTGGTCCTTGCCTGCCGGGTGTCGATGGGGATCGCCATGCTGGTGATGCTGCTCACGATGTGACGAAACCGTGTCGTGCGTCACTTGGCGACGCAGGCCATACCCCCGGGTAGTCCCCGCTCGTAGGGTGGAGCCATGTGGGTCCCCGTCGCCATGCTGCTGCTCGGTGGCCTGACCGCTGTGCTGGCGCCGAGACTGCTCGCCCGCGCCCAGTGGCCGGACCGCGAACCTGTCGTCGCCCTGTGGGTGTGGCAGTGCGTCGTGGCGGCCGTGCTCCTGTGCTGTGCGCTGTCGATGGCGCTGAGCGCCGCCGCTGCCTGGCAGGTGGTGCGCGGCCATCTCTTCGCGCCCGCGCCCAGCGGCGTCGTGGAGGCGTACGCGCTCGGGGCGGGCGGGCCCTGGGCGGCCGTGGTCGCGCTGTCCCTCGCCGGTGGCGCCGTCTGGTCCGCGGCGATGCTCACCCGCGAGGTGCTCCGGGCCCGCGCCCGGCGCCGCGCGCACCGCGCCGAACTCCTGGTCCGCGCCCCGCTGCTGCCCGGCGAAGAACCGGGCGCGACCAGGCTCGTGCTGCTCGAGGGCGAGCGCCCGGACGCGTGGTGGCTACCCGGCGGCCCTGCGCGGCATGTGGCGCCCCAACTGGCCGTCACCACGGGCGCGTTGGGCCGTCTGAAGGGCCGCCAGCTGGATGCCGTACTCGCTCATGAGCAGGGCCACGCACGGGCCCGGCACGACTGGCTCCTGCACTGTTCGGGGGCGCTGGCCAACGGGTTCCCGCAGGTGCCGGTGTTCGCGGCGTTCCGCGACGAGGTGCACCGCCTGGTGGAGCTGGCCGCCGACGACGTGGCCTCGCGCCGGTTCGGGCGGCTGACCATCGCCCTCGCCCTCGTCGAACTCAACGAACACCGGGGCGTATTCGGTCCCTGCCCCACGCCCCAGGCCCAACTCCCCGACCGGGTGCACCGTCTCCTCACCGCCGAGCCCCGTCTCTCCGCCGGACACCGCCTCCGGCTCACGGCGACCGCGGCGCTCGTGCCCGTACTGCCGCTCCTTGTGGCATTCGTGCCCGGGCTCAGTGCGCTGGGGTAGGGCGGGGCTCAGTGCGCTGAGGTAGGGCGCTCTTGGGGTAGGGCGTTCTGCTCGGAGCATCAGGTCGTACGTCGTTCCAGGTTGTTCCAGGTCGTTCCAGGCGCGGGTGGAGATCCCCATGCACGGTTCTGGGCCGCGCAGGGGTCCGTCGGTCAGGATCGCCTCATGCGTTCCGCCGCCCCCCGCACCGCCGCCCCGCCCGTCCTACTGACTCTCCTCACCGTCCTTGCCCTGTTCACCTTGGCGCTGCTCATCGCCGTGGTCGCCAAGTGGCGGCCGCTGATGGCGTTCGACGGTGCCGTGGTGCGTACGACGCACCAGTGGGCCGTTGCCGAGCCGGAACTCACCCGGGCGAACCGGATTCTCACGGACTGGGTGTGGGACCCCTGGACCATGCGCGCCCTCACCGCGGCGGTGGTGGTGTGGCTGTGGTGGCGCGGGGCGCGGCGGCTCGCCGTGTGGCTCGGCGCGGCCACGCTCCTGGGGTCCCTGGTGTCGCAGGCCGCGAAGGCCGCGGTGGGCCGGGACCGGCCGAGCTGGCCGGATCCGGTGGACAGCGCGCAGTACGCGGCGTTCCCGTCCGGCCACGCCATGGCTGCGGCGGTCGCGGGCGGCCTGCTGCTCTGGGTGCTGCGGCGCCGTGGCGCCTCAACCGCCGTGTGGCGGACGGCACTCGTGCTCACCGCGGTGTCCGTCGCCGGGGTCGGCCTGACCCGGGTGTGGCTGGGCGTGCACTGGCCGTCCGACGTGGTCGGTGGCTGGCTGCTCGGCGCCCTGACGGTGACGGTGACCGTCCTGTCGTACGGAAAGCCACCCCCGGCCCGAACCGGCTCCAGACCCGGCCCCTGACCCGTCCCCTGACCCGGCCGCGCCCGAACAGGCCGTACTTGACCGGAGGTTGGGGCCGGGCGGAGCATCGCGGCCATGAACCGGATCTTCAAGGGCGTGCTCTTCGATTTCTCCGGGACGCTGCTGCGCATCGAGTCCACCGAGTCCTGGCTCGGCGCCGTCCTCGACGCGGCCCGCATCCCGCTCCCCGCACCCGAGTTCCGCCACCTCGCCACCGACCTGGACCGGGCCGGTGCGCTGCCCGGCGGCTCCTGGCCCGAGGAAGTGCCGGAGGACCTGGCCGAGCTGTGGGCCACCCGCGACCGCAGCGCCGAGCGGCACCGCGCCGCGTACACCGGACTCTCCCGACGGGTCCCGCTGCCCGAGCCAGGGCTCACCGATCTCCACGATGCCCTGTACGAACGCCACAAGACCCCGGCCGCCTGGAGCCCCTACCCGGACGCGGCCGCCGTCCTCGGCGCGCTGCACGAGCGCGGCACCCGGGTCGCCGTGGTCAGCAACATCGGCTGGGACCTGCGGCCGGTGTTCCGCGAGCACGGCCTCGACCCGTACATCGACGCGTATGTCCTGTCGTACGAACACGGCATCCAGAAGCCGGATACGCGGCTCTTCGCCGTGGCCTGCGAGGCCTTGGGGGTGGCGCCCGAGGACGCGCTCATGGTCGGTGACGACCGGCGCGCGGACGGCGGAGCGGCGGAGCTCGGCTGCGGGGTGCACTTCGTGGAGCCGCTGCCGGTCGGGGAACGCCCGCAGGGGTTGCTTCCGGTCCTGGGCATGACCGGCTGACCAGCCGCCCGAGCACCGGCGGGCCGCCACCCCCGTGGGCGGCCCGCCGGCCGTTTCTCGCACAGCGCTCGGTACGGCGGCGGTGCGCCGCGGTCAGTACGGCGCGGTGCGCCTCGTGCCGTGCTTCCGAAACGGACGGTCGTGCGCGCTCCACACTCGCGGTGGGACGGTGCTCCGCACATCCCCCGGGAGGCGGGGATCGCCTCCCCCTCGCGGGGGATGGCAAGGGGCCGCGGGACGGACCTTCAAGATCTTCTGGGGCCCGCGCTCGGTCACGGCACGGACGTGCCGACCACTCGCCCGAGGCGGAGGCCGCCGACCTCGTGCGGGCGATCGGCAACGCCGTGCTCGCCGATCTTGCGACGACGGGCCGAGAGCGCCTGCCCGGTCTCCCCCGAGGCCGGGTCCCGCCTCCCCAAAGCCGGGTCGGCGCCCTCGTTCTCGGCCGTCCGCATTGGACGATCCCCCGCGTCGCCCAATGCGAACGGCAGCCCTGACCAGGGCCTTAACGGCCCTGGCTGATGCACGCTGAGTATAGTTGGCCGGGAGCCAGTCAACACAGGAGTTTTCGGATGTCCCCTCGGAGCCCGGCGGTCAACGAGGAGCTGCGGCGGCGTTCGCGGGAGCGGCTGCTCGACGCGACGGTGCGATTGGTGAGCGAGCGCGGTTACGAGGCGACGACGCTCGGTGACATCGCGAAGGCGGCCGGAGCCGCGCGCGGCCTGGTCTCGTACTACTTCCCGGGCAAGCGGCAGCTGCTTCAGTCCGCGGTGCACCGCCTGATGCACCGGACCCTGGAGGCGGCCCTCGAGCGGGAGCCGCGGCCCGCCGACGACGACGGCAGGGAGCGGCTCGCCCGTGCCATCGACGCGATCCTCGGGCTCGCGCAGGATCGTCCGGTTCTGATGCGTACGCACATGGCGGGGATCCTCCAGGCCGAGGGTTTTGTGCAGTGCCCCGAGCAGCAGCGGCTGGCGGAGCTGCTGCGGGACACGGTGCGTCGGTACGGCGCCGGGGTCGGCGCCGGGTCCGGGGCCAGGGCCGGAGCCAGGGCCGCCGAGAATGCCGGGGATGCCGACACCGCGTATCCGCTGCTGCGGGCGCTTCTGATGGGCGCCGTGTTCGCGGTGCTGCTTCCCGGGGCGCCGATGCCGGCGGCGACGCTCCGTGCCGAACTGTTCCAACGGTACGAACTGGACTGGGAGTTGGGCGTCCCGCCGGGCGAACGACCGGCCGGCGGGACGCGTTCGGCACTCGTCGGCTGAACGGCCCGATGCTCGTCATCGGGCCCGCGTCTCAGTCAGCTCAGTCGAAGTAGTTTGGCTGGGTCTGGACGTTGAGCTCGTTCATCCGGATCCGCTCGGCGGGGTCGGTGCGCTGGTCACTGATCTTCAGGACGTCGAGGCCCTTGGCGATGTCGTTCGAGTAGATGTGGCCGTTGTAGTAGTACGCGGACCACGATCCGCCCGTCCGGATGGCGTCCGTGGAGAGCGGGCCGCGCTCGAAGTACGCGATCTCCTTGGGGGACGCGGAGTCGGTGAAGTCCCAGACGGAGACGCCGCCCTGGTACCACGCCTGGACCATCAGGTCCTTGCCCTTGACCGGGATCAGGGAGCCGTTGTGGGCCACGCAGTTCTCGGTGTCGGCCTGGTGGCGCGGGATCTTGAAGTAGCTCTGGAAGACCAGCTTGCGCTGATCGCCCTTGCCGACGATGTCGTAGATGCCGTCGGCGCCGCGGTTGGGCCCGATCTCCTCGTTGCAGGTGGCCGCGCCACCGCCGCCGAGCTCGTCGGTGAAGATGACCTTGTTCGCCTGCTGGTTGAAGGTCGCCGAGTGCCAGAACGCGAAGTTCACGTTGTCCTGGACCTGGTCGATGACCTTCGGCTGCTCCGGGTCCTCGATGTCGAAGAGGATGCCGTCGCCCATGCAGGCTCCGGCCGCCAGGTCCTTGGACGGCAGCACGGTGATGTCGTGGCAGCCGGTGGTCTTGGAGACACCCGGGTTCGTGGGCCCTCCGGGGTTGCCGCCGCCGTCCGGGCCGTCACCGGGGAAGAGCACCGGGAAGCCGACCACGGCCGCCTTCTCGGGCGCCTTGCGCGGGACCTTGATCACGGAGATGCCGTCGTGCGGCGGCTGGCAGTCCGGGAACGTCTCGCTGGGCGAGTACGAGGAGACGTAGATGTAGACGTTCTTGCGCTGCGGCACCAGCGTATGGGTGTGTGAGCCGCAGGCGGTCTCGACGGCGGCGACGTACTTCGGGTTGGCCTTGTCGCTGATGTCGAAGACCTTCATGCCCTCCCACGACGACTTCTCGGTCGCCGGCTGGGTCGTGGAGGAACAAGAGTTGTCACTGCGCGAGGAGTCGGTGGACAGGAACAGCAGGTTCCCGGAGACCGAGACATCGTTCTGCGAGCCCGGGCAGAGGACCTGGGCGACGGTCCTGGGGCCCTTGGGGTTGCTGATGTCGAAGATCCGGAAGCCGTCGTAGTTGCCCGCGAAGGCGTACTTCCCCTGGAAGGCCAGGTCCGAATTGGTGCCGGGGAGCGCGTCCTTGGGGATGTGGGCGACGTGCTCGATGTTGTCGGAGTGGACGACCTCGTCCGGCGCGGGTATCTCGCCGCTACGGATGGCCGCCTCGGTGTCCTGCTCGGTACTGCGGGAGACCTCCCGGCGGTCCGGGGCGTCCCCGGGGTCGGGGGTCGCCCCGGCCTGACCTGCCGTCAGAAGTGTGGCGACAAGCCCGGCGGTGGCCACCAGGACGCCCAAGCGTCTGTGCCGTATCCGGGGTTGGTTCGTCAGGGTCACTGCGTCCTCCCTAGTCGCCGTTCATGGTTGAACGGTCTACGGACGACCCGCAGTATCGTGCCCGGCATGCACATAACAACAGAGGGCAAAGTGGTCTTAGTGAAGACCTCCGAACCTCGTTATGACAGGGGGATGTTGTGCTGAACCGTCCGGAGTCCGCACCCGCCCGACGCCGCCGCGCCGCCGTCGCCGCGGCGGCCCTGGTGACCGCCGCCCTGCTCGCCGCGGCGGGCTGCACGTCCACCGACGCCTCCGGATCGGCCGGGGACACCCCCGACGACCGGGCCGGAAAGCCCACCGGGCCCTCGGTCGTCGCCCCGGGCAAGCCGGGCGAGCAGGCCGCGACGCTCGCGCCCGAGGAGGCGGCGAAGAAGGCCGGGGACAACACCCCCAACTCCGCCGACGTCGCCTACGTACGGATGATGATCGAGCACCACCAGCAGGCCCTCACGATGACCGAACTCGCCCCGGACCGGGTCCGGTCGGCGCAGGTACGGCGGCTCGCCGAGCGCATCGAGGCCGCCCAGGGCCCCGAGATCGACGCGATGAAGGGCTGGCTGAAGCAGCACGGAAAGAAACTCGAGGACGACTCGGGCCACGAGCACGGCGACGGTCACGAAATGGGCCATGGCGGCGGGGACGCGGCGATGCCCGGGATGGCCACGAAGGCGCAGCTCGACACCTTGCGCAAGGCGAAGGGCGCGGCCTTCGACGAGCTCTTCCTCAAGCTGATGATCACGCACCACGGGGGCGCCGTCACCATGGCCACGGACGTGCTCTCGGACGGAAAGAACATCCAGATCTCGGAGATGGCGAATGACGTGATCGCCCAGCAGACCAGCGAGATCGAACGGATGCGAAAGCTGCCCTGACCCGCCCCGACCCGCCCCCCCCCCCGCTCGCCCGGTTGGCCTGACCTTCGCTCGCCGGAACACTCGCCCGGATCAAACGCCTCCCCCTTGCCGTACGGCGGTGCAATGCTGGAAGCAGCCGCGAGAGGAGCCGTGCCGTGCTGCATGTCGCCGTTGTCGGATCGGGGCCGAGCGGGGTCTACACCACGCAGTCCCTGGTCCAGCAGGTCCGGTTCCCGGAGGTGCGGGTCGATGTGCTCGACCGGCTGCCCTGCCCGTACGGCCTGGTCAGGTATGGCGTCGCGCCCGACCACGAGAAGATCAAGTCGCTCCAGAACAACCTGCGCAAGGTCCTCGACGACCCGCGGGTGCGCTTCGTCGGCGGCGTGGACGTCGGCGTGGGCGCGGTCACCGCGGAGCGGCTCCGGGAGCTGTACGACGCGGTCGTGTACTGCGTGGGCGCCGCCACCGACCGTCGGCTCGGGGTGCCCGGCGAGGATCTGCCGGGCAGCTGGTCGGCGACGGAGTTCGTGTCCTGGTACAGCGGACACCCTGACAACATCGCCGCCACGGAGGACGGATTCCTGCGCGGGGTCGAGTCCGCCGTGGTGATCGGCGTGGGCAACGTCGCCGTCGACGTGAGCCGGATCCTGGCGCGCGGCGCGGAGGAACTGCTCCCCACGGACATGCCGCAGGGCGCGCTGGACACGCTCGCGCGCAGCCGGGTGCGCGAGGTGCACATGGTGGGCCGCCGCGGCCCCTCGCAGGCCAAGTTCACCACCAAGGAGCTGCGCGAGCTCGGCACCCTGCCCGAGGCCCAAGTCTTCGTCGACGCGGACGAGTTGGCGCTCGACCCGGCGTACGCCGATCCCTCGGAGCTGCCCGCCGCCAACCGCCGCAATGTCGAGGTCCTTCGCACCTGGGCCGGAGCCTCGCCGCCGGAGCAGGAGCAGGCCCGGCGGCTGCGGCTCCGGTTCTTCCTGCGGCCGGTGGAGCTCCTGGAATCCGCGGGCCGCGTGGGCGCGGTGCGGTTCGAGCGGACGCTGCCGGACGGACGGGGCGGGGTGACGGGCACCGGGCAGTACGAGGACATCGCGGCCCAACTCGTCCTCCGTTCGGTCGGCTACCGCGGCGTACCGCTACCGGGCCTTCCCTTCGACGAGCGGACGGGCACCGTGCCGAACCAGGCGGGCCGGGTCCTGCGCGCGGGCGAGGTGGCGCCGGGCGAGTACGTCGCGGGCTGGATCAAGCGCGGCCCGACCGGCGTCATCGGCACCAACCGGCCCTGCGCCAAGGAGACGGTGAACTCACTCCTCGACGACGCGGCCCTGGACACCACGCCCGCCCCGGCCGACCGGCCCGACCCGCTGGACGCGCTGCGGGCCGCCGGTGTCCTGCCCATCGAGTGGTCCGGCTGGCAGGCCATCGAGCGCGCGGAGTCGGCGCTCGGTGCGTCCCTCGGGCGGGGCCCGGTGAAGATCCCGGACTGGCAGGGCCTGCTCGCGGCGGCCCGCGGTGGAACCACGACCCAGGCCGAGGCCGAGGCCGATGTCGCGGCAGCCGCAGCCGTGGCGGCGGTCGAGGGTGAGGCGGAGGCCGAGTAGCCGACGGTCCGAGTGCGGCGGCTGCGCCCCCGTCGGCCTGAAGGGCTCGTCCTCGAACGCCGGACGGGCTGAGTTGATCCCCCGCCCGACCCCCGGCATGTGCTCCGTACGGCGCACCCTGGGTGCGCCCCCGGCGGGTGGTCCGCAGCGTGGAGTCATGGCACCTGACACACCGGAGTCCGGCCCCGCATCCGTCGACCTCACGTCCGCCGTGGTGGAGCACCTGGCGAAGGCCCGCGCCGCGGCACACCAGCGCAGCGCGCACCTCGTGCTGCACGACGGAGCGCTGCGGCAGAGCGTGATCGCACTCCTCGCGGGCAGCGTCCTCGGCGAGCACGAGGCCCCGGCCGCGGCGAGCGTCCATGTGCTGCACGGCGGGGTCCGGGTGACCACGGTGTCCGGCGAGGAACTGGAGCTCAGCCACGGGATGTTGGGGTCGGTCCCACAGGAACGGCACGATCTGGTGGCGCTACAGGACTCGGTGATCCTGCTGACCACGGTCACCGGAATTGATTGAGCCGCGGCGGGTGCGGCGCACGGCGTATCCGCACGGCGTGCATACTGGCGCCGCCAGTTGAGCGTTCGCGCGCCGCACCGCGCGTCACGCAGAGCGCAGAGCTCGAGAAGAGCTCGGAGAAGGAGCCATCGTGCACGCGCACGCCGACCCGCAGCCCCGTTTCGAAACCGTCTTCGAGGTGGCACCGGAGTTCCTGGACCAAGTCCGGGCCGCCGAGGCCGAGTTCACCCAGGCCCTGGACGCCTCGTCCGGCGCCTCCGAGTTCGGCCGGGTGCAGGCGGCGGCCCGGGATCTGCCCGGCGCCTCGGTCGTACGGATCATCCCGGGCTTCGGGCTCCAGGACACCGTGCCCGGCCACATCATGGTGCTCACCCTCCAGGAGGCGGTACGCCAGGCCATGGCGCGGCCGTTCGGCAACGCCGCGTTCTGGGAGCGGGCGGAGGCTGCCCTCACCCGCGCGTTCTCCGGGCTGGCCGAGCAGGAGGGCGCACCGTACCTCCGCTTCCTGCCGCAGCCGGCCGACGGGGACGCGGCGGACCGGGACACGGACCCGGGCCCGGAAACGGAGACGGAGACGACCGCGGCCGGGGCCGGGACCGGGGCCGGGACCCGGTACGACTACCACCTGCTCTTCGCGCTCGCCGACGAGGAGACCGAGGGCTTCCTGTACGTGATCGCCTTCTGTGTGCACGTCACGGTCGGCCTGGAGAAGGAACAGGTCCTGAAGCTCTCCATCGAGGACCCGGCGCCGTACACCCTTCAGCTCGACGCCCTCTGCATCCGCCAGCCGCTCGCCTGACCACGCACCGGGGCCTGCCGCGTTCCCCCCGGGACGCGGCAGGCCCCGGTCACCCGGTGAGCAGCAGGTGCACGGCGAGCCCGGTGATCAGGGCGCTGGAGACGAGGGCGGTGGCGAGGCGGCCGCGGCGGCCGGTCAGGGCGCGGCCGAGCAGCGACCCTCCCCCGGCGAGCAGCAGCTGCCAGCTGGCGGACGCGGCGAAGGCGGCCACTACGTACACCAGCTGCGCCGGGAGGTCCGTGGCCCCGTCGGCGGCCCGGCTGCCGAGCACCAGCGCGGCGAAGTAGAGCACGGTGGCGGGGTTGAGCAGGGTGATCCCGAGCAGGCCCAGGTAGGCACGGCCGGGGCCGAGCGGCGTCCCGCGCGGCCCCGCGGTCCCGTCCGGCGCCCGGTACCGGGCCAGGGCCGTCACGGTGCCGCGGGCGGCGAGCACCACGAGTACGGCCACCGAGAGCCAGCGCAGCGGGTCCGCGACGGGCTCGATGACCCGGGCGAGCCCGGCGCCTCCGGCCACGGCGAGCAGCGCGTACAGTCCATCGGCGGTGGCGATCCCGAGGGCGGCGCAGGCTCCCGTGCGCCAGGACGTACGGGCCGTGAGCGACACCAGATACGCCCCGACCGCGCCGACCGGCACGGCGATGCCGTACCCGGCGACGAGCCCGGCGACCAGGGCGCCGGTCACGAGCGCGGCGGTAGCGAGATCGAGGCGTGAGGCATGCCCGGGATTCTGGGAGACCCCCGAATCCCCCGGCAAGCGCTTTTCCGTACCGCCTACGCTGGCCGCGGATGCCCCGAACCGTAGACCCGCAAATCCGTGAACCCGTGAACCCGTTGGAGGCACGATGAGCCTGTACGACATCCCGCTGCGCACCCTGGACGGCGAACCCACCGGCCTGAGCGAGCACAAGGGCAAGGCCGTTCTGGTGGTGAACGTGGCCTCCAAGTGCGGTCTCACCCCGCAGTACGCCGGTCTGGAGCGGCTGCAACAGCAGTAC
Source organism: Streptomyces sp. NPDC002851 (assembly GCF_053591935.1). Classification (NCBI taxonomy): domain Bacteria; kingdom Bacillati; phylum Actinomycetota; class Actinomycetes; order Kitasatosporales; family Streptomycetaceae; genus Streptomyces; species Streptomyces sp. NPDC002851. The sequence continues at coordinate 25,486 of NZ_JBSFUT010000033.1, read as the reverse complement.
GGGGAGCGGGGGTTCACGGTCCTCGGCGTGCCGTGCAACCAGTTCGGCGGGCAGGAGCCGGGCAGCGCCGAGGAGATCGCGACGTTCTGTTCGGCGACGTACGGCGTGAGCTTCCCGATGCTGGAGAAGGCCGACGTCAACGGCGCCGGCCGGCACGCGCTGTACGTGGAGCTGACGGCGCACCCGGACGCGGACGGCGAGGCCGGGGACATCCAGTGGAACTTCGAGAAGTTCCTGCTCTCCCCGGCCGGTGAGGTCCTGGGCCGGTTCCGGCCGCGTACCGAGCCCGAGGCGGCGGAGCTCGTCACCGCGATCGAGACGGCCCTGCCTGCCTGAGGCCCATCCGGAGGCGCATCCGGACGCTGCGCCTGAGCCCGGACCCCCGTGCCGGGCTCAGGCGGCTCGGCCCCGTCAGGGGCGCGCGGCGAACGCGGTCAGGAGTTCCCGCTCGCGGGCCGGGTCGAGGCCCGCGCGCCGGGGCCGGGTGAGGCCCTGTTCGCGCTCCCACGCCAAGGTGTCGGCGATGAGTGCGGCGCGCGGCCGGTGGCGCAGGCCCGCGGCGACGGCGGCGGAGCCGTCCCGCTGCTGCCAGCCCTCCCAGCCGGGCTCGACCAGCCACAGCGGCAGCAAGTCCGGGCCCATGTACTGGGCCACGCCCTGGGCGATCAGCCGCTCCGAGGCGACCGGCACCACGGGCCCGGTATGGCCGCCCGCGGCCCGGCTGAGCTCGATCCATGCGCCGAGGGAGGTGATCGGGCCATAGGCGTTGTACGCACCGGTGGTTCCGGTGTCCGCGGCGGTCAGGAGCCAGGCGCTCAGGTCGCGGACGTCGATCACCTGGGTCGCGGCGTCCAGTTCGTCCGGTACCAGGAGCGGTGCTTCGGGGTCGCGGGCGGCGCGGGCCGCCCAGTAGCCGGAGCGGCCGGTGTGGTCGCCGGGGCCGCCGATGAGTCCGGCGCGGGCGATGAGGAGGCGGTCGCCGATGGCCGCCCGGGAGTCGCGTTCGCAGGTGGCCTTGGCCTCGCCGTAGAGGTCCCGGTCGACCTCGTCGCGGTCGGTGACGGGCATCAGGGCGGCGGACTCGTCGGCGCCCGGCTCGGCCTGGGAGGCGTACACATTGCCCGAGGAGACATAGGTCCAGTGCCGGGCGCGCGGCGCCAGGGCCTGAAGTGCCCCGCGTACGAAGCCCGGTTGCCAGGACACCTCGATGACGGCGTCCCAGTCGTGGTCCGCGACGGCCGTGTACGCGCCGGGGTCGCGGCGGTCCGCCGCGACCAGCTCGGCGCCCTCGGCCGTCGCACCGCTCTCGCCACGGGCCAGGCAGGTCACGCGGTGCCCGCGCGCCAGCGCCTCGCGCGTCACTTCACGGCCGAGCCAGGCCGTGCCACCCAGAACCAAGATCTCCATGTCCAGGAGCCAAGCACGCCCCGTCGTGCGCCGCCAAGGGTGCTCTGCCGACAGCAGAGCGGCCCCCGCCCGGTGAGGGAGGCGGGGGCCGAACGGCGTTGCGGGGGTGGGGAGTTCGGTCAGGCGTTGGGGCGCTTGCCGTGGTTGGCCCGCTTCTTCTTGCGGGCCCGGCGCTTGTTCCCTCGCGTCGACATAACAGGCATCTCCCTCATGTCAGTACTTATCAGCACTCATCAGGACTCATCCCCGCTTCCGCCAGTTTAGATCCGGTTCAGCGGATCGGCATGCCCGCGAGGGTGCGGGCGATGACCAGGCGTTGGATCTCGCTGGTGCCCTCGAAGATGGTGTAGATCGCGGCGTCCCGGTGCATCCGCTCCACCGGGTACTCGCGCGTGAAGCCGTTGCCGCCGAGGATCTGGATCGCCTGCGCGGTGACCTCCTTGGCGGTCTCGCTGGCGAACAGCTTGGACATGGAGCCCTCGGCGTTCTCGAACTTCTTGCCCGTGGTCGCCATCCAGGAGGCGCGCCACACCAGGAGCCGGGACGCGTCGATCCGGGTGCGCATGTCGGCGAGCTGGAAGGCGATGCCCTGGTTGTCGATGATCGGGCGGCCGAACTGTTCGCGCGTCCTGGCGTATTCGAGCGCTTCCTCGTACGCCGCTCGCGCGGTGCCCACCGCCATGGCGCCGACGGCGGGGCGGGAGGCCTCGAAGGTGGCCATCGCGGCGTTCTTCACGCGCTCGCCGCCCTGCTTGGCCTTCTCGCGGGCGCGGGCGAGGCGCTCGTCCAGCTTGTCCTTGCCGCCGAGCAGGCAGTGACCGGGTACGCGGACGTTGTCCAGGACGACCTCGGCGGTGTGCGAGGCGCGGATGCCGTGCTTCTTGAACTTCTGCCCCTGGGACAGGCCGGGGGTGTTCGGCGGCACGATGAAGGAGGCGTGGCCCTTGGAGCCGAGCTCCGGTTCCACAGAGGCGACGACCACGTGCACGTTGGCGATGCCGCCGTTGGTCGCCCAGGTCTTGGTGCCGTTGAGCACCCACTCGTCCTTGGCCTCGTCGTAGACGGCGCGGGTGCGCATGGAGGCGACGTCGGAGCCCGCGTCCGGCTCGGAGGAGCAGAAGGCGGCGACCTTCACGTCATTGGCGTCGCCGTACATCTGCGGGACCCAGGTGCCGATCTGCTCCTCGGTGCCGTTGGCGAGGACGCCGACCGCGGCGAGGCCGGTGCCGACGATGGACAGGGCGATCCCGGCGTCACCCCAGAACAGCTCCTCCATCGCCATGGGGATGCCGAGGCCGGAGGGGTCGAAGAACTGCTGGGCATAGAAGTCGAGCGAGTAGATGCCGAGCTTGGCGGCCTCCTGGATCACCGGCCAGGGGGTCTCCTCGCGCTCGTCCCACTCGGCGGCCGCGGGGCGGATCACATCGGCGGCGAAGCCGTGCAGCCAGTCCCGGACCTCCTTCTGCTCGTCGTTCAGGTCCATGGTGAACTCGGCCATTGCCCGTCCCCTCCAACACCTTGTTACTTGCGGTAACCAGAAGTCTGTTACCGGCCGGTAAGACGTGTCAACTCCTGGTGGAGGCGTTCCACACTTCAACACGCTGAAGGTCGGACCCCGCGAGGGTGTTACGTTGCGCGTGCGTCACGGAATCGCATGGGCGGGGAGACACGCAATGGACACGACACAGCGGACCGAACAGGCCCGGTCGGCGGAGCGCCGACGGCGCGAGCTGCTCGAGGCCGCGGACCGGGTCGTGCTGCGCGATGGGCCCGGCGCCTCGATGAACGCGATCGCGGCCGAGGCGGGCATCACCAAGCCCATCCTGTACCGGCACTTCGGCGACAAGGGCGGCCTGTACGCGGCCCTCGCCAAGCGGCACACCGACGCGCTGCTCGACTCGCTGCGGGCCGCGCTCGATGCCCCGGCGGAGCGGCGGCAGCGGGTCGAGGCCACGCTCGACACGTATCTCGCGGCGATCGAGGCCCGGCCTCAGGTGTACCGGTTCCTGATGCACCCGGCGGAGAACGCGTCGCAGGGTGAGCAGGGCTTCGATGTCGGGCTGCACTCCGCGCCGCTGCTGCGCCGTCTCGGCGAGGAGCTGGCGAAGGTGATCGCGGAGCGGGTCGATCTCTCCCCGGAGGGCGAGGAGCTCGCCCGGGTCTGGGGGCACGGGATAGTCGGCATGATGCATGCGGCCGGTGACTGGTGGCTCGGCGAACGGCCTTGCTCCCGTGCGCAGTTGGTGCGGAGTCTGGCCGATCTGCTGTGGGGGCGCCTCGCGGAGGCGGGCGATCGGGTGGGCGGGCCCGGGTTCTGACCCAGGGCCTGTCTCGGGGAGACCGGGCCTAACCGCGCTCCGCCACCCGTACGTCGATGTCCGCACCCCACGATGTCTTACGGGCCTGCCGCAGCACCCGCCCCCGCCGCCACCGGTCCAATCGCTCCGGATACACCCGCCCCTCCAAGTGGTCCGTCTCGTGCTGCAAGCAACGGGCGAAGAAGCCCGTGCCCTCTACGCGTACCGGCTTGCCGTCCAGGTCGACGCCCTCCACCACGGCGTGGTCGAAGCGCGGAGTGCCCGCTTCCAGGCCGGGCAGGGACAGGCAGCCCTCGGGGCCGCGCACCGTCTCGCCGTCGGCCTCGACGAGACGGGGGTTGATCACATGGCCGAGGCGACGGCGGTCCTCGTCGTCGGGGCAGTCGTAGACGAAGAGCCGTAGCGCCTCGCCGACCTGGTTCGCGGCGAGCCCGACGCCCCTGGCGGCGTACATCGTGGCGAACATGTCCTCGACGAGCCCGGCGAGACCGGCCCCGAAGTCGGTCACCTCGGCACACGGGGCGTGCAGCACGGGGTCGCCGAGCAGGGTCATCGGCCGTACGCGTCCGGAGCTGCCCGGGATCGAACCGTGTCGCATGGCGGCAAGGTTACGTTCCCGCACCACCAGCGTCCGCAATGGTGCCGCAGTTCGGGGCGCGGTCAGGATCTCGATAGGCTGGGGCCGACCAGTGCCGGTGGCAGGCGCGGCGCCGGATGCAAGGAGGAGCTAGGACGATGGCAGGACACCCTGGCAGCGGCGCAGGGCCGCTGACGCCGCGGGCCAAGCTGGCCGTGACGGCGGGCAAGGCGGTCGCGGCAGCCTCGCGCGCCGCGGGACGCGGCAGTGGGTCGGTGATCGGCGGCCGGGTGGCGCTCAAGCTCGACCCCGAACTCCTCGGGCGGCTCGCGCAGCATCTGGACGTGATCCTGGTCTCCGCGACCAACGGCAAGACCACCACCACCCGCCTGATTGCCGAGGCCCTCGGCGCCGCGGGCCCGGTGGTCTCCAACGCGCTCGGTGCGAACATGCCCGCGGGCATCACCTCCGCCCTGGCCGGTGGCTCGGACGCCAAGTTCGGGGTGATCGAGGTCGACGAGAAGTACCTGGCGGGCGTCGCCAAGGACGTGACCCCCAAGGCCATCGCCCTGCTCAACCTCTCCCGCGACCAGCTCGACCGGGCCGCCGAGACGCGGATGCTCGCCGAGCGCTGGCGCGAGGGCCTGTCCGGCGCCAAGGCCGTGATCATCGCCAACGCCGATGACCCGCTGGTCGTCTGGGCCGCCTCCTCCTCGCCGAACGTGGTGTGGGTCGCGGCCGGTCAGGAGTGGAAGGACGACGCCTGGTCGTGCCCCGCCTGCGGCGGCGTCATGCAGCGCCCCGGCGACGACTGGTTCTGCTCTGCCGACGAGTGCGGCTTCCGCCGCCCCGCGCCGACCTGGGCACTCAACGGCGACTACGTGCTCGACCCGCACGGCTCGGCCTGGCCGATCCACCTTCAACTGCCCGGCCGCGCCAACAAGGCCAACGCCGCGACCTCGGCCGCCGTCGCCGCCGTGTTCGGGGTGCCGCCGCAGGTGGCCCTCGAGCGGATGTACCAGGTGCAGGCGGTGGCCGGGCGGTACGACGTCGTGCAGTTCATGGAGCGCGACCTGCGGCTGCTGCTCGCGAAGAACCCGGCGGGCTGGCTCGAAACGTTTTCGCTGATCGATCCGCCGCCGACGCCGGTGATCCTGTCGGTGAACGCGCGCGGCGCGGACGGCACCGACACCTCCTGGCTCTGGGACGTCGACTACACCCGGCTCGCCGGGCACCCGATCTTCGTGATCGGCGACCGCAAGCTGGACCTCGCGGTCCGCCTCGAGGTCGCCGGGCTCGACTTCCGGGTCTGCGAGAGCGTCGACGAGGCGGTGCAGCTGGCGCCGCCCGGCCGTATCGAGGTGATCGCGAACTACACCGCGTTCCAGGACCTCCGCCGCCGCGTCGGTAACTGACCCGGCCCACCCGACTTTCGAAGACGCCCGTAAGGACTTCTCAGCATGAGCGACAACAGCCTGCGTCTGGTGTGGGTCTACCCGGACCTCCTTTCCACCTACGGCGACCAGGGCAACGCCCTCGTCGTGGAGCGCCGGGCCCGGCAGCGCGGCCTCGAGGTCGAGCGCTACGACGTACGCAGCGACCAGCCGGTGCCGACCTCCGGCGACATCTATCTGATCGGCGGCGGCGAGGACCGGCCGCAGCGCCTGGCGGCCGAACGGCTGCGCCGGGACGGCAACTTGAGCCGGGCGGTGGGCAACGGCGCCATCGTGTTCTCGGTGTGCGCCGGGTACCAAATCCTCGGCCACGAGTTCATCAACGACCTCGGCCAGCGGGAGCCGGGCCTCGGCCTGCTCGACGTGGTGTCCACGCGCGGCGAGGGCGAGCGGTGCGTCGGTGACGTACTGGCCGACATCGACGAGCCGTTGGGCCTGCCGCAGCTGACCGGGTTCGAGAACCACCAGGGCGTCACGCACCTCGGGCCGACCGCGCGGCCGCTCGCGCGGCTGCGGTTCGGCAAGGGCAACGGCACCGGGGACGGCACCGAAGGCGCGTACAACGACACGGTGTTCGGGACGTACATGCACGGCCCGGTGCTCGCCCGCAACCCGCAGATCGCCGATCTGCTGCTCAAGCTGGCGCTCGACGTGAACGCGCTGCCGCAGGTCGACGACCACTGGTACGAGGCGCTGCGCGCCGAGCGCATCGCCGCCGCTTCCGAGGCCGCCTGAGCGCCGCCGCGCTCATACGTTCCGCCAAAAAACCGTCCTGCGAGACCGATTGGGCCCCGTCACTTCGCACTAGTAGGGTGACGGGGCCTCCACCGGACAACGTGGTCCGGTCACCCGCCCACGTTGCAAGGATTCTTGGCTCATGCGTATTGGGGTCCTCACCTCCGGTGGCGATTGCCCCGGCCTGAACGCCGTCATCCGCTCGGTCGTGCACCGCGCGGTGGCCGACCACGGAGACGAGGTCATCGGCTTCCACGACGGGTGGAAGGGCCTCCTCGAATGCGACTACCGCAAGCTCGACCTGGACGCCGTCAGCGGCATCCTCGCCAGCGGCGGCACCATCCTCGGCTCGTCCCGGGTCCAGCCCGCCCATCTGCGCGACGGCGTCGAGCGCGCCAAGGGCCACCTGGCCGACCTCGGCCTGGACGCCGTCATCCCGATCGGCGGCGAGGGCACCCTGAAGGCCGCCCGGCTGCTCTCCGACGGCGGCCTGCCGATCGTCGGCGTGCCCAAGACCATCGACAACGACATCGCGGTCACCGACGTCACCTTCGGCTTCGACACCGCCGTGGGCGTCGCCACCGAGGCGCTTGACCGGCTCAAGACCACCGCCGAGTCGCACCAGCGCATCCTGATCGTCGAGGTCATGGGCCGCCACACCGGCTGGATCGCGCTCAACTCCGGCATGGCCGCCGGTGCGCACGCCATCGTCGTGCCGGAACGCCCCTTCGACATCGACGAGTTGGCGGCCAAGGTCGGCGCCCGCTTCGACGCCGGGAAGAAGTTCGCCATCGTCGTGGTCGCCGAGGGCGCCAAGCCGCGCCCGGGCACCATGCGGTACGAAGAGGGCGCCAAGGACATGTACGGCCACGAGCGGTTCCAGGGCATCGCCCGGGAGCTCTCCCTCGAGCTGGAGGAGCGGCTCGGCAAGGAGGCCCGCCCGGTGATCCTCGGGCACGTCCAGCGCGGCGGCACCCCGACCGCGTACGACCGCGTCCTGGCCACCCGCTTCGGCTGGCACGCCGTCGAGGCCGTACACCGCGGCGAGTTCGGCATGATGACCGCCCTCAAGGGCACCGACATCGTGATGACCCCGCTCGCCGAGGCCGTCGAGACCCTCAAGACCGTCCCGACCGACCGGTACGACGAGGCCGAGTGCGTCCTGTGACGCACTGACCACACCCCGAAGCGCCCCGAAGCCGCCCGAAGCTCCTCGAAGCGCCCCCGGCCACTCCCCCGGCCGGGGGCGGTTCTAGTCTGGTGCGGACAACACGCGCGAATCAGGAGTGAGTGAGCGGATGGATCACAGCGGACACGGCATGAACATGGATCTACCGCCGTTCACGCTGGGGCGAGGACTGGAACCATCACCGGATCTGTTCTTCCTGATCGGCTGCCTGATGGCGCTCGGCCTGTACGGGTGGGGCGTGCTGCGCCTGGTGCGGCGCGGGGACGCGTGGCCGGTGGGGCGCGTGGTGTCGTTCGTCCTTGGCGTGCTCACGATCGCGCTCGTGATGTGCACCAAGCTCAATGACTACGGCATGGTCATGTTCAGCGTGCACATGGTGCAGCACATGGTGATCAGCATGCTGTCGCCGATCCTGCTGCTGCTCGGCGCCCCGATCACGCTCGCGCTGCGCGCGCTGCCGGTGGTGGGCCGGGGCCACAAGGGGCCGCGCGAGCTGCTGCTCAAGCTCCTGCACAGCCGCTATCTGCGGGTGATCACGCACCCGGCGTTCACCATCCCGCTGTTCATCGCGAGCCTGTACGGCCTGTACTTCACGCCGCTCTTCGACTTCCTGATGGGCTCCAAGCCGGGGCACATCGCGATGATGGTGCACTTCCTCGCGGTGGGCCTGGTGTTCTTCTGGCCGATCATGGGCGTGGACCCGGGGCCGCACCGGCCCGGCTATGTGATGCGGATGCTGGAGCTGTTCGCGGGCATGCCGTTCCACGCGTTCTTCGGTATCGCCCTGATGATGGCGACCCAGCCGATGGTCGGCACCTACATGAACCCGCCCGCCTCGCTCGGCATCGACGCGCTCGCCGACCAGGAGGCCGGGGGCGGCATCGCCTGGGCGTTCAGCGAGATCCCGTCCGTGGTGGTGCTCGTGGCGCTGCTCTTCCAGTGGCGGAAGTCCGAGGAGCGGGAGGCCCGGCGCAAGGACCGGGCCGCGGATCGCGACGGGGACAAGGAGCTGGAGGCGTACAACGCCTATCTGGCCTCGCTGCACGCGCGCGGCAGATAGGCGTTCCGGCCCGCGGCTCCGCGGCGCGGGCGATCGTTCGGCTCCGCGGGCGATCGTTCGGCTCCACCGGCGATCGTTTTCGGCCCCGCTCGAACCGGGCGTACGGGCATTCGGTGGCGGAACCCGTGGTCCGCGAGGGACCATGAGTTCCGAGGCCGCACTTCGGGCACTGGTGCCCGGACGGCCGGGAGGAGGGTGTCGCGATGCCCGGTTCCACGACTGACAGTTCCACGAAGTACATGGGGGCGCTGACCATCGGCGGGCTCGTCGCCGTGACTGGCTACACGGTGGCGCTCGGCAGCAACGGCTGGCTCTGGTTCGGCTGGATCGTCCTAGGGGTGATCACGCTGGCGATGGCCCTGTCCAAGCCTGCCTGAGCCCTCTGTGGGGGTCGGGCTGTTTCCTTGCCCCGTGCACGCACGGCGGCAAGGCACCGCCCTGGGCACCCGCCGCCGTACGTCTGAAACCTTGCCCTACTCGACCGGCGCGATCGCCCGGCCCGCCCACTCCGGGGCCGGTTCCGTCAGCTCCGTGAAGCGGGCGCGGATCTCGTCCGGGAACGGGGTCGCGCGGCCCTCCTTCTGGTCCACGTGCAGGGCGAACAGCTCGGTCGTGGCCACGGGTTCCGCGTCCGGCGCCACCTCGGCCCCGTCGGCCCCCTCGTTCTCGGGCTGCTCCACCACGTACATCTCGTGGGTGAAGCGGGCCTTCTGCGCGGCGGCGCCCAGGACCCGGGTGCGCACCGCGAGGTGGGCGCCCTCGGGCACATCGCGCAGATAGCGCAGGTGCGACTCGACCGTGTAGAGCGAGCAGCCGGTGGACTCGCGGTAGCCGGAGTGCATTCCGGTCTCGATCATCATGGCGTCGGTGGCGTGCCCGAAGACGAGGACGTAGAACGCCTCGCTCATGTGCCCGTTGTAGTCGATCCACTCGGGGCGGACGGTCTGTCGGAGCAGGGGCAGGGTGTCCGTCACTTGCTTTCCTTCCGCTGCTGTGGGAGACGGCCGGTCGCCCGCAGTACGTCGATAACTCCTTGGTCTCGTGCGGCGACGAGGTCCGCGATGCTACGCCCCGCGGCCTCCTCGTCGCATCCCTGGACCACGGCGTCGTACAGCTGTCTGTCCAGCTCGGGGGCCTCAAGTCGGGTCCACGGGGACTTCAGGGAGGGTCCGAAGTGGTCGAGCATGTGAGCCATCCCACCTTCACCACCGGCGAGCGCGAAGGTGAGCATCGGGCCCATGAACGCCCAACGCAGGCCGGGGCCCTCGGTGATGGAGTCGTCGATCTCCTGCACGGTGGCCTCGCCGCTCGCGACCATGTGCAGGGCCTCGCGCCACAGGGCCTCCTGAAGGCGGTTGGCGATGAAGCCGGGGACCTCACGGCGCATGGTGATCACGGACTTGCCCGCGCTGTCGTAGAACTTGGCCGCCCAGGCCACCGCGTGCTCGGCGGTCCGCTCGCCGCCGACGACCTCGACCAGCGGGATCAGGTACGGCGGGTTGAAGGGGTGGCCGACGACCAGGCGACCCGGGTCGGCGGCCGTGGTCTGCATATCGGTCATCGGGTAGCCGGAGGTGGACGAGGCGATGACGACCCCGGCGGGGGCCGCGGCGTCCAGCTGGGTGAGCAGGTCGCGCTTGAGCTCCAGCTTTTCCGGGGCGCTCTCCTGCACGAACTGGGCGTCGGCGACGGCCTCTTCGGGGGTCGCGGCCACGGTGAGCCGGTCGCGCGACGCGCCCTCGGCGAGGCCGAGCTGGGTGAGCGCGGGCCAGGCGGCGTCGGTCAGGCGGCGCAGCTTGGCCTCGGCGTCGGGGGCGGGGTCCCAGGCGGTGACGTCGTAACCGCGGGCGAGGAAGTGGGCGACCCAGCCGCCACCGATCACACCGGCACCGATGCAGGCGACGCGGCGCACGTCCTCGGGGGCGCAGGGGGCGGGGGGTGCGGGGACTACGGTCATGGGGGGGATGTCCTTAGGGGTACGTCTGGGGGCAAGAAGCAGCCCGTCCGTCGTTTGAGGACGAGCGCGTTTGAGGACGAGCGCGTTCAGCGCGATAAGGGAGCGGGGTCTGGGGGCGCAGCCCCCAGGAGACGGCAACCCGGCCGACGGTGCGGATACGTGACCCGCAAGGCACGCCCTAAGCGCGGGGCTTGAGGCCGAGCTTGGCCCGGGCCTCGTCGGGGGTGGCGATGCGGGCACCGATGGACTCGGTGATCCGCACGGCGCGCTCGACGAGCTGGGCGTTGGTGGCCTTGTTGCCCTTGCCGAGGTAGAGGTTGTCCTCCAGGCCGACGCGGATGTGGCCGCCGACGAGGATCGACTGGGCGACCCATGGCATCTGCATCCGGCCGATCGCGAAGCTGGCCCATTGGGCGCCCTCGGGCAGCATGTTGACCATGGACTGGAGCACGCCCGGGTCGGCGGGGGCGCCCCACGGGATGCCCATGCAGAGCTGGAAGACGGTCGGGTTGTCGAGCAGGCCCTCGGCGAGCAGCTGCTTGGCGAACCACAGCTGGCCGGTGTCGAAGATCTCCAACTCGGGCCGTACGCCGAGCTCCTGGATGCGTCGGGCTCCGGCGCGCAGCATGTCGGGCGTGGAGACGTACAGGTTGGAGCCGTCGCCGAAGTTGAGCGAGCCGCAGTCCAGGGTGCAGATGTCGGGCAGCAGTTCGTCGACGTGCGGGAGGCGCTCCAGGCCGCCGACGAGGTCGGTGCCGGGCAGCTCCCCCAGGTCCTTCAGCGGCTGCTCGGGGTCGACGGGCAGGTCGCCGCCCATGCCCGCGGTGAGATTGATGATGACGTCGGTACCGGTCTCCTTGATCCGCTCTACGACCTCGCGGTAGAGCCGCGGGTCGCGCGAGGGCGCACCGGTCTCGGGGTCACGGACATGGATGTGCACGGCGGCCGCGCCCGCCTCGGCGGCCTCGACCGCGGAGCGGGCTATCTGCTCCGGCGTGACGGGCACGTGCGGGCTCTTGCGCACGGTGTCACCGGCGCCGGTGAGGGCGCAGGTGAGGATGACGTCGTGGTTCATGGACATGCGGAACTCCCTTGTCCTGTACGGGGATTGACCGTTTGCCTGGTACGGGGATCGGTCGTTGCTGTGCGAGATTCAGCGGGCGGCGAGCGTGGCCTCGACATGGGCGAGGAGCGCGTCCTGCATGTCCTGTGCGCTGGTGCCGGGCTCGCCGGGCGTGGTGGCGAGGACCTGGGAGGCGAGGCCGTCGATGAGGGCGGTCAGGGTGAGCGCGGCGGGCTCGGGAGCGACGGGGCGGAAGGCGCCCGCGGCGACGCCGCGCCGGATGACGTCGGCGACGGTGGCCCGCCACTGCCGGTAGTACTCGACGTGCAGGCGGCCCACGACGGTGGAGCGGGCGGCCTCCGCCCACAGGTCGAGCCAGACGCTCCACTGGCGGCGCTGCTGCTCGGTGCGCGGGGTCTGGAGCTCGATCAACTGCCGCAGTTCGTCGGCCACATCGGTGGCCTCGGCGATCCGGGCGGCGCGGCGCGCGGTGTCCTCGTCCATGCACCAGCGCACGGCGGCCTCCAGGAGGTCGTCGCGGCCCGGGAAGTGGTAGTGGATGGCGGCGGTGCTGGTGTCGCAGGCCTCGGCGATGTCGGCGACGCGGACGGCGTGGAAGCCGCGTTCGGCGATGAGGCGGACGGTCTCCCGCACTATCTGGAGGGGCCTGCCACCGTCGACCGCGGTGGGTGTCTTGGCGCTACGCCGTGAGCGGGCGGCCCGGGGTGCGGTGGGCTCCGGTCCGCCGGAGCCGAGCAGCCAGGCCGCGTCGATATCGGCGGTGTCCGCGATCCGGGCCAGCTCGGCGACGGTGAAGCGACGGGTGCCGCTGAGCGAGCGGGACAGCTTCGAGGGGTCCATGACGATCCGGCGCGCGAACTCGCGCTGGCTCACTCCGGCAGCAGCGATCACCTCGCGGACCCGCTCGGCGACCTCGCCGCGGGCGTCGCCGACTCGGCTTCCCGGTTCCTGGCTTCCCGGTTCCTGCTGCATGGTCGGTCACCGTAGCGACGCATTGAGATAACCGCAACACGGAGGACCGGACCGAGGCCGGGGCGAATGCCGGGTCGGAGCCGGGACGACTGTCAGGGCGATACCGAGTCTGCGCTGATCCCCGCTATTTACCGGGGTATTCGCGCGAGAGGACCATCAGGGACCCGTCGCTCGCGCTCGCGTGTTGAGATTTTGACTGATGCGTCAGTTGAGATTGTTGTGGCGTGACATCGGCGGCGTCGGGCGCGGGCGCGGCGGTGGCGGCGTATCCCCGCGAGCGCGAGCGTGAGCAGCGCCATCGCGCCGCCCGACAGCAGCGCGCCGTAGAGCGGGCGGTCTGCGAAGGCCCCGCCGCCCAGGCAGCCGATGGCGACGCTGAGTGCGGCCCAGATGCCGGTGCCCAGGGCGTCGAAGGCCACGAAGCGGTGCAGCGGGTACCGCACGCTGCCCGTGGTCAGGCCGGTGACCACGCGCCCGGCGGGCACATAGCGGCCCGCCACGATCAGGAGCGCGGCGTGCCGCTCGACCAGGCCGCAGGCCCAGGCATGCCGTCGGCGGCCCTTCTCGCCGCGCACCAGGCGGGCCGTGAGGCCGGGGCCCGCGCGACGCCCGATGGCGTACCCCCCGATGTCCCCGACGAGCGCACCGACGGCGGCGAGCAGCCAGAGCAGGGCGAGCCGCTCGGGGTCGGCTCCGATGAGGACGGCGGCCATGACGACGGTGCCCTCGCTCGGCATGAAGGGCAGCAGGGCGTCCAGGGCCGCCGTACAGAAGATCAGGAGCCAGAGCCACGGGGAGCCGAGCATGCCCTGGAGCAGGGCGGCGTAATGGTCGAGCCACTCAACCATGTCGGCTCGGCCGGGAGTTGAACACCGCCGCCTGTGCCGCGGCGGCGAGGGCCCGGCGGTCGGCACCGGGACCGGCACCAGCACCAGCACCAGCACCAGCAACCGAACCGGCGCCGGGGAACAGGGGCTGGTGTGTGCGGATCCGTATGGTGAGGGCCTCGGCCCGGGCCACCCGGTGCAGTGCGGGCAGGAAGGCGTCGTCGCCGAGGAAGCCGGGCACCGTGCTGGTCCTGCCGTGTTGCAGGAAGTCGATCGTCACCGGGCGCACCGGGGCGCCCGCGTCGATCGCGGCCTGGAACAGGGCGCGCCGGAAGGTGCCGCCCCCGGCGGTGCACCAGGTGGTGCCCTGCGGGAAGACCGCGACCGTACGCCCTTGCCGTAGCGCGTCCGCGACCCGGGCGATGGTGTCCGGCAGGGCCCGCAGGCTGCCCCGGTCGATGAAGCAGGTGTCGACCCGGCGGGCCAGGGGGCCGACCACGGGCCAGTGCGCCACTTCGCGCTTGGCCACCAGGGTCACCGGCTCGTAGGCGAGCAGCGCGAGGGGGTCGAGCCAGGAGATGTGGTCGGCGACGACCAGGGTGCCGACCTGACGCTCGCCCCGGGGCCCGCGAGGGTCCCCGGCTCCGGCTCCGGTTCCGACTCCGGTTCCGGCTCCGTCCCCGGCCCCGATTTCGGTTCCGGCTCGGGGTCCGACTCCGTCCCCGGCTCCGGCCCCGGCTCCGACTCCAGCCCCGGTGACGCGCAGGGGCTCGCCGTCGGTGTCCATGCGGAGTCCCAGCGCCGCGATCAGTTGGCGCGCCCGGTCCGTCACCGCCTCGGGGCCGTCCGGCATCCGCCGCCCGGCGAGCGTCCCCGTGACGACCCCGCCGAATCCGGCGTACCGCCGCGCGGTCCGCAGCACCGGAACACGCGGGGCGCCCCGCTCCACACACCCCGGCGTACAGGGCGAGTACGGCTCCCACGGGCTGCCGCCCTTCGGCGGACCGGGGAGGGCCGGAGCCGGGGCCGTGGGAACCGCACGGGGCGCCGGGCCCACGCGTGGTGCCGGGGCGTGCGTTCCGACCTGTCCGGCACCGGCGGCCGCGGTGGCGTGAGACGTGCCGTTCGCCGGGGCATGCGCCGGGACCGCGTGCGCCGGGACCGCGTGCGCCGCGGTCGCGCCCCGCGCCCGCGAAGGAGACGTGGCCGTCATGGTCAGTCCTCGCCCAGGAAGTAGCGGCGGTAGCGGTCGTTGACCCGGTCCATGGGGAGCAGGACGTAGAAGTCCGCGACGTTGAACTCCGGGTCGTGTGCGGGCGCGCCGCACATCCAGGCGCCGAGGCGCAGGTAGCCGCGGAGCAGCGGGGGCAGGTCCGAGGGGTGTGCGCCGCCCTCCAGCGGGCCCGCGGGCTGCCAGGGTCGGTGCGGGTGCACCCGCAGCTCCGGCGGGGCGGCGTGCTTCGCGTTGCCGAGGAGCCAGGCGCTGGTGGCGGCACGGCCGCCGTCGTCGAGCGGCACGGAGGCGCAACCGGCCAGGTACCGGTGGCCGGAGAGCAGGGCATAGCGGGCCAGGGCGGACCAGAGCAGGTTGATCACCGCGCCGTTCCGGTGGGCCGGGTGCACGCAGGAGCGGCCGGCCTCCACCAGGTGCGGCCGTATCGGCGCGAGGGCGGAGAGGTCGAACTCGCCGTCCGCGTAGAGGCGTTCGCTGCGCCCCGGCGGCAACAGCCGGTAGGTGCCTACGACGTCGCCGGAATCCGTGTCCAGGACGATCAGGTGGTCCGTCAACGCGTCGAAGTCGTCGATGTCGAGGCCCGGCACGGGTGAGTGCAGGGTGGCGCCCATTTCCTCGCCGAAGACCTGATGGCGCAGCCGCTGCGCCGCCCTGATCAGCTCTGGGGTGTCCGCGATGGCGACGGCGTAGCTCCGGGACCGGGCGACTACAGTGGATGGGGCAGGGCTGGGCATGCTGAACCCGCTTTCGTAGGCAGGGGAACGCAGGACAAATACGGTCCGCGCGGGGTCTTGGCGGATCTGCCACGCGGGCCTTGCTCACGTCGTGCACGGGCCGTCGAGTTGGCGCTCGGCGGCCCGCCTTGCTCCCACGGTGGCGCCGGTCGGTGAACGACGCAAAGATTTTCGGCACTCATCAGGGAAGGATGAGGGACATTCAGGGTTCCCTCAGGGACACCCTGATATGGCGAGGCCACCGGGCGCCGCCACCTCGAACCCCTTGTCCGGTACGGCCGGTTAGACCCGATCAAGTTCGGATGTTCCGGTCACATCCGCATGCCCCAGTATCACCTGCATACCCCAGTCACACCCGCATGCCCCAGTCACACCCGTAATCCCTCATTCACATCCGTATGCGGTGCGCGCAGGCGTACTGGTAGAGCAGTTCCGCGCCGATCCCGGTCGCCAGGACCGAGGTGATCCCCGCGTGGTCGTAGAGCGGTGAGACCTCCATGACGTCGAAGCCGACCGGTCTGAGGTCGCCGCAGCAGCTCAGGAGGGCGAGCACCTCGCGGGAGCTGAGGCCGCCGGGCACGGGTGAGGCCGTGCCGGGTGCGAAGGCGGGATCGGCCACGCCGATGCCGACCGAAACGTAGACGGGCCGGTGGCCGACGCGGTCCCGGATCAGGTCGGTGGTGCCGCGGACGCCCAGAGCCCCGAACTCGTCCGCTGTGATCACGCGTACGCCTTGGGCGCGGGCGTAGTCGAGCGCGTCCGGCCGCGGGCTGTTGCCGCGGATCCCGATCTGCACCATCGCGGTGGGGTCCACGAGCTTCTCGTCGATGCCGTGCCGGAAGGGGGTGCCGTAGGGATGGCGGTCGTCGCGGGAGATCGGGGCGGTGCCGGAGTGGGCGTCCAGGTGCACGACGGCGACCGGGCCGTACTCCTGTGCCACCGCGCGCAGCCCCGCCACGGTCATGGCGCGGTCGCCGCCCAGCATCAGGAAGGCGGCATTGCCCTTGAGGAGGTGGGAGAGGTGCTGCTGTGCGGTGTCGATCGCGGGGGCCGTGCCGAGTGCGGTCAGATCGATGTCGCCGCCGTCGGCGCAGGTGATGAGGTCGAACGTGCCGGGGTTGGAGTCGATGCCGACGCCGTGGACGAATCCGGACTCGCCGCGGACGGCCCGTGGGCCGAATCGGGCGCCGGGCCGGTAGTTGGTGCCGCCTTCGTAGGGTGCGCCGACCACCACGACGTCGTAGCCGCGGGGGTTCCGGTCGAGCGGCAGGCGCATGAAGGTGGGGAACCGTGCGTCGCGGGGTGACACGTGTGCTTCGTTGCGTCCCACGGACTCACTCCTTCCGGACTCGGTCGGCAGTGAACGGTTTTCGGCAACCCTGAACCGGCACCCTCTCCGCCCGCTCTCCGGGGCATATCCGGGAGCGGCCCGTGAGGGAGTGCGAGGCGGCGCTGGAAGGGGGAGGCGGGGACGGGAGCGACGGCTCGGGGACGGCGCCCGGCGCGGGGGCGGAAGGGCGGTCGGGGTCCGGCTCCCGGCCCACGAAGGCGACAACTTCAGGTCACTTTGATCCGTGGCGACCGCCGCCGGGAGACGCTTCCTTCGGAGGTCTACACCTCAGCCGGTGCGGCGAGTTGACCGAGGGCCGCCACTGCGACCTCACCTCTTTGACAAAGGTCTTTCGACTGTCGGCGGCGCATGGTTCCACATGCCTCTCTCCGCCCACTATCTCTTTCACCTTTGTTCTGTCTTGAAGGCGTCTTAAGCGCTCTTTCCGGGCGGCTACAGAACAGCGCCAGGACCTAATCTGACCTGCATGACACATTCCGGAAGCTACGGCGACGAGGCGGAGTACGCCAGGAACAGCTCTCCTCGTCGCACGATCGTCGGAGCCGTTGCCGTACTGGCGGCTACCGGGGGGATCGGATACTGGGGGTACTCCGCAGTGTTCGCCGACGAGCCGGAAGATCCCCAAGTAGTCGCTGCCACCGCGCAGTTGAACAAGTTTCTCGGTGCGTGGGAGAAGGGTGACGCCGCGCGGGCGGGCCGCCTGACGGACACCCCGGACAACGCCGAATCATTGATCAAATCCATCATGACGAACCTGAATCCCTCCCGGACCGAGATCACGGCCGGCGACGGGAAGAAGCAGGCCGACGGGGAAGTCGATATCCCCTACACCGTGAGGATGAAGATCCCCGGCGCCGGTGACTACACCTGGGATTCGAAAGCGACGGTCCTCGGCAACGGCGACAAATGGCAGGTTGAATTCAACACCCCGATGATCCACCCGAAGATGGCGCCGGGGCAGACACTCGCCCTCAAGTCACGGGAACGGGCCGCCGTCCTCGACAAGAACGGCGCCGAACTGCGGGCCTCTTCCCTGGTCGGCGCGGTGGACCCGAAGACCGGCAAGGGGGTCTCGGGCCTGGAGGCACGCTACGACAAGCAGCTCAGCGGCGGCGGGGACGTGACGAAGTCCGTCGTGATCGTGCAGCGACAGGACAACGTGATGGTGGAGCGGCTCACCAACGCCGAGGGCAGCGCGGGCAAGCCGGTGAAGACCACGGTCGACCCGAAGGTGCAGGAGGCCGCCGCCGACGCCATCGAAGACGTGAAGAAGAACGTCGCCATCGTCGCCATCGACCCCTCCACCGGCCACATCCTGGCGGCCGCCAACCGGCCCGGCGGCGCGAACCGCGCCCTCGAGGGCCGCTATGCGCCCGGCTCCACCTTCAAGGTCGTCACCTCCGCCGCGCTCATGAAAGAGGGGATGCAGCCGACGGACAAGGCCGACTGCCCCAAGTTCGCCTACGTCAACGGGCAACGCTTCGAGAACCAGGACCAGTTCGTCCTCGCCCCGGGCTCGACCTTCCGTGACGTGTTCGCCAAGTCCTGCAACACCTTCTTCGTCAACTCCCACCCCAAGCTGTCCCGGTCCGCGCTGCACGACACCGCGCAGGCCTTCGGCATCGGCGGTACGTGGGACGTGGGGATCACGACGTACGACGGCAGTGTCCCGGTCGCCACCAACGAGAACGACATGGCCGCGTCCACCATCGGACAGGCACGGCTCCAGGCCTCGCCCCTGGTGATGGCGTCGATCGCGGCCACGGTGAAGGAAGGCCGGTTCAACCAGCCCGTCCTGGTGCCCGACGCCGTGAAGAAGAAGCACCAGGCACCGGCCCGACTCGACGCGGGCGTCGTCGACAATCTGCGCGCGATGATGCGCGCGACCGTCACCTACGGCGCGGGCAAGGCCCTCAAGGGCCTGCCCGGCGAGCCGCACGCGAAGACGGGCACGGCGGAGTACGGCAACGACAAGCCGCCCCGCACACACGCCTGGATGATCGGCTACCAGGGCGACTCGAACCTCGCCTGGGCGGTGCTGCTCGAGGACGGCGGGTCGGGCGGTTCCGACGCCGGTCCCGTCGCGGCGAAGTTCCTCAAGAACCTTACGCAGTAACCACCTCACGCGGTACGCGGCACGAACCTCACTCGGTGACACCTCGGAAGGGCGCGGCGACGGCTCGACTCATCCATTGAGCCCAGAGGACAGAGGACAGAGGACTAAGGGGGACCCGTCACATGAGATCCACCGACCCGACGATCCGGCTCCTCGGCCCGGTGACGCTCCTGCGCGACACCACGCCCGTGCCCATCCGCGGCCAGCGGCAGCGGCGCCTGCTCGCTTCCCTCGCGCTGAAACCCGGACAGGTCGTCCCCAAGGAGACGATCATCGAGGACTCGTGGGACGGCGACCCCCCGCTGACCGTATCGGGCCAACTCCAGACCTCGGCCTGGATGATCCGTACCGCCCTGATGGACGCCGGGCTCGCGCGCGACGCCCTCGGCTCGCACACCCGCGGCTACGAGCTGCGGGTGCCGCCGGAGCGCATCGACCTGTTCGTGTTCCGGTCCGAGGTGCGCACCGTACGCGAGCTGTACGGCCGCGGAGAGTGCCGGTCCGCGTCCGAACGGCTCGACGCGGCACTGGACTTGTGGAAGGGCTCGGCGCTCGCCGACGTCACCTCCACACGTCTGCGCATGAAGAGCGAGACCCTGGAGCGGGAGCGGACGGCGGCGACGGAGCTGCGGGCCCTGATCGACGTCGGCCTCGGCCACTACAACACCGCGATCGCCAGCCTCTCGGAGCTCGTCGACCGCGATCCGCTGCGCGAGGACCTGTACGTCGGCCTGATGAAGGCCTATTACGGCGAGGGCCGTCAGGCCGATGCCATCCGGGTCTTCCACCGGGCCAAGGAGATCCTCCGGGAGCAGATCGGCATCAACCCCGGGGCGAAGCTACGGGAAGTGATGCAGGCCGTATTACGCCAGGACGAACAGCTGTTGAACGTCACCGGATCCCCCGGGATGTAGGCACGACCTACCGCCCCACGGCCACCGCTGGCCGAAATGCGGCTCATGCGTCGTCGCCTCTCGTAACGTTCCCCTCACTCACAGTGCGCACAACGGAGTGGACGGAACGATGACAGCGCGGCGTACGGTCTTCAAGACAGTTCTGGCGGCATCGGGTGCGGCGGCGGCCGGGGCCGGACTCGTCGGCGCGGCACCGGCGTTCCTGCGGCGCGGACCGTACTCCACCCCCGTGGAACTGCGCTGGCTGGGCGTCTCCGGCTGGGAGATCGTCATCGACGGCGACCGCAGCATCCTCTTCGATCCGTATATGAGCCGCATGGCCTGCACCGACAGCTCCGGCGCCATGGACCTCCAACTGCCGCTGCGGTTCGACCGGGAGGCCGTGGATCGGGTGGCCGGACGGCACCTCGCCGGGCCGCCCGAGCTGATTCTGGTCAGCCACGGCCACTTCGACCACCTGGCGGACGTGCCGCAGCTCCTTGCCCGCCCGGAGTGGAAGCGCGCCCGTCTGCGCACCCTCTGCGACGAGACGGTACGGAACCTGCTGACCGCCATGGGCACCCCGCGCCGCCGCCTGGAGGACGTCATCCAGGTCAAGGGCGGCGAGTACCTCCAGTTCGACGGCTACACCGTGGAGGTCTTCCGCAGCCTGCACAGCCAGCGGCCCGACCACGGCTGCCCCGCGCCGGGGCACCGGACCTCCCCGCCGCGACGGCCCACCGTGCTCTCCGACCTCGTCGAGGGCGACACCCTCGCCTACCAAGTGTCCGTGGACAAAGGCCCGTCCATCCTGCTCATGGGCGCGAGCAATTTCATCGAGCGCGAACTCCAGGGCATCCGGCCGGACGCCGTGGCGGTCCCCATGACCCCGTACACGGCGGTGCACCGCTATATCGAGCGGCTCATCTCGGTCACCGGGAACCCGCCCCTGCTGATCCCCTCCCACCACGACGACATGACCACGCCGCTCAGCAGCGAACCGCGCCTCCTCGCGGCCTCCGCCCGGCCCACGGCGGCCGGGGTCCTGTCGAAGGCGGCGCCCGACGCGCGGGTCCTCACTCCGCGGCACCTGAAGGCCCTGCCCCTCACGGAAGAACTGTCCTGACCTACGGATCACGATCCGTGCCGTCGGCCCGGCCCCCGGATCTGGCCTCAAACGCCGGACGGGCCGAGTTGTCGTCTCGTACGCTGACTACCGTGGCTCTCGACCAGAACCGCCCCGCAGGACCCGCCGTACCCCCGTGGCTGACCGGGCTCGGCCAGCAGGCCGCCCAGGACAGCGCACCCCCGGAACTGGAGCGCTACACCGACCCCGTACCCGACGACGCCCGGGCCTCGTCCGTGCTCGTGCTGTTCGGCACCGGGGACGCCGGTCCCGACCTGCTGTTCCTGGAGCGCTCCGGCAGGATGCGGAACCATCCGGGGCAGGTGGTCTTCCCCGGCGGCTCGGCCCGCCCCGACGACCGCGACCCGGTGCACACCGCGCTGCGCGAGACACGGGAGGAGACCGGGCTCGACCCGGCCGCGGTGACCGTCGTCGGCGCGCTGCGCCCGTTGAACCTCGCCTGGAGCGGGTTCGCGGTCACCCCGGTGCTCGGCTGGTGGGACGGGGACGCCGCGCTCGCGGTCGACGGCGGTGAGACGGTGTCCGTACACCGGGTTCCCGTACGCGAGTTGGCCGATCCGGCGGGACAGCTGCGGGTGCGCTTCCCGGCCGGGTACATCGCGCCGGGCTTTCTCGCCTCGAACGTGTTCGTGTGGGGCTTCACCGGCAGCCTCGTCTCCTGGCTGCTGCGCCTCGGGGGCTGGGAACTCCCCTGGGACACCGGCCGGGTGGAGGACCTTGAGGACGCCAAGCGCCGCTACGGGGGCGGCGTGCCCGGCGTGCTCGACTGAACCGGGCGTCAGCCCGACCCATCGCGCCGGGCCGCGCGGTCGCGCTGCGAGGCGCGGAAGCCGTCCACCGGGCCGGAGGAGCCGCGCATCAGGGCCAGGTATTCGCGGGTCTCCGCCGCGACCGCGTCCTCCACGCTCACGCCGAGACCGTTCATGATCGCGGCTTTCGCGTGGCGCAGGCAGTCGCCCGGCATATCGGCCAGCGTCCGGGCCAGGGCGGCGGTCTCCTCGCGCAGCCGGTCCCGGGGGATCGCGCGCAGCGCCAGGCCCTTCTCGACGGCCTCGGCCGCCGAGAGCCAACGGCCGGTCAGGATCACGTCCATCGCGTTCTGCAGCCCCATCTTGCGGACCGCGCGGTGACTGGCCCCGGCGCCCGGCATATGGCCGTAGGGCGTATGGACGTCGCCGATCCGGGCCTCCTCCGCGATCAGGATCAGGTCGCAGGCCACGGCCATCTCGAAGCCGCTGGCCCGGGCCTTGGCCTGCACCATGCAGATCGTCGGCATGGGCAGTCGCTCCAGGGCGAACACCACGCGGTTGATGCGCTCCAGGTATACGGCGAACAGGTCGCTGTCGGCCTCTTCGCCGTCCAGGACCTGGCCCAGGAACCCGAGGTCGCTGCCGATGCAGAAGGCCCGGTCCCCGGCGCCGGTGAACACGAGGACCTTGGTCTTCCCGTCGTCCGCGACCCGGGCGAAGGCGTCGAGGAGTTCGTAATGCATCCGCTCTGTCGTCGCGTTGAGCTTCTCGGGTCTGTTCAGGGTGACCCAGGCGACGCCGTCGGCGCGGTCGAGCAGGATCGTCTCGTACGCATCGGGCCCCATCGCGTCTGCCATCGGGCGCCTCAACGGATGAGGTCGGCGGCGAGCGGATAGTCGTCCATCGGTCGGCCGCGTACGGTCACGTTGTCCCGTACGTAGACCAGCGAGTAGGTGCGGCGGGGGCTGTCGGTGAGGTTGGGGCCCGAGCCGTGCAGCGTGTTGATGCTGTGGACCAGGGCGCTGCCCATGGGGATCGGGTACGGCACCGGCTCCTGGTCGTTCAGGGCCTCGACGAGGACCGCGCCCTCCTCGGGGCGGACGTGCTCCACGCGGCCGCGTTTGTGACTGCCGAGGACGTAGTGCAGGCAGCCGTTCTCCAAGGTGGCGTCGTCGAGCGGCATCCAGATGGTGACGGCGTCCGGCGGGTCGAGGTGCCAGTAGCGGTTGTCCTGGTGCAGGACCAGGCGGCTGCGGTCGCCCTTGCCCGCGGGCTTGTAGAAGGAGTGGTCGCGGAACAGCCGTACCGGACCGCCGAGCAGCGCCTCGACGCGGGGCACGATGTCGGGGCGGCGGACCTGGGCCTCGCAGACCGGGTCGGACTCCCAGATGCCGATCTTCTGAAGGAGCGCCTGGTCCTGCGGCCGGGCCTTCGTCTCGGACAGGTCGAGGACCCCGTCGCCCGGGACGCCGTCCCGGTAGAACACCCGCTCCATGGACGCGCGCAGGGCGCGGACCTCGTCGGGCGAGAGGACGTTGTCCCAGCGCAGCACCCCGTCGCGCTCGAAGATCTCGCGGTCCACCGCCGGGTCCCAGGTCATGGTGGTGCCGTCCGCAGCGCCGGCCGGTCGATGGAAATCGTTCATCGGTACCTTTCCCGAGCGTGTGCGTGGAAGTTGATCTGCAGAGCTCCTCAGCGATGCTGCCATAGCGCCGACATCCGGCACAGAAGCCGCCTGCGCATCGCCGTGATGCGTCAAGGGCATGGCTGGGAGCGGGAGTTGGGCGCCATGCCACGGCAGTGCGGGGGCGACCCGATAAAGGCATTGGACGGGGGCTCAGGCCCGTGTTGGGCTGGAATCCGCGTGCAGCCCCAATCCAGCAGGCGTACAGCCCCGATCGAGCAGAGCTGAGATACGACCGGAGTCATCTCCGGATACGAATTCCCTCCCTTTCCGATTCCCCGCTGACGACCGGACCAGGCCCACCGTGTGACACGCGGAAACCGGACGTACCACGAAATCCGTGTGCCCACGGGCTTGTTGGCGGTCGGCCGGACCGCGCCCGAGGACTGTCCACTCGCAGGAGGCAGACAAGCATGCAAGTTCTTCTCGTGAATGCTCGACGGTCGGCGTACTCCGGCGAGTCGATCTCAGCACCGCAGTTGGGGCTGCTTTCCCTGGCCGCCGTGCTGCGGGAGGGTACCTTCCACGACACCAAGGGCACCGACGTCCACTTCATCGACGACCAGCTCTTCGTCCTGCAACGGCCGCTGGCCACGCCGAACGAACCCTTGCGCGGCTACAACCCGGACATCGTCGGCATCCAGGTGCTCACCTCCAGCCTCAAGAACGGCATCAAGCTCGCCGCCGAGACCAAGTACCGCCACCCGCGTGCGCTGACCGTCCTCGGCGGCGTCGGCGCGACTCCCCTCGCCCGCCAGCTGGTCGAGGACGGCGCCGCGGATGTCGTCGTCAAGGGCGAGGGTGAGGTGACCTTCTCCCACCTGGTCCACGAGTACGGCACCAACGGCCGGAAGAACCTGCACAAGGTGCGCGGCATCGCCTTCCGCGACGAGGACGGCAAGGTCGTCGAGACGCCCGCCGCGCCGCAGGTGATGAAGTTGGACACGCTGCCCAAACCGGCCCGGGACCTGGCCGACATGGAGCTGTACCGGACGATCTCGCGTGGCCGGGCCGGGAACATCGTCACCGCCCGCGGCTGCTCGTACGCCTGCGCCTACTGCTACTCCAAGCACCAGTGGGGCGTCGGCCAGCGGCGGCACAGCGCGGCGCGGGTGCTCGAGGAGATCCGCGAGCTCGTCGAGGTGCACGGGTTCGACCGGATCCGGATCGAGGACGACGACTTCGTCGAGGACGTCCCGCGGATGCAGGAGCTCTGCCGGGCCATCGAGGAGTCCGGTCTCCAGGGCAGGTTCGAGTGGGAGGCCAAGGCCCGCCCCGACCTGATCGACGACGACATGGCGCGGATGCTGCGCAAGTCCGGCTGCTTCCGCCTGCTCGTGGGCGTGGAGACGCTGGACTGGTCGCTCCTCAAGCGCCTGGGACGGCCGGTCAAGGTGGCGGTCACCGAGCGGGCCCTCGACTCGCTGCGCAAGGCCGGGATCGGCGTGCAGGCCACGATGATCCTCGGCATTCCGGGGGAGACCGACGAGGCGATGCGTACGACCATCACGTGGCTGCAGTCCCGGCTCGACAACCGTCACGACATCGTCTCACCCTGCTTCTTCGTGCCGTTCCACGCCGATCTGGAAAAGGACATGGCGAAGCGCGTGGACTTCACCATCGAGACCAGCGACACCGACTGCTACACCGGTCATGTCCCGGTCACCTCCAGCCCCGGGGCGTCCATCGAGGAGCTGTGGAAGCTCTACGACGACATGACCCCGACCCGCAGCGACGGCAAGTACAAGCGCATCGCGTTCCTGGCCAACCTGAACACGGTGCAGACGCGCCTCGGCCTAATGGACGGTGACGGTCAGACACCGATGTCCAAGGAGCCCGCGGCGTTGGTCCCGGAGGTCCAGTGACGATGCTCACGACGGGAGCCGAGCCAGGGCCTGTGCCGGAAATCCCGTCGTCCGCCCGGAGGGCGGGCCCCGCGGCGTCCGGTGCGTGCGATCGCAAGGCGGAGGGTCGCCCCGATACTGGATGTATCGGGGC